>NZ_JAFCWM010000008.1:0-193872 GCF_049897565.1 Massilia sp. TWR1-2-2 | reverse complement strand
CACCGCCCTGACGATCAAGAAACCCACCCTTGAGACCCAATTGACCCTCCTGTAGTGGCATTTTTTAACATCGCCTCTATATGAATCAATAACTTACGCGCTCAACTGTCGAACTCGGGAGATCAGCGTATGCTGTGATGAGTCCGGCGAACAGAGCTAGAACGCCGGCAGTAAGTTTGAACCCGCCGCGAACAATGTCGCCGCCTTTACTGATGCCGTCTATCGTTGCGTACTTCGGAAGCTCCCGGACCGATTTTGTGTATGAATACATCATGTCCGTTACGATTGCCGAAATACTTAGAGCTGAGGCAAGAGCTTCAGCGGTCGCAATATTAAAACCGGCCTCTTTGAAGCTGGGGAGCTTGCTCAAGAGCGCAAGACTCTCTATGCCGGCTAATGCACCACCGAGGCGGACCTGGTGGTAATTGTTTGTCGGGCATGGTACGACGGGTATTTTGTCTGACGGGCTGATCTTACGTTCCAGCGCCTTTGCTGCGCTTTCATAATTTCGATGACGTTTCGCGCTGTCCTCAAGCTGGATCTGAATCTCCCTCCAACCCAAACTTTTTACTCCTTGGGCAATGTGCAATTTGGCCTTGCATTGTGCGTCGTTAATCAAATCTATAGCGGCGTGCTCTAACGCTGCTTTTGCTCGCTGAGCCTGACGATATGCGTATTTCTGCTGGGCAGTTTTGCGCGATTCGACGGCTTTTGCTTGCGCTTCGGCGTGCTTATATCTGTTTTTGATGTCATCCCATTTTGTGGGATCTATTCTAGCGTTCAAGGTGTCGTGCTCTAGTTTCGCTGCCAGGTCACCCAGCCGCGACATCAACAGAGCGTTGGCTCTTGATACGAACGCCATATCGAGCTTGCCTCCGATACTTCTCCTAGCAACAGCGCGTGTTACTGTGGATACAAAATAGAAACATCTGGCTTCAATGTTGGCAATGTGTTTTGGATTTAGGTAGTTCTTGCTCTGCCCTTGCTTACGCATCCACTCGTCCAGCGCAGAGTCTGTGGCTTTCGTTGCGCCGACAAAACCCTTGATCGCGGCCTGCCAGCTTGTTGCAGGTAACACTTGGAATTCAGTGGTCCCCATTTTTTCAGTCAGTTCGGCCAACGTTCTATCAGCTTCCTTTTTCACCCCTTTCTGATCGCGAGTAAAGGCGCGTAGCAAGAGATTTTCTGGCTTTACCTGTAGAGCGGCACCCCATTCCGTCAGAATGCGCTCTGCATCCGCGGTTGCCTCCATTCCGAATATGCATTGGAATACTTGGGCGCTCAATGCTTCACCAGAGATCGGATCTTCCTGATCGCAGAGATCAAATGCCTGAAGCACGCGAGCAGATTTAAGCCATAAAATGTGTTGCGGAGAACGCTTGCTTGCGTTGGCTTGACACATCTTCGAGAGCTCACTCATCTTGTCGCTGAAGTGCTGCATTTCCACCAGGTCAAGGTATGGCGCATACCGGTCTCGCCAGTCGTTTTTAGCCTTGTTGTGCGCAAATTCGATGTAGCTATCCTCGTCAACTTGCCTCTCGCGCTCAAGTTCTTCCACAATCGAAGGATGGGCGTCTTCCCATTCTTTACGCATGGGGAAAGTTTGGTATTCCCGGTTGGTCGGCTTAACGCCCGTCTTGGCGCACTTATCTGCCCGCATCGCGCTGGAGTCGTCGATGAAGATCGGCTCTCTGTCGACTCGACGTAAATGATCGGCACGTTCAACAGAGTGCTCCGCGTCAGTTACCAATCCTTTTTCCATAAGCTTGCGCCATGCGTCTATCTCATTGTGAACGTTGAACTTTCGCCTGTTGTCAGGGCCGGTGCCTTCACGTTGTCCCATGAAGGTATCTATCGGTAAGAAAGCATCGTTCCGATGGTCGTTCAATTCTTGCGTCACACCGATGTGGTCGTACAGCACCAAGGCGGCGTAGCCATTCCTTGTAATGAGCTCTTGCAGCCCACCCAGCCTTCCGCCGTAGACGCCCTTCTCGTTTGGCACTGCTTCCCCGTAAGCGTCGCGTGTAGCGGGAATCATTTGTTCACGCAATGCCTGGCTTAACGGCGTTGCGAACGGTCGTGCGTGAGGCGATGCTGGGTTGCCCGGCTCTGTGAAGAGCCTGTATTCGGCTACAGTGGTCAATAATTCTGGCCCCAACAAGCTATGCAATTGATCAGTGTTGCCGTTCAGCCAGCCAGCGGGACTAAAGGTCTGCATCTTTCCTTCGCTCGCATAGGCGTCCGCGTTCGCCTTGTACTCTGACAGCTTGGATTTGGTCAGAGGGGCGTATGTAAATAGCGCCCATAACTTCTTCACATTCTTGGCGTCCGGAATGGATACCATACTGGCGTTGACGCCGCAAAGTGACGGGTCACAACTGAACTGCGGTTCAATTTGAGGTGGGCTTTCGACGCTAAATTCGTATAAATAGGCGTCGTCAAGTACTTGATAGGCCAGCCAATATCGTACTCCCCGGTGATCGAGCAAAACGTAGAGGTAGCCTGGGCGCAGCAGGCGAACTGCGTATTTACTTTTCCCGTCAGTCAGCTTGATATCGACGACTCCCTTCCCAAGCTTCTTGCCACCGATTTCCGGCAAGCGGTCGAAAGCCGTCGGGTAGTCTGAACCGACTACGCTGTAGCGCAGAGGCAGCCACAGCAAACCGTTTTTCTGACAGAATTTGCAGTCTTTCTTTCCGATCATGCTGTGCTCTCACTGAGGGTTTTGACGTCTAAAGCGAATGACGGAAATCCTCCTTCGATCAGCGCGTCGAAAGGTATTCCGTTCACTGCAGATTGCGTGATCAGTTCGTGCAGACCAGGTTGTCGCGTGAAGGCCGGTCCATAGCGGATAGCGCGCCAGACATAAGCGACCAAATCCGCAGATTTTTGCAAACCTAAGTTTTTGGCATTGACAAGATGAGTGTCGATCATCCCATCGTCACTCTGTTTGCACGGGATCGATCGTTCGAGTAATGCACGTGCGGTCAGATTGATGGTCTCAATACGGTCAATTGACGCAGCCGTGTTTTCGTCAAAGCGCAAGTACCCGCCAAATCCTTGGTTGCCTTGCCGGGGATTGTCATAACGTTGCAACTGACCTTCGCGATTCAGATGGCACCACGTACGGACAGAGCCAAATAGTTGTGACAGATTGCTATATGGTTGATCGGTTGTCGCCCTCAGTAAATCGGCCAGGCGTGGCATCACCCGAGGATCAAAATAGCGCAGGTAGATGCGTTCGCCATCCGGATAGCGCGCATCGAGCCTTTGACGCAGCGATAGCTGCAGTCGCTTCAGCGAATCGTCCGTGAACAACCAGGCACAGACGCTGCGCAGGCCGGCGACGTGAGCTGCTTCCTCTTGTGCGCGAGTGATGCTCTGCGCCAGCAAGTCGTGATGAGCTTGCTCAGCACTTAGCAGTTCAACCAACAACGGTGCGCTCCGCGGCGCTTCTTTGAAGATGGGATCATCGATCCGCATGCAGTGCGCCGGTGGCGATGTCAGCGCGTCGATGGCCGGCTGCAAGTGCTCGCCCGCGAAAGGATCCAGCAACAAGAAGGTGCGCTTGTGTTCTCTGAAGAGCGCGCTAATTGCTTCACCGGCCCCATTCGCCATCGGGTCATCGTTTGACACTTGCACCTCCCGCTTCGGTTGCAGATGCCAGTTTCAATTCGCATCCCTTTATCTGCCCGCTTTCCTTCAACACGAGCTGTTCGCGACTCACGTTCTTTGGCCCAGCGATCTCTTTTTTCGACGCCTTGAACTCAACCTTGCCCGGCGCATGGATCATGATATTGCCGCCTTCAATTTTGATATAGGCGCCCTGCGCGGTCATCAGCACATGATTTTTCGCTGCTGCGGTAATGCTTTTGGTAATGCTGGCAACGCTGATCGCCTTATCGGCCGTGATGCGTGTCTCATCCGACTGGCTCTGGCTGCTCACTTTGCCGCTGGCTGCGTGCAGCTTGATTCCGGTTTCCTGGTTGGGCTTATCCTTCGCGCTGGCCTTGCCATACGTGAACAAGCTGATGCCTGCCTTGATGGCGTAAAAGCTGCCGCCTTGCGCCGCAAGGTTGATGTCTTGCCCGGCAGTGATGCTGCTGGTGTTGCCGGCGGCGATAAACGCATCGGCCGGCGTCGTAGCGGCGATCCCAGCCGCGCTCGACAGTTGCAGCTGGGGCTCGGCATAGGCGGTGACCTTGTCTTCAACGCCCTTGAGAGCGTCAACGCTGGCCGCTATCGCACTGATGGCCGGCAGTTTCGCCGGCGCGGGTTCAGCTTGCCCCTGCTCGTCTTTCAGTACCGCATTGTGCTTTTGCGCCGTGCTGGCCATGGCCATTTGGAGTTCATGGCTGCGCTCGACTTGCGCCAACGCCTCGCGCGAGTCAAGCTGAGCGCCGCTGGCGCCCTGCCGCACATCGGTAGAAAGCAGCAATCCCCGGCCGGCGCGCAGGGCGGCGCTGTGCGCCGTCTTGAGCTCGGCGCCAAAGCCAACCGGGTCAAGCCGCTGATTGTCGGTCTGATGGCGCAGCGTGCCGAGGTTCAGTTCGGCGCTGCCGGTGTGTGGGCCGGCATGGCTTTGCAGTGCGACGCGCGACTGGCCGGCGCTGTCGTCGAACACCAGCTGGTTGTACGCGCCGCCGCCATTCTGGCTGCTGCTCATCGCCTGCGTCTTGATGCCCGATAGCGACGCCGGATGGGCGTGCGCGCCGCTCTCGCCGGGAAACCAGGCTGGTGCGTTGCCAGTTGAGACGCCGGCGCCGAGCGAGCGCTGGTTGTACTGCGCGTCGGTCTGGCCTTTGCCGTTGTACAGACTGCCTATGACGACCGGACGGTCGATATTGCCCTCGATGAAATCGATCAGGACTTCGCTGCCCACTCGCGGCACGGCAACAGCGCCCCAATTGGCGCCGGCAACCGGGGCCAGCGGCGTAGCGATGCGCACCCAGGTGCCGGCGCGATCGTCAGCCGGTGCGCCGGTGTGGCCAGCCGGCGCCGGATGGTTCAGGCGGCTGTGGCTCAGGTCGTCGTTGCCGCCATTGCGCTGCCAATGGAACTGAACCTTGATGCGGTGGTCGCGGTCTGTATAGGTGACCGCACCGGGCGGACCGACGACGATCGCCGTTTGCTGTCCCTTCACAGTGGGGCGCGGATGCAAGCGAACGCCGTGGCCGTCGACGTTACTGCTGCGGTAAGGTACGGCGCTGCGGATGGCGTCGATCTGGTTGCGGTATAGCGGTCGGTCGCCGATGGCGGTTCTCGCGGCATCGGCCGGCACCACCGGGCTCGGTCCCAGCGCTCGCTTGATCGTCGACTGCAGCTCCGCACTGAGATTGTTGTGCGCCAAGTGCTGCACCCGCATGATCAAGAAAGTACGCGCGGCGTCGTCGTCGGCATGGTCAAATTCGGCATGATCGCGCAGCGTGAATGTCGAGCCGGGGGCGAAGGTGCGCACGGTTCCGGCGCCGGTGTAGGTTTCGTGTGCCACAGACAACGCTTGCAGATGCCTGTCGGCCATGCGCTGCCCTTGGGCCGGCGTCGAGTAAGCATAGGCGCCTGCGGCATCATTGCTCACAAGCCGCGGCCCGCCGACCGGTTCAGCGCTGGCATTGACCGGACGGCTACCGCAGGAACGGTAATCCCAACTGCTGATGGCAACTTCCGATACAACTGAGCGGAACGTCGTTTGCCAGCGGTCGATGCTGTCCTCACGCATGACCGCGCCGGGACGGGTAAAGCGTACCTCGGCCTGCATGTTTGCCTTGAAGCTGCCATTGTGGTCGGCGATGACCATGGTATGGCTGCCCAGGTGGTCGCTGTCGCGAGCGGCAGTGTGTTCAAAAAAGTAAAACAGACCTTCCTCATGTAACAGGCGCTCAGCGAAAGCCAGGTTCGATTCCTGGTATTGGCAAGTGAGTGAACGGACAGGATAGACGCTGCGTTCGGCAATATCGTAGCGCCATGCCGGCCCCAGTTTTCCCAAGCCCTGCCAGCCCTGGAACACGGCGTCGAGAATGTCGAAAATGGTCTTGTCCTGAAATATCCGGCTGTCCCGGCCGTACGCCATGAATGCCGACCACGGTTCAATGATGAGCATGTAGCGCGCGAAGCCGCCGTCGGCACCCGTCAGCTGTGCCGAGGTGATGTGGCCGTGGATGGGGCGCCATTTCATGGCCGGCATGGCGGTTAGCAGTTCGAGCAGGGCCGGCTGACCGATCATTGACCTGAGCGGGATTCTGGCGTCGGTGGACAATACGACCACCTCGAAGCGATAGCCGCGACTCAGGCTTTCGTCGCCGCGAATGCACTCGACCAGCACTGTATCTAAGCCGAGCGGTGTGGTGATACGGATCAGGCGCGTTTCCTGAGTGAAGCGCGGGAATAGCTGCACCACGTTGATGCTCCTCCGATGTGCGTGCAAAACTTTGCGAGTGAGCTTGCGTTTTCTCGGCGCAGAGCCGAACAGGCATTGTTGCGTGCAGGCAGTAGCGAGACGTTGATGAAAGTCAATCCACTGAAGTGCCTCACCTTGATTGCATGCCAATCATCCAGTTGGGTAATTTGAGGAGGCGACCCTTTGCGTTTTCTCGCGAAGCAGGCAGATAAAAAGGAACCTTGCCAGGCTCAAGCGTAGGATCGGATTCGTGGCTTTGGGCGCACGCAATCGGATTGTCTTCTCTTGGGAGGCTCTATGTTTGGTTCCGGAATCCTCGACACGATCATCGGCCTGATCTTCGTCTTCCTGCTCGTGAGCATGCTGGTCACGATTTCCAACGAGCTGATCGCCGGCGCGCTGCACTCGCGCGCCAAGTGGCTGCGCCTGGGCATCGAACGGCTGCTCGGATCGAAGTGGGCGCAGGACCTGTACGCCCATCCGCTGATCGGCTCCACCGCCCAGTCGCCGGCAGCCGATGTGGCGCGCTCGGCCGGGCCGTCGTACATCGCTTCGCGGCCGTTCGCCAGCGTGTTGATGGCGCTGCTGCACGACAGCGCCGCCAGCGTACGGGAGGTGCGGCGTACGCTGCAGGATCTGGTCACCACCGCCGGCGACGGCGGCACCAGCGTCGAGGCGCTCCGGCTGCAGCTGGCCGAGTCGCTGCCGAGGCTGCGCGCGCTGATCACCGCCCATTCGCACGCCGAGCTGGCCGACGCCATCAGCAGAGACCTGATGGCGCTGGGCGAGCGGCTCAAAGCGCCCTACACGGTGGCCGACGCGCAGGCCGACATCCAGCACCTGGTCGACAGCATGCAGAGCCGCTACGTGCGGCAAATGATCGAGGGCCTGCACGACGAACGCATGCGCATGGTCTTGCTGGCGCTGTTCGACGATGCCCAGAACGACGTTGAAAAGTTCAAGGAAAACATCGAGATCTGGTTCAACAATTCGATGGACCGCATCAGCGGCTGGTACAAGCGGCGCGCGCAGTGGATGGTGGCCGCGCTGGCCGTCACCGCGGCGGTCAGCATGAACGTCGACGCCGTCCTCATCGTCAAGCACTTGCAGACCTACCCGGGCGCGCGCGAATCGCTGGTGGCGCAGGCCAAAGCGTTTGCCGAGCGCACGCCGGCCACCAACGCGGCCAGCGGCGCCGGCATGCACCGCGTCACCAGCGGCGACGACTACAAGGGTGTGCTGACGTTCGACGTTCCCGCGGCCAGCACCGGCACCGTCGAGCTGACGAGCGACACCGCCGGCGTCATGCTGCGGCCGGCCACGATGCTGGTCAAACGCGGCGACCGGCAGGTTGAATTCAACGTCGCCACTGTGTTCTCCGATACCACGGCGACCGCCACAATCAACGCCGCCGGCGCCGCCGAAGGCTCGGTGCAACTCGACGTGCGCCAGGGCTTGCCCGCACAATTTTCGGCCGTGCAGGACAAGCTGGCGGACCTCGGCTTGCCGATCGGCTGGGTGTGGGACGCCACGCCCACCCAGGTCAAGAACGGGCAGGCGATTCCGCGTAACGTGGCCGACGGTGTCGATCGCGTGCTGCAGCACTTTCTCGGCTGGTTCATTACCGCGCTAGCCGCCACGCTGGGCGCGCCGTTCTGGTTCGACATGCTCAACCGGGTCATTTCGATCCGCTCCACCGGCAGGGCGCCGGAAGAGAAACCGAAAGCGCCAAAGGAAGTTTCGACGCCGGTGGAGCCTGGCCAGACGCCGCGCGAAGCGGACCGCCTGGCGGCGGCGCAAAGGGAGTAGCCTGCGCGGCGGGGCAGCGTGATAAATTGTTCACTTTTAATTCGTGACCACATCATGCTGATCCGCCGTCTTGTACCCGCCGATGCAGTTGCCTACCAGTCGCTGCGCCTGGCGGCGCTGCGTGAAAGTCCCACCGCCTTCAGCTCCAGCCACGAGGAAGAGTGCGACACGCCGTTGTCCACCGTCGAGGCGCACATGGCGCCCGATTCCGGCCGCTACCGCTTCGGCGCTTTCGATGGCGCACACCTCGTGGCCGTGGTCGGCGTGGGGCGCGAAAGCGCGCGTCAGGTGCGTCAGAAGGCCTTCATCGGCGGCATGTATGTGGCGCCGGCATGGCGCGGCAAGGGCCTGGGCCGGCAACTGCTCGAGCAGGCGCTGGCCTTTGCCGATGCCATGCCCGGGCTGCTGCAGGTGACGCTGGCCGTCACCTCCGGCAATGCGTCCGCCCTTGCCTTGTACGAGTCGATGGGATTTGCCGTCTATGGGCGCGCGCCGCAAGCCTTGCTCGTCGATGGCGTGCTCTACGATGATGTGCAGATGGCGCGCGGCGTTCAGGCGAAAAACTGACAGGTTGAAAGATGCTGGCCTGTCTAGTATCTTTGCAGGTATGGAAAATACATCAGCCAGCAATCCGGACCAGATCGAGACTATCGAGCGCTATCTGGCGGCCTATAACGCCTTCGACATCGCCGGCATGCTGGCGTTGTTATCGGCAAACGTGCGGTTCGAAAATTTCTCTGGCGGCCAGCTGACGGCGGCGGCGAATGGCATCGGCGAATTCGGCGATCTTGCCAGGCAGTCCACGTCGATGTTCTCGGAGCGCGAGCAGCGCATCACTTCGGTCGAACAGGCCGACGGCGCCACCGTGATCGGCATCGCCTACCGCGCGCGCCTGGCGGTCGATATTGCGGACGGTCCGCGCGCCGGGACCGTCATCAACTTGCAGGGACAAACCGAGTTCCGCTTCGACGGCGCGCTGATCGCCCGCATCGTCGATCGCAGCTGTCGGCGGTTCAGACCGTCACCAGGTAGTCCGACAGCATCTGCGGTTCGGTGATCATCGGATCGTGGTGCGTGTTGAGCTCGACCCATTTCCAGCCTGCCTGCTGGCGCAAATTCTTTTTCACCTCGACCAGCGGCTCGAACGGCGAAGCAACGCAATCGACGTAGATGCGCGGCCGGCCATTGCCGAGCGGGTTATTGAGCATCAGCTTTTCCTGGTAGGTGCCGACCGGGTGCGGCGTCATGCGCGCGGTCACCCACGACAGCGTGTCCTTGTCCATGCCGGCCTGCGCCGCGGGCGGCGGCGGAATGGCGACGCCTTTGCCGGTGCTGGCAACTTGCTCGAGCCGCTTCTTCGTCACCGCCGCCGGCTGCGCTTCGAATACCGACGAACCGCTTTCGAGCACCATGGCGTCGATGTAGACCAGGCTGTTGAGCAGGTGCGGGATGCGGTCGGCCACGCCGCTGATCACCACGCCGCCAAAGCCGCTGCCGACCAGGATCACGTCGCTGATGCTCTGGTACACGATGTGATTGGTGATGCTGGTGATGAAGGTCGACAGCGAGATGTCCTTCGACAGCAGGTGCGCCTGCTCGCCGACGCCGGGGCAGGTGGGGGCCGTCACCACGTGGCCCTGCGAGCGCATCGAGCGCGCCACCTTGTCCCAGCACCAGCCGCCGTACCAGGCGCCATGCACCAGCACGAACGTCTTGGGCCGGTTGGCGCCGAGGATGACGGACGATTTCGCCGTCGATGCGGCGCCGCCGAGCATCAGGCCAAGCGCGGCGACGTTGAAATTACGACGGCTGAGTTTGTTCGAGTCCATGTCATCTGCCCTGTTAGTAGAATTTCCGTGTGGAAACGACAGTTGCATTGTCGGATATCCGGCGGTCCGCTCAGTGATCTGCGTCAAGCGAAGCGATTTGAGGACGAGGAACTTTTTGTGTTGTAAGCTTGGCAAACATCAACCGCGGAGGCGGACACCATGAAGGGACGACCTGGTGGCGCTGCTGGCCGCGCTGGGCGCCGAAGGCTGCCAGGTCGATGACAAGATGGACGACTCCGAATACGGCAAGTTCGGCTGGGTGACCGATCCGGAAGGCACCCGGATCGAACTGTGGCAGCCGCCCGCCGGGCAATAAGCCGCTGCAGCGCGAACGGAAAAAGGCCACCCGAAGGTGGCCTTATGTTTATCGACTTGCCGGCGAACCGGTGCGCAGTAGTTAGAAGCTGTAGCTGGCGCGGGCGTACACGAAGCGGCCCGAGCGGCCGAACGGCGAGTAGTTCGAGAACATCGCCGCGCCGGTGGTGTTCAGTGCCGGCGGGAACGCGTCCGGATAGACGTCGAACAGATTGTCGGCGCCGATCGCCACGTTCATTTTCGACGACACGGCGTAGCGCGCCTCGAGGTCGACCAGCGTCTTGGCCGACAGCGTGAAGTCGAGCGCGGCGGTGGTGCCCGGGGCAATTGCCTCGCCGTAGCGGGTGGCACGCGCCGTCGCGCCCCACTGGCCGAGTTTCCAGTTCAGGTTGGCGCTGAGCTTGTTTTTCGGCGTACCCTTTTCAAACGTCAACACGTTGACGCGGCCAAACAGCACCGGCGCCGGATTGAACGATGACAGCGCCGCCGCGGTCGGCAGCTTGGTCACTTCGGTCTTGTTGGCGTTGGCCGCCAGCGTCAGGTCGAAGCGGCCGGCGCCGTCGGCATTGAACGGCATGTTGAGCACCACGTCGACGCCATCGGTGGTGGTGTCGACGCCGTTGATGAAGAAGCGCCCGCCGCCGGAGCGGAAGCCGCGTGCGTCGAGGAACTTGACGATGCCTGGCAAGGTGCCTTCGATCAGGTTCTCCGACAGCACGATGCGGTCCTTGATCTTGATCCGGTAGGCGTCGACAGTCAGGCTGGTCTTGCCGAAGCGCATCACGCCGCCGAGCGACATGTTGACCGATTTTTCGGCGTCGAGCGGCTTGGCGCCGAGCGCGACGGCAACCGGCGACGACGGCTTGAAGGTGGTCAGGTCATACGGCACGCCGCTGATGAAGACGGTCGAGGTGGCGGCGAAACCCTGCTGCTGCGGCGACGGCGCGCGGAAGCCGTTCTGCAGCGAGCCGCGCAGCGCGAACGCCGGACTGAAGTCGTAGCGCGCGGCCAGCTTGCCGGCGACGTTGTTGCCGAAGTCCGAATAGTGTTCGGCGCGGATTGCCACCGAGGCGAGCAGCTGCTTGGTCAGGTTCGCTTCGAGGTCGATGAACGCGCCGACCGCGGTGCGCGACGTGTCCGATGCGTCGGCAGGCTGGAAGCCCGGGAAACCCTGCGAGCCTGGCGGCGTCGGCGCGCCGCTTGGCAGCAGCAAGCCGCCCGAACGGTACGAATCCGGCTCGCCCGGTTTCAGGATGTAGCCTTCGCGGCGCGCTTCGGCGCCGATCGCCACGTTCAGCGGCGAGGACAGGCTGTCCATCGCGACCGTGCGCACGCCCGACACGTTCAGCACCAGCTGGTCGTAGGTGAAGCCGCCGGCGAAGAACTTGGTCGGGCTGGCGCCGCCGAGCGAGCGGTTCAGCGTGTTCTCGAGATTGAAGCGCATCTTGTTCTGGCCATAGCCGAGCGAGGCGTCCATGTCCCAGTCGCCCATCGTCCAGTTCACGCCGCCGGTGGCGGAAAAGTCTTCCACGTTCGGCACGATGAACGGGATGAAGCCGTTCGGGTAGATCGAGGCGACGTTCTGGTCCTGCACCGCGCGGCGGATGTTGGCGGCCGACTTGGCGTCGCGGTTCTGGTAGCTGGCCCAGCCGTACAGCTTGACGCCATTGCCGAGCGGATTGGCGGCGTTGGCGAACAAGGTCGTCTGTTTCACTTCCGGCTCGCCATACCAGGTGTCGAAGCGGTTGAACGTCGCCTCGCGCGGATCGAAGGCGCCGTTGATTTTACTGTAGGCGGCGCGCATGTCGTAGCCGCTGCGCTCGGTGTGCTTCTGGTCCTTGTATTCGGCGGCGATGGTGACGAAGCCGCTCTCGCCCCATGGCAAGCCTTTCCACATGCTGACGGTGGCGGCCTGGCCATCGGTCAGGCTGCGCGACTTCGGCGCGGCGCCATAGTTCGCGCCCGCTGGCGGCGCGTCGGCGACGACGTCATACTCGGTGATGCGGGCGCCGTACGTCACGTTCGCCTCGCCGCCGCTGCGGTCGGTGCGCAGGCGGATGTTGACCACGCCCGAAATGGCATCCGAACCGTATTGGGCCGAGGCGCCGTCGCGCAGCACTTCAATGGTGCGCACGATCGCCGTCGGGATGGTGTTCATGTCGACCGAGGCGGAGCCGCGGCCGACGGTGCCGTTGACGTTGACCAGCGCCGACGAGTGGCGGCGCTTCGAGTTCACCAGCACCAGCGCCTGGTCGGGCGCGAGGCCACGCAACGTGGCCGGGCGCACGGTATCGGTGCCGTCGGTCAGGCCTGGGCGCGGGAAGTTCAGCGACGGCAGCGCGATCGACAGCGCCTGGGTAATTTCGGTGTTGCCGGCGTTTTTCAGCTGTTCGGCCGAGATGATGTCGACCGGCGCGGTGGTGTCGAGGGCGGTGCGGTTGGCAACGCGGGTACCGGTGACGACGACGGTGGCGCCGATGTCTTCGGCCGGCGGCGCGGCCTGGGCATACACGCTGCCGCTGGCGAACAGCGAAGCGATGGATAAGGCGAGCACGTGCTTTCTAGGTGCGAACTTGTTCTGCATTTTTATTCCCTCGTTGATTGAACCCTGCGAATCCCGTGAAATCGGGACCTTCTATAGTGAAAAAAACATCCAATCCATACTGTATTGCTCACTGTCGAATGTCAATTCTGGACAACATTTCGCGGGTTCAATTACAACAGATGTCACATTGCTGTCAGTTCGGCGTAAGGTTGCGCCGATGAGGGAAGGGGGGACGAGGGACGGCGGCCCGGCAGCAGAAATCGAGAAGCGGGCGGCGCCGCACAATAAGCAACATCGCCCCGCCTGCGCGGGGAAGGTTCATATTGTTGCGGCCAAGATCAAGCGGCGGCGGGCCCTTTGCGCTTGAACATCCTGGTCGCCACCGTCACCACCAGCAGCACCAGCGCACCGGCAATCACGCCGGCCAGTGCGTCGATCAGCGTCGGCGTGATCACCTTCAACACCGGGCCGATGCCGGCCACGCCGCCGGCGGCGGCCGCCGCGCTATCGACGATATGGTGCAGCGGCGGCACCCCGTGCATCAGGATGCCGCCGCCGACCATGAACATGGCCGCCGTGCCCACCACCGACAGCGTCTTCATCAGGATCGGCGCGCCTGCCAGCAGCGCGCGGCCCAGCATCTGCAAGCCGCCGTTGGCAAGCCTGCTCAGGTACAGTCCGGCATCGTCGAGCTTGACGATGCCGGCCACCAGCCCGTACACGCCGGCCGTCATCACCATCGCGATGGTGGCCAATACCGCGAACTGGGTGCCGAACGGCGCGTTGGCAACCGTGCCCAGCGAAATGACGATGATCTCGGCCGACAAAATGAAGTCGGTGCGGATCGCGCCCTTGATCTTGTCTTTCTCCAGCGCCATCAGGTCGATCGATTCGTCGGCCAGCGCCTTGGCCAGCTGCTCGTGGTGCTGCCTGTCCTCGTCCGGGCTGTGCAGGAACTTGTGCGCCAGCTTTTCGAACCCCTCGTAACACAGGAAGGCACCGCCGATCATCAGCAGCGGTATGATCGCCCACGGCGCGAAAGCGCTGATCGCCAGCGCGGCCGGCACCAGGATTGCCTTGTTCTTGAGCGAACCGAGCGCCACCGCCCACACCACCGGCAACTCGCGGTCGGCCTTGACGCCCGACACCTGCTGGGCATTGAGCGCCAGGTCGTCGCCCAGCACGCCGGCAGTCTTCTTGGCCGCGACCTTGCTCATCAAGGCGACGTCGTCGAGGATCGTCGCGATGTCGTCAATTAGTGCCAGCAAACTTGAAGCCATCGTACTGCTCCCATCGGTCAATTAAAAAAATACCATCTTACCCGAGGTTGTTGCGCACACCGCCCCACGCTGGTGTCAGGTCTGACATTAAGACATTCACGCTCGAATGTCTTAATGTCAGACCTGACACCAGTTTTTGCGTGCGCACTGGACGCGTTTTTCCTACCGGTCAGCCGTCGTTTCTGCAGTTCAGTCGTCAAAAACGGCATCTCGTCGCTTTTAAGGAAGATTGCAGAATGGCATACGTATAGTGGCAACACTGACTGGTTGCGTCACGGCAGCCGGCGGCCTGGTCTATTTTTCGCGCAGTTGACACATCCAGCTAGGGGAACCACGATGCACACCGAATCCGATCTTTCCAAACCTGCGGCAAGCGCCGCCCGCGCGGTGAAACGCAAAACGCGCATCACCATCTACCTCGACGACGAGGTGCTCACGCAGTTTCGTTCGCTGTCCGAGCAGAGCGGCAAGGGTTACCAGACGCTGATCAACGCTGCCCTGCGCACCCGCCTGACGGGCGCGCGCACGGAGCCGGCGCCGGCACTGTAAGCGACGCGCGTGCGCCGACGCCGCCTTTTTGCACGCGGCGGCGGCGGCTGGAAAATCGGCCAAAACCGTCGCGATCCAGTCACAGCGGGGCTTACTTTTGCGTGGCCGCTTGAGAAATTGTTACACTGGGCAATAATTATGCTAATCTTTCCGCTCTTTTAACCCCGGAGGATAGTTATGAAAAAAGGCGAACTGATTGCAGAATTTGCGAAGCGTACCGAGATGTCCGGCGCCGCCGCCAACAGCGCGGTCAACACGGTCATCGAGATCATCACCGAGCGCCTGAAAAAAGGTGACACGGTCGGTATCACCGGCTTCGGCACTTTCTCCGTCGCCAAGCGCGCCGCACGCAAGGGCCGCAATCCATCGACCGGCGAAGCGATCAAGATCGCAGCGTCGAAGTCGCCAAAATTTTCGGCTGGCGCGACCCTGAAGGCAGCGGTCAACCCAAAGAAGAAGTAAGCAGCAGCCAGGCAGATGCGGGAACGGCTCACGCCGGCCTGTGTCTGCGACCCGCGCCTGCCCCGCCCCGCTTGTCCCCGCAGTGTTTTTCCCGTTCACCGTCGTTCCCCATTCCCCCAATTCCCGCATGACTTTTGCCACCTGGATCACGTTCGTCATCGCCGGCTCGCTGATTGCCATTTCGCCCGGCTCGGGCGCCGTGATGGCCATGTCGCACGGCCTTGCGTACGGCATCCGCAAGGCCAGCGCCACCGTGCTCGGCCTGCAGGCCGGGCTGCTGCTGGTGTTCATCATCGCCGGCGCCGGCGTCGGCTCGCTGCTGCTGGCGTCGGAACTGGCCTTTAGCGTCGTCAAGACCGTCGGCGCGCTGTACCTGATCTGGTGCGGCGTGAGCCAGTGGCGCGCGAAGCCGCAGGCGAACCGGCAGGCGAACCCGCTCGTCGCGCAGGCGGCGCAACCCTCGTTCGGCGGCCGCGTGCTGACCGGCTTTCTGACCAACGCGACCAATCCGAAGGGCATCATCTTCATGGTCGCCGTGCTGCCGCAATTTATTACCCAGCAGGCGGCGCTGCTGCCGCAGCTGGTCATTCTGGGCGCTACCATGGTCACCATCGACACCGTCGTCATGCATGGCTACGCCTGGCTGGCCGCGTCGATGCAGCGCTATTTCCGCGATGAGCGCGCGATCAAGAAACAGAACCGCTTTTTCGGCGCCGTGCTGGTGCTGGTCGGCGGCGCCCTGTTCTTTGTGAAGCGGGCGCCGGCCTGATGTAATCTGGGCTGCTCGACTTGCAACGTTTTGTAACCGCTGTTATCCGTTTTCCTGCTCAAGCGTTTTGATCGTACGACGAACCTCGTCCGACCTCTTTTGGAGTTCAAAAATGACAACTCGTTTCATCCAGGCCGTCACGCTGCTGGCGTGCGCGGTATTTTCGAGCTTGGCGCTGGCGGCAGATCCGCCGGCGCGGGTCGGACGCGTGGCGCTGTCGCAGGGGCCGGTCAGCATCAGCAGCGAGGTCGGCGACGAGGCCAGCGCGGCGCTGGTCAACTGGCCGGTCACTTCGCACAACCAGATCACCACCGGCCGCGGCGCGCGCACCGAGATACGCGTCGGCTCGACGTCGATCCGGCTCGACGCCGACTCGTCGCTGGAAGTGTCCGAACTCGATGACGACAACCTGCGCCTGCGCCTGAACTACGGCAGCGCCAGCGTACGGGTGCGCAATGGCGACGTGCTGGCCGGCTTCGAGCTGGAGACGGCGGGCTCGCGCATTCGCCTGCAGGAGCCAGGCAGCCTGCGCGTCGACGCTGAACGCGTCGCCGGCACCAGCGTGGTCAACGTGTTCGCCGGCGTCGCGCTGGTCGAAGACCGCGGCTCGCAGCTGATCGTGCGCGCCGGTAAGCGCGCCGAAATCCGCGACGACGACGTGCGCACCGGCCAGGCCGTGCGCGACGGTTTCGACGACTGGGCGCAGCAGCGCGACGCGCGCGACGACCGTTCCACGTCGGCCCGCTACGTCACCAGCGAAATGACCGGCTACGAAGAGCTCGACCAGAACGGCATCTGGCGCGACGACGCCGAATACGGCCCGTTGTGGATGCCGACCGTGGTCGCGCAGGGCTGGGCGCCTTACCGCGACGGCAACTGGACGTGGGTGTCGCCATGGGGCTGGACCTGGGTCGACAACGCGCCTTGGGGTTATGCGCCGTTCCACTATGGCCGCTGGGTGCAGGTCAACCAGCGCTGGGCATGGGCTCCGGGACGCAACATCAGCCGTCCGGTATGGGCGCCGGCGCTGGTCGGCTGGGTCGGCGGCAACGGCTGGAACCTGACGTTCTCGCAAGGCGGCCACCGGCCGGCGCAGGGCTGGTATCCGCTGTCGCCGCGCGATGCGTTCGTGCCGGGCTACCGCCTGTCGAATCAGCACCTGCAGCACATTAACCGCCATGCACGCGACGACCGCCGTGACGACCGCCGCCGCGACTGGCGCGACGACCATCGCCGCGACGGCCTGACCGTGGTGCCGCAGGAGCAGTTCGGCCACCGCGGCACCATCGCCGTGCGCAATGCGCCGCGCGCCGTGGTGGTGCCGCAAGCGCTGCCGAACGCGCCGGCAGTGGCGCCATCGGCGCCGCAGGGCGTGGGCGATGCCCGCGCCGACCGCTTCCAGCGCTTCGACCGCGACGCCCAGCGCGGCCGTCCGCCAGCCATCGATCCAGCGCCAGGCGTGGTGACCGCACCGGCGCCGGCGCAGTTTGGCCGCCGCCAGGAGTTCGAAGAGCGCGAGCGCCGCCAGCGCCAGCAGCAGGCGCCGGTGCCGCCACAGCCAGTTCGTCCGGCCGGCATGATGCCGCCGCCGGCCGCGCCGATGCCAATGCCGCAGCTGATGATGCCACCGCCGGCGGCGATGCCGCAGCCGGCGCAGCAACCCGGCGCCGAGCAGCAGCGCGGCCGTTCGTTCCGCAACGAAGGCGAGCGCCGCCAGCGCGAGCCGGATGCCGCTCAGCAACCGCGCCAGTTTGCGCCGCCGCCAGCTGCGGTCGCGCCTCCTCCTCCTCCTTCGCCACCTCCAATGGTGCGCCAGGCGCCGGTGCAGCAGATGGTTCAGCCGGCGCCGCAGCCAGCGCCGGCTGCGGTGGCGCCACCGGCCCCGCCGCGCCAGCGTCCCGGCGGCAGCCGCAAGGATGGGGTGGAAGAAAAGGAACGCTGACCTGCGGCGGACGTCTCAGTCCGCCTTTTGAGTCGTTCAGCCAGCGATAGATGCAGTTCATCGCATTTGGCGCGTTGGCGGCGGGGCATTTCGCTACAGTGGTTTCACTCCGGCGCACCAGGCGCCACGATCCACCGATTTTGTCCCGCTACTTTCCCCACATGGAAACTAGTTTAAGGCCAGCGCCTAGCTGGCCTTCTTTTTTGGACGATGCTGTTTAAAGCGTTGACATTGACTACAATGGGCACAGCGAGCCTGTTTTCGACGGCTGCGCTGATCGTTTTCAATTCAAGACTGGATTTGCCATGCACCCGACCGTTGATTCCCTTATCGAATACCCGAGCGACTTCCCGATCAAGGTGATGGGTGCCACCCATGACGACTTCGCCGTCACCGTCGTCGACGTCGTGCTCGAATACGATCCGACCTTCCACATCGGCCGCATGGAAGTGCGCCCATCCGCCAAGGGCAACTACACCGGCCTGACGGTGATGGTGCGCGCCACCAGCCGCGCCCAGCTCGACGACCTGTACCGCGCGCTGTCCGGCCACCCGATGGTCAAGATCGTGATGTAATCGGCGCCGAAGCCACCACCCACATGTCCCCCACCCGTCTTGAACCGGCCATCATCCGTGATCTCGGCCGCGCCGAGTACGAGCCCGTGTTCGCCGCCATGCGCGCCTTCACCGACGCGCGCGACACCGCCACGCCCGACGAACTGTGGATCGTCGAGCATCCGCCGGTGTTCACGCTCGGTCTCGGCGCTGACCGTTCGCACGTGCTGGCCGCCCACGACGTCCCCGTCGTCCAGACCGACCGCGGCGGCGAAGTCACCTTCCACGGCCCCGGGCAGGTGGTGATCTACCTGCTGATGGACCTGCGCCGCAACAAGCCGGGCGGCAAGCTGTATGCAAGACAGTTTGTCAACAAAATCGAGCAGGCCATCATCGAGGTGCTGGCGGCGTATAATCTGAACGGTGAGCGCAAAGCCGGCGCGCCGGGCATTTACATCGCCGCGGGCGAGCGCAAGGGCGCCAAGATCGCCGCGCTGGGCTTGAAAGTGCGCGGCAACGGCTGCACCTATCATGGCGTGTCGCTCAACGTCGCGATGGACCTGGCGCCATTTTCCTGGATTAACCCGTGTGGCTACTCCGGCCTGGCGACGGTGGACATGCGCAGCATGGGTGTCGACGTGGCGCTGGCCGACGTGCAGCAGGCGCTGGCGCGCGAACTGGCCAGCCAGCTCGCCACGATCGCCCTCGAACCAACCGAATAACACAACCTTAGCCCGATTGGGCATGCAGCCAAATGACTCCTGACACCGACACCAGCATCGCCCCCGCCTACAACGCCAGCGACAAGCAAAAAGGCGCCAGCAAGACATCGCGCATCCCGATCAAGATCGTGCCGATCGGCGACATCGAGCGCCTCAAGAAGCCAGATTGGATCCGCGTCAAGGCGGCGTCGGCGTCGACCCGCTTCTACGAGATCAAGGACATCCTGCGGGCCAACAACCTGGTGACCGTGTGCGAAGAGGCCAGCTGCCCGAACATCGGCGAATGCTTCGGCAAGGGCACCGCGACCTTCATGATCATGGGCGACAAGTGCACGCGCCGCTGCCCGTTCTGCGACGTCGGCCACGGCCGCCCCGATCCGCTCGACGTCAACGAGCCGCGCAACCTGTCCAAGACCATTGCCGACCTGCGCCTGTCGTACGTCGTCATCACCTCGGTCGACCGCGACGACCTGCGCGACGGCGGCGCCGGCCACTTCGTCGAGTGCATCCAGCAGACGCGCGCGCTGTCGCCGAAGACGCGCATCGAAGTGCTGGTGCCCGACTTCCGCGGCCGCCTGGCCAAGGCGCTGGCGATCTTCAAGGACGGCCTGCCCGACGTCATGAACCATAACCTCGAAACCGTGCCGCGCCTGTACAAGGAAGCGCGTCCCGGCGCCGACTACAAGCATTCGCTCGAGCTGCTGCGCGACTTCAAGGCGCTGTACCCAAACGCGGTGACCAAGTCCGGCATCATGGTGGGCCTGGGCGAGACCGACGAAGAGATCCTGCAAGTGATGCGCGACCTGCGCGATCACAACGTCGAAATGCTGACCATCGGCCAGTACCTGGCGCCGTCGAACTCGCACCTGCCGGTGCGCCGCTACGTGCACCCGGACGTCTTCAAGATGTTCGAAGCCGAGGCGTACAAGATGGGCTTCGTGCACGCGGCTGTCGGCGCGATGGTGCGCAGCTCGTACCACGCCGACGAACAGGCGCACAGCGCGGGCCTGGCGATCGCCGCACAGTAACGAGTTCACAATAAAAAAGGGCGGGCCATCATTATCGATGCCCCGCCCTTTTTTCGCCTTCGCCGTGCCGAAATCACGCGCGGTAAGCCACGCATGGGGAGTGTCGCCACCGCCTCAGTGTATTGATTTAAAACTGTTCCCACTCGGCGTCGCCGGCCGCAGCCAGGCGTGGCCGGCCCATCGGCGCTGCCAGCGCAGGTTTTGCCGCCGCGCGCGTGGCCACAGGCGCACGTGGCGCCGTCCGCGCGGCCACCGGCTCCATCCCCAGCTTGAACGCGCTGACCGCACGCGCCAGGCCCGTCGCCTGGTCGTGCATCGAACCTGCCGCCGCCGCCGATTCCTCCACCAGCGCCGCGTTCTGCTGAGTGACCTGGTCCATCTGCGCGATCGCGCGGTTCACTTCCTCGATGCCGGCACTTTGCTCGCGGCTGGCCGCCGTGATCTGCCCCATGATGTCGGTCACGCGCTGCACGCTCGACACGATCTGTCCCATCGTCGCGCCGGCCTTCTGGACCAGCATGCTTCCCGTATCGACCTTGTCGACCGAATCGTCGATCAGTCCCTTGATTTCCTTGGCGGCGCTGGCCGAGCGCTGCGCCAGCGTGCGCACTTCGGCGGCGACGACGGCAAAGCCGCGGCCCTGCTCGCCCGCGCGCGCCGCTTCAACCGCGGCGTTGAGCGCCAGGATGTTGGTCTGGAAGGCGATGCCGTCGATGACGCCGATAATGTCGACGATTTTCTTCGAAGACGTCGTGATGTCGGCCATCGTCTTGACCACTTGGGCGACCACCGCGCCGCCCTGGGTAGCGACACTGGACGCTTCGTTGGTCAGCACATTGGCCTGCATGGCGTTGTCGGCGTTCTGCTTGACCGTCGACGTCAGCTCCTCCATCGACGACGCGGTTTCTTCGATGCTGGCCGCCTGCTGCTCGGTGCGTGACGACAGGTCCAGGTTGCCGGCGGCGATTTCGGATGACGCGGTCGCCATCTCGTCGGTGCCGGCGCGGATGTCGCGCACGATCTTCAGCAGGTTGGCGTTCATGTCCTTCAGCGCCTGCTGCAGCTGGCCCAGTTCGTCGGTGGACGTGACCTGGATGTCTTCGGTCAGGTCGCCATCGGCGACCCGGCGCGCGCTGGCCACGGCGCGGCGCACCGGCGCGGTGATGCCGACCGTCAGCCACCAGGCGAACGCGATGCCGCACAACAGGCTCAATGCTGCCAGCACGACGACGCGGGTTTGCGCCGCGTCGCGGCTCTCCGCGATCCGGCCCTTCATGCTGTCGAGGCTCTGGCGCTGCACCGCGAGGAAGCGCGCCACCAGCGCCTGGTAAGACTCGGCCGCCGGCAGGTACGCCTTGGTCAGGACGTCTTCAGCTTCCTCGGGCTTGCCTTCGGCCTTCAGCCGGGTGACTTCGTCGCGGCTGGCCAGATACGTCTTGCGCACCGCCATCGCGTCGCCGTAGGCCTTCTTCTCGGCCTCGGTTACCAGCAGCGGCTCGAGCTTCTTGACTGTTTCGGCCGTGCCCTTGGTCGTCAGGGCGGCATTCGCGGCAAAAAACGGCACCAGCGAGGCGTCGCTGCTTTTGGCGATCGCCGAGGTGCGGATGACCGCAATCGAAATGTAGCGATCCCAGTCCGCCGCGTCGCGCTCCTTCTGGATCGGCTGGGCCAGCATGCGCTCGGCTTCCTGCGCAATCGCATTGAGCTGCATGACGCCGACCACCGCGATGAGGACCGATAAGGCGAGGACAACGGCGAAACCGAGCGCAAGCCGGGTGCCGACTTTCATATTCTTGAGAAAATTCATGGGATGTGCTTCTTAAAGGGCCAGGCTGGCCAGCGGGTGGAAGGTAACGAGTGTGTCCGTACGGAAACTTTAGCCACGAAGTATAAACGCCAAGCGCTCACAAAGCGACCCAAATATTGCGTCGCGGCATATTCCGGGCAATATGCCGAGCGCGCTAACGCCGGCCGGCCAGGTCGAACGCAAAGTGCCGGACATAGGGGATCGACGCGGCCGGCAGATTTTTGTCGGGAGGGAAGCGTGCGTTCGCGATCAAGCTGGCGACCTGGCCGGTGATGCCATTGAACCGGCCATCTCCGACCAGCAGCGCCTCCCGCATGCCGCCATCACCGTCGAGCCGGTCCAGCCGACCTGCGTGTTGGCCGGATCGCCCCGCCGCTTGGCCAGCGCCTCGTAGTCGCCGCGCACGGTCGATATCAGGCCCAGGTGCTTGCGGTAGTCGTCCGACTTGGTGCGCTCCGACAGAAAGCGCCAGCGTATTTTCTTCGCGCAGTTCCTTCAGCCGCGTTTCGATTGCCTGCACCCGCGCCCAGGTGCGCCGGCGCTGACGCCAGCGGTGAGACTCATCTGCTGCAGACGAGATATAGTTCGTCTGTCGAATTTAGCGGTGTTTCCATCCATGTCATCCCAATCCCGTCCCGTCATTCCACTGCCGGAAGGCGACGGAGCCGAAACCGAGAACCTGGTCGTCGATGCGGCGCTGCAGGCCAAGGGCGTCCAGCTGGTCAAGATGGAAGGGCGCGTCTTCCTCCGCTTCACCGGCGCGGTCAGGCACAACGACCTGCGCGTGCCCTACCAGCTGGTGCCGGCCCAGGGCGTGCTCGCCAAGCCGAGCAAGTGGCGCAAGATGGATCCGGAGGCGCAGCGCGCGCTGGTGCTCGAACGCGCCGGCGCCGACGCCATCGACGCCCTGCACAATAGCGCCGCCGCCTTCGTGCGCGAGATCTCCGAACTGGCCGACGACTGCGACTTCGACGCGATGACGTTCCTGCAGACGCTGGCCGAGCTGCAGACGTCCGACCCGGCCGAGCATGTGTACGACCGCATCCGCCAGCGCATCATCCACGCCGTCGAGCGCGAGCAGGAAGAGCGCCACGCCGCGCGCACCAAGCAAAGCATCAACCTGGCCGAGTACCCCGATTCATTTGACGTGGCCAGGCGCATGCCGCGCAAATTCATCGCGCTGCTCGGGCCCACCAATTCGGGCAAGACGCACCGCGCGATGGAAGCGTTGATGAAGGCGCCGAGCGGCGTCTACCTCGCGCCATTGCGGCTGCTGGCGCTGGAAAACTTCGAGCGCATGCAGGCGGCGCGCCCGCACGGCAAGGAACTCAAGGTCAGCCTGGTCACCGGCGAAGAACGCCGGCTGGCCGAAGGGGCAACCCACGTCGCCAGCACCGTCGAGATGCTCGATTCGCGCCGGCGCGTCGACGTCGCCGTGATCGACGAAATCCAGATGCTGTCGGACCGCGACCGCGGCGCCGCCTGGACCGCCGCCGTGTGCGGCGCGCCGGCGTCGGTGGTGTACCTGGTCGGCGCGCCGGAAGCGCGCCGCGCGGTCGAGGCGCTGGCCGAACGGCTCGAAGTGCCGCTCGAGGTGCACGTCCTCAAGCGCATGGCGCCGCTGGCGATGGAGCCGACCGCGGTGCGCAAGCTGCGCAACCTGCGCCGCGGCGATGCCGTCATCTGCTTTTCGCGCCGCGAGGTGTTGATGTGGCGCGACATGATCACCGAGATGGGCCTGTCGGTGGCGACCGTGTACGGCAACCTGTCGCCGGAGGTGCGGCGCGCCCAGGCCGAGCGCTTCCGCGACGGCACGGCCGACATCGTGGTCGGCACCGACGCGCTGGCGATGGGCCTGAACATGCCGATCGCGCGCATCGTGATGACCACCGCGATCAAGTACAACGGCTACGAGGAAGAGGAGATTTCGGCCGCGCTGGCGCGCCAGATCGCCGGCCGCGCCGGCCGTTACGGCGTACACGAGGAAGGTTTCGTCGCCGGCTACGACGACGAGACGCACGAGGTGATGCGCGCGCTGCTGAAGGAGAAGCTGGCGCCGCTGTCCGCCAGCGGCTTCGCCGTGGCGCCGTCGATCGAAAACCTGCACCGCATCGCCGCCGTCACCAACGAGACGTCGCTGGTCAAGCTGCTCAAGCGCTTCGTCCACAACATCGATGTGCCGGACGGCTTTTTCTACCCGCGCATCACCGAAGAACAGAACGAACGGGCGATCTGGCTCGACACGCTGACGCTGACGGTGGCCGAAAAGTTCATGCTCTCGCTGGTGCCGATTTCGACCAAGGTGCCGTCGCTGCAGGGCGCGTGGGAACACTGGGCGATGTCGCTGGCGAAAAAGCGCATCTGCAAGCTCGAGCCGGAAGGCGGCTCATTGCGATGGCTGAACCTGCAGGAGGTGGAAGACGCGTGCCGTCGCTATTCGGCCTACGCCTGGCTGGCCTACCGCCAGCCCGCCTATTTTCCGAGCGTGGAAGTGGCGCAGGAACTGTCGCGCGCCGCGTCCGAGCGTGTCGATGCGATCCTGCAGGCGCAGAACGCGGCGGCGCGCAAACAGCAGCGCGGCGCCGGCAGCGGCAGTCTGAAAAAACGCCGCTAACTAAAACCGGGGCGGGGGAAGCGGTCAGGCCACGCTCAGGTACAGGATCAGCAGCAGGTACATCACGAACACGGTCGCCGACGCGCACAGCAGCGCCACCGTGCGCCACAACGCGCTGCCAAAGCCAAGCGAATACGCACCGCGCAGCTGCAGGAACATGTGCAGCGGCGGCACTGCGCACGCCAGCGTCGCCACCAGTGAATTCATCCCGGTCTTTTGCAGCAGCGTCAGCGTCACGACCAGCAGCGCCATGAACGACAGCGAGTACAGCGCGAAGACGGCATGGTCGTACATCGTCACGCCGCGCTTCCAGAAAAACATCAGCCACAGGAACGGCAGCGAGATCGGCACCAGCAAAAACGAGAATTTCGATGCGGTGTTCTTGATCTTGTAGATCGTGAATTCGGGATTCTCGATCGCCTGCTTGATCGTCGCGTCGAGTTTCGGATTGCCGGTGGTGACGCTGGTTGTGCTCGTGTTTACCAGCTTGGGTCCCGCCGTTCCAGCTTGCGTGCCTGCCATGGCTTCGTTGATGGCGTGCAGCGTGGTCTCTTCTTCGCTGACCTCGGAACGTGCTTTGTCGACGTCGGCCTGCGCGGCGCTGTTGCTGTCGCCGCGCTCACGCGCGGCAGCGAGCCTGGTTTCGGCTTTCGCCAGCTTCGCCTTGGCCTTGACGATATCTTTTTCCAGGCCAGCCGTGGCGGCAGACACCTCTGTCGGCACCCCGTTCAGGGTGCTGTGGCTGAGGCTCGAGACAACGAAGAACATGAAAAACACCATGAACAAGAACAGCGCCAGCGGCGAGACGTAACGCGTGCGCTTGCCCTCGATGTACTCGCGCGTCAGCTTGCCCGGCTTGGCGGCCAGCAGCGGCAAGGTGTGCCAGGCCTTGGTGTCGAAATGCAGCAGGCCATGCAGGAATTCCTCGCCGAGATGCAGCAGCGAGCGGTGCACATGGTCGCGCTGGCCGCAGGCGTGGCAAAAGCTGCCGGTCAGCGCGGTCTGGCAGTTGGCGCAGTGGCCGTGCGCCGGCTTGCCGGCGATGGCGGCGCCTTCGCGTTCGATTTCGCCAGCGGCCAGCGTTGCGGTGACGAGTGCGCCCGCGGGCTCGAATTCAAATTGCATGGATATTCCCGACCGTTATTCGATTAAATATTTCCAATCATAAATAATATCATTTCCTCATTGCAAAACCATGTTGTGTTTTTTCAGAGGCAGTGTTTTCCATGCAGCGTGAAATTCCCATAAGATGGCGGACGCACTGGACGCATCGAACAAAGGACCGTCATGAATACCAAAGAAGCAACGATCGAGCAGTTGAACAAAATCGGCGAAGGCCGCTTCCCGGGTTACCTCGGCATCGAGATCACCCGCGTCGGCGACGGCGAAGTGGCCGCTCGCATGGACGTCAAGCCGCATCACCTGGCGCCGAACGGCTTCCTGCACGCCGGCAGCGTCGTCACGCTGGCCGATACCGCCTGCGGTTACGCCTGCCGCGTCAACCTGCCGGAAGGGGCCGACAACTTCACCACCATCGAACTGAAGTCGAACCACCTCGGCACCGCGCGCGACGGCGCCATCGAGGTGGTGGCGAAAGCGGCGCACATGGGCCGCACCACGCAGGTGTGGGACGCGGTCGTCACGAATGCCGCCAACGGCAAGACCATCGCCGTTTTCCGCTGCACGCAGATGGTTCTTTATCCGAAATAGAAAACAGCAGACATCATGAACTTTACTCGCACATCGTTTTCCGCCATCGCCTTGCTGGCGCTCGCATCGCTCGCCCCGGTCCATGCGGCCGACGACGCCACCTACCGCGGCCTCGGCGGCCAGCAGGGCATCAAGGACATCGTCGCCACCCTGATCCCGCTGATCAAGGCCGACGCGCGCATCAAGGAGTCGTTCGTCGACACCGACATGAAGAACCTGGCGATGCGCCTCGAAGAGCAGTTCTGCGCGCTGACCGGCGGACCGTGCGTCTACAAGGGCGACGAAATGAACGATGTACACCGCGGCCTGAAGGTGACCAACGCCCAGTTCAACGCGCTGGCCGAAGACCTGCAGATCGCGATGGAACGCAACGGCGTGCCGTCGCACGTGCAGAACAAGCTGGTAGCCAAATTGGCGCCGATGCAACGCGCAATTGTGACCAAATGATCGCATTCGCCAAATAGATCTTTGTTGTTTAGGGGCAATTGTATAAAATCTAGGGGCACCTTCAGGAGATACGATGCCCCCGATTTTTGGCCATGCCGCACAGCGTTTCGCGTTGCTGCTTGCTGCAAGTTTGAGCACCGGCGCCACACTGGCCCAAGTTACACCGGACATGGGCAAGCTGACCGCCACCGGCGGCGTCAGCCAGGTTGAAGGCGCGGGCGGCGGCGGGCTGACGCCTTGGGCGCTGATCGGCGGCTACGGCTCGCGCGACAGCTGGGGCGCCAACGCCCACTATACACGCGTGACAACCCAGGATTATTCGCTCGATACCTACGGCGTCGCGGTCGGCCTGTTCGACCGCGTCGAGCTGTCGCTGGCGACGCAGGATTTTCGCGGCGCCCTGGCGCCGCTGAACGAGTTGCGCATCAAGCAGGACATCATCGGCGTCAAGGTCAAGCTGATCGGCGACGCCGTGTACGACCAGGACGATGCGCTGCCGCAGGTCGCCGTTGGCGTCATGGCCAAGCGCAACAAGGGCGTCGCCGGCCTGGGCGCGCTCGGCGTCACCAAGGTCACCCAGCTGGGCGCCAAGGACGAGAACGGCGTCGACTACTACGTCGCCGCCACCAAGATCTTGCTCGACCACAGCCTGCTGCTGAACGGCACGGTGCGGGCGACCAAGGCCAACCAGATGGGACTGCTCGGTTTCGGCGGCGACAAGGGCGACAGCTACGAGGCCAAGCTCGAGGTGTCGGCGGCATACATGATCAGCCGCAAACTGGTGGCCGGCGTCGAATACCGGATGAAACCGCGCAACCTGGGCGTCGACAACGAAAAAGCGTATTACGACGCCTTCGTCGCCTGGTTCCCGAGCAAGCACGTGTCGGTGACGGCGGCGTACGCGGTGCTGGGCGATATCACGGTATTCAATCCGGTGCGCCAGCGCGGCATGTACCTGTCGCTGCAGGCCGGCTTCTGATCTTCACGGCTGGATCAGCGCGGAGCGGGCGCCTGCCAGCACCGCGCGGTTGAGGCGATCGAGCAGCCCTGCCGCGGCGCGCGCGTGCTGCCAATGCAGCGCGATGTCGAGCGGGGTGCCCGGCACCAGCTCGACCAGCGAACCATCCTTCAAATGCTGCGCCAGCAGCGCGCGCATGCAGCCCCCATCCCATTCCCGCCACTGCCGCGCTGACAAACGCCTGCGGCGAAGGCAAGGTGTGGCGCGCAATTTCCACGTGCCGATGGCACAGGCGCTGTACCCAGCGCGCCTGCAGCGCGTCCTTCGGGCTGAACACGAGGCTCGGCGCCCGTGCCAGCGTGCCGGCGCCGACGCCCTTGGCAAAATAGCGTTGTACGAATGCCGGGCTGGCGGCGGCCACATAGCGCATCGATCCCAGCGGATGGCGGTCGCAGCCTGGCGCCGCGCGCGCGACGGTGGTCACCGCAGCCAGCACGGCGCCGCTGCGCAGCCACTCCGCGGTGTGGGTCTCGTCGTCGACCGCCACCTCCATCAAGACAGGGTTCTCGGCTGCGAAGGCCATCATGGCCGGCGCCAGCCAGGTGGCCAGGCTGTCGGCATTGACCGCGATCGGCAGCGCCACGCGCGCAACGCCCTGCGGCGCCAGCGCCGGCAGCGCTTCCTGCAAGTCCTGCTCCAGCAGCTGCACGCGGTCGAAGTGCTGGCACAGGCGCCGCCCCGTGTCGGTGGCGCGGCATGGCTGGTCGCGCACCACCATCGGGCAGCCCATCTGCTCTCCCAGCAGCCGGATGCGCTGCGACTCCGCCGATGGCGTCACGCTGAGCGCGCGGGCGGCGCCCTCGAAGCTGCCCTCCCGGATCACCGAGCACAAGGCGGACAGGGCGGCGTAGTTGAGCATAAATAAAACTAATGTGGATGAAGTAAACGTAGTTTGCCTTTAGCGGCACCCGCGGGCAAGATTCGGGCATGACTACTTCCACCGCCATCGCTTCTGTTGCCTCCGCCGTCTTTGCGCAGGGTTTCGCCCTGGGCCTGGGCCTCATCGTGGTGATCGGATCGCAGAACGCGTTCGTGCTGCGCCAGGGGCTGCGCCGCCAACACGTCGGCGTCGTCGTGCTGTTTTGCGCGCTGGCCGATGCGATGTTGTTGACCGCGGGAGTGATGGGCAACGATGTTCGTCATGGCCGCGCTGCTGCTGCGGCACGTGTTTTGATGCGGGTCGCTAGCCGGCGGCCAGCGCCTTTTGCAGCAGCGCGTGCAACTCGCCGAATTCCGGCTCGCCTACATAGCGCTTGAGGATCTTGCCGTCCTTGCCGATGATGAAAGTGGTCGGCGTCAGGGTAACGTCGCCGAACGCCTTGGCGATATCGCCGCCCGAGTCGAGCGCCACGGTGAACGGCAGCTTGCGCGTCTCGGTGAAGTTGACGACGTAGTTGGGCGGATCGTATTTCATCGCCACGGCGATAAATTCCATTCCCTGCCCCTTGAACTTGTTGTACGTTTCGACCATCTGCGGCATCTCCTTGACGCAGGTGGTGCACGACGTTGCCCAGAAATTCACCATCACCACCTTGCCGCGCATGTTCTGCGTGTTGACCTTGTCGCCGGCCAGGCTGATGAAGGTGACGTCGGGCGCCGCCACGCTGGTGCCGAGCGTCGCATAGCCGATGCCGGCGAGCGCGAGCACCAGCGCGCCGATTGCGGCCGGCTTGATCCAGGGACGGCGAGCGGCAGGGGAAGTCATGATGTCTTGAAGAGAATGGCAACCGGATCATTATAGACCCGTCGTGCCGGTCTTGCGCGAGGCCTTTACACCGTGGGGTCAGGTCTCTTAAGCAAACACCATAAGAGTGGAGCTTCCTTGAACCAGCAGTAATAAAGGTGTTTGCGTCGGGGCGATCTTCGGCGCCCGCCGCCGATTATTGCGCTGACATTCGGACATTCACGCATGAATGTCCGAATGTCAGACCTGACCCCAGCGTTTTTACAGCGGTACGCGCGACGAGGTTGGCTGCATGGCCCGCAGTTCGTCTTCAGTGATGTATTCGAAGATCTTGACCACTTTGTCGACGCCGGACATGCCGCGCGCGATGTCGGAGGCAATCTGGCCTTCGCGCTGCGTCACCCGGCCCATCAGGTAGACCGTGCCGCGCTCGGTGACGACCTTGAACGAGGTGGCCGAGATGGTCTTCATGTCGACCAGGCCGGCCTTGACCTTGGTGGTGATCAGCGCATCCGACGAGCGCGACGTGTAGCTGGCCGGGGGGGCCACCACCAGTTCGTTGGCGATCGATTGCACGCCGTCGATGGCTTGCACTTCGGCTTCGACCTTCGCCTTGAGGGCCGCGTCGGCCACTTCGCCGCTCAGCAGCACCTTGCGGTTGAAGCTGGCGATGTTGACGTGCGCGTCGGGGCCGGCGATTTTCGGCACGCGCAATTCGGCCTTGACGGTGATGGTCTTGTCCTCGGTCTGCGCGCCGAGGGTGCGGCGGTCGGCGGTGGCGACGGCGCCCATCACGGCGGTGCCGACCATCATCTCGACGCAACCGGACAGGCTGGTCAGCAGGGCTGCGCACAGGATCGCTTTCGCGAGCGGGCACTGAAGTGGCTGGCCAAACTTACTCATTCTCATCTCCTCCAAACAGGGCGACATCGATGCCGTCGCAAATACAGTGGATCGTCACCAGGTGAACTTCCTGGATACGGGCGGTACGGGTATGCGGTACGCAGATGTGGACGTCGGCGTCGGTCAGCATGTTGCCAAGCTCGCCGCCATCCTTGCCCGTCAGCGCGACGACGCGCATCTCGCGCTCGAGCGCCGCTTCGACGGCGGCCAGCACGTTGGCCGAATTGCCCGATGTCGACAGCGCCAGCAGCACGTCGCCGGCCTGGCCGAACGCCTGCACCTGCTTCGAGAAGATCTCGCGGTAGCTGTAGTCGTTGCCGATGGCGGTCATGATCGAGGTGTCGGTGGTCAAGGCCAGCGCCGGCAGTGGAAAGCGCTCGCGCTCGAAGCGACCGACCAGTTCGGCGGCGAAGTGCTGGCAGTCGGCCGCCGAACCGCCGTTGCCGCAGGCAAGGATCTTGTTGCCATTGGACAAAGCGGCGAACATCAGGTCGATCGCTTCGGAGATGGGCTGGGCGAGAATCGGGGCCGCCTTGAGCTTCAGGTCGGCACTTTCCTGGAAATGGGCGAGGATGCGTTGAGTATTCATAGTGTGGCGATTATAGTGCAGTGACCAGCTGAGGCGGGCAAGCGCGGTAAAAATTGCTTACACCTTCACTCACGCTTCGATGGCGTTGCGCAGCCAGGTCAGCTCGCCCGCGTCGATCGCCACCACGTCGAAGCGGCACGGCGGCGTTTTCGGCAATCGCAGCAGGTAGAACTGGGCGGCGCGCACCAGGCGCCGGATCTTGGCCGGCGTGATGCTGGCGGCCGCTCCGCCGGCGCTGGCGTCGGCGCGCTGTCGCACTTCGATGAACACCAGCGTGTCGGCCTCGCGCATGACCAGGTCGATCTCGCCGCCCTTGCACTGGAAATTCGCTTCCACCAGCAGCAGGCCGTGGCGCTGCAGGTGCGCCAGCGCCACCTGCTCCCAGTACCGGCCCTTTTCCTGCTTGGCGCTGAGGCGGCTGCCCCACATGGTCAGCGCCCGTCAGGCACCAGGGTATAGCCGCCGCCCTGGTACACCGCGGCCGGCTGCACCCGCTCGAAGCGCGCCTGCCCTCTGCCGAAGCTGACCGACAGGCGGCCGGTGACACCATCGAGTACGAAGTCGGCGCCCGGGCGCTGCGCGATTTCGCGCGCCACCCGGAAGGCGTCGATGCCGAGCGCATACAGGCGATCCATGTCGAGCGTGCGGGTGGTGCCGAGCCAGCGCGGATAGACCATCACCGCCTGGTGCGACGGCTGCACCTGCCAAGGCATGTCGAGCAGGCGCATGCCGTCGAGTTCAGCGATCGATGCATCCGGTCCTGGATTGACCGACGAAGTGCCGTAGGCGGGCAGGTCGGCGCCGACAGCGCCGCGCACCTGGCCGGCCTGGCTCGGGTCGAGCGCGGTGAACACGAAGGTCGGCGGGGTCGTCGTGATCTGCGTGCGCAGCTGGCCGAGGGCCGCTTCGTTCAGGTAGCCGTTCGAGTCGGCCAGCACGATCGTCTGCGACTTGTAGCCCAGCTGCTTCCACTGCGCCGCGAAACTGTTGGCGATGCGGCGCTGCCAGGCCGACGCGCCGGACACGATCAGCGCCGCGCCGCCGGGATGCTCGGACGCGGCCCACTTGGCCACCTGGCGCGCTTCGTCTTCGATCGACAGGCCGATCACCAGCATCTGCGCCGGCAAGGTCACCGCGCGGGCAGTCGCTTCCGGGTGGTTCAGGGCGATGGTCGGCTTGGTCACCAGGGCACTGGTGGCCAGCGCGGTGACGGCCGAACGGGCCAGCGGGCCGACCACGATATCGTTTTGCCTGAGCGCGCCGACGTAGGCGTCGAGCGTCTCTTGCGGGCTGTCGCCGGTGTCGATCAGGTTGACGGTGAAGCCGGCGCGGTCGCGCTCCCAGGCGGCCATGAAACCGGCGCGCAGGGCGTCGGCCGGGGTGCCGAGCGCCGCCGAGCGCAGCGGCAGCATCAGGCCGATGCGCACGGCGCGTTTGGCCGCCGGCGCCGCGTCGGGCGGCTCGACCGGCATGGTCTGCATCGGCGCGGCCGGTTCGGGCCGCGCGGCCGGCGGTGGCAGCACGGCGTCGGCCCGCGGCCTGTCGACCGCGCGTGCCGGCGGCGGCACCGCACTGTATGATTCGACAGGCGCGCACGATCGGCCCGGCAACTCGCATGGCGTGCTGCAGCCGCCCAGCGACAGCATCGTTATTCCTGCAAGCGCGGCGAACAGGCCCTTGAGACTTTTAATCGGCATCACAATCCTTATGACAGAAATCCAGTCCAGTCCGATCGCGCAACTTCCCGTTATCGGCGAAGCGGCCAACCAATCCTATCCTACCGCAACACTGTACATTGTCGCCACTCCGATCGGCAACGTGACCGACATCAGCTTGCGCGCGCTGCAAGTGCTGGCGCTGGTCGACGCGGTGGCCTGCGAGGACACGCGCAACACCGGCAACTTGCTGACGCGCTTCGGCCTGTCCAAGCCGATGATCGCGGCGCACCAGCACAACGAGCGTGAAGTGGCCGACAAGCTGATCGCGCGCCTGCTGGCCGGCGAGCGCATCGCGCTGGTGTCCGACGCCGGCACGCCGGGCGTGTCCGACCCTGGTGCGCGCATCGTCGACGCCGTGCGCGCGGCCGGGCTGCGGGTGCTGCCGCTGCCGGGCGCCTCGGCGGCCATCACGGCGCTGTCGGCCAGCGGCCTGGTCAACGACCGTTTCTACTTCGTCGGCTTCCTCCCGGCCAAGGCCAGGCAGCGCGAAACGGCCTTGCAGGAACTGGTTGCGGTGCCGGCGACGCTGGTGTTGTACGAGGCGCCGCACCGCATCCTCGATTGCGTCGAGGCGCTGGCCGGCGTGTTCGAGCCGACGCGCCAGGTCGTGTTCGCGCGCGAACTGACGAAGCTGTTCGAAGAGATCCACCGCTGTCCGCTTGGAGAGGCGCTGGCGTGGGTGAAGGCCGATGCCCACCGCGAAAAGGGCGAGTACGTGGTGCTGGTCGAAGGCGCGGTGGCCGGCAGCGACGCCGAGGAGATCGAGGCCGAGCGCATCCTCAACATCCTGCTGGGCGAATGCTCGGTCAAGCAGGCTGCCAGCCTGGCCGCGCAGATCACCGGCCGCAAGAAAAATGCGTTGTACGACCGCGCCCTCGCCATCAAGGGCCACCAGGCTTGACGAACCCCCGGGGTCAGTGAACCTGCGGGGGTCAGTGCCGACAAACGGACACGAACCTGCGGGGAACCCCCGGGGTCAGTGCCGACAAACGGACACGGGCTCGTCGGTAGTCTGCTCCTAGCGCTGAGCCAGTGTCCGAATGTCGGCACTGACCCTGGTGGGGTGGAGGGTGCCGCCGCGACAGGACGCTTTGAGGAACCTGCGGGGTCAGTGCCGACAAACGGACACGGCCTCGTCGGTACAATCAGCCTTAGTGTTGAGCCTGTGTCCGAATGTCGGCACTGACCCCGGCATGATGGGTACAATCAGCCTTAGTGTTGAGCCTGTGTCCGAATGTCGGCACTGACCCCGGCATGATGGGGCATGGCGCTGACCGCGGCATGTTTGCATACATCACCACTTGCAGCCGCTGTCTTTCTTGTCGAGCAGCAGGATGAACGGCGCCAGCAGCCCGCCCGGAACGCCATCCTTGCAGTTGCGCCGCTTGGCCCGGCCGATCGCGCGCGCAGCCCTAGTTTCGGTCTCGAGTTCCTTTTTCGGCAGCTGGGCCACGGCCATGCCTTCGCGCGCCGGATCAGGCGCGTTCGCCAGCAGGCGCGCCATCTTGCGCGCCGCTTCGGGATCGAACCTGGGCGCGGACGGCGCCGGCGGCTCCACCGTGAAGGCGTCCGGCGCCGGCGGTGCCGCATCCGGCTGCTGCGGCAGCGCAATGACGTCGGGCGCCACGCGCCGCTTCGCCTTGGCGGCCTGCGCGCGCGGCGCGCTGGCGGCCGATGGCGCCGGCTCGGCCTTGGGCGGCTCCGGCGACGGCGGGCGCAGCCGCAGCACCAGGGGCGCGCGCGCGGGCTCGGCCTGCTGGCGCGGAGCCGGCTCCTGGCGCCAGGCGAACAGCCACGCGGCGTGCAGCAGGAACGACAGCGCCAGCCCCACCAGCAGGGGCGGCACACGCAGGCCGCTAGTTTCGCTTTGGAATGTCAGGGTTCGGTTCACGCTGTTGGGCAAATTTTTGGTGGCCTATGGTCGCATAACTTGTACGGATGGCAACCGGTATGCCGGAAAACTCATAAAAAAGGCGGCCAACCCTTGACCGGGCCGGGTCGAGCCGTTATGATTCGGGTCCTCGGAGTGTGGCGCAGTCCGGTAGCGCACCTGGTTTGGGACCAGGGGGTCCAAGGTTCGAATCCTTGTACTCCGACCAGTATTTAGCATCAACGACAAAGCCGACGATTTTTCGTCGGCTTTGTCGTTTCTGCCTCTTCCTTCTTCCTGACCTTCATTGATCGCCAAAGTTCTGCGCTAGTGCAAAGACCTCATTGCCGCACGGAAATAATATGACTTCGTCGCACGGTCAATCCCTTCCGTTCACTACCGAGGTCATGATGAACAAGGCAAGCTGTTTCTCCATCGCCGCACTGTGCCTTTGCGCACTCACCGCCAACGCCGGCACCATCACGCAAAGCGCGTCGCTCGGCGCGCCTGCCGAAGCGAGCCTGCAGTTGCTGGCCCTGTCGGGCGCCGATCAACTCGACATGGACGTGTGGAACCGCAGCGTCGCCGTGGCGCGCGAGTTGCCCGACCTGGTCGCGCGAACCGTGTTGACCGGTCCGGTCGCCAGCGTCAGGTACGCGCCGCTCGGCACGCCGGCGGGCGAACTGGCCGGCGGCCAGTCCGGCATGCAGGCGCTGTTCGCGCCGGGCCCGTCGCCGTTCTCCTTGATGCTGCTGGCGGCCGGGCTGGCGCTGGGCAGCTACACGCTGCGGCGCACGCGCATCTCAAGCGAGGCGGCGTGCGGCTAACGCATTGCCGGCGCGGCTGGCGCCCTTGCGGCCCAGCTGCTGCGAGATGAACTGACCGGCGTCCACCACCATGTCGAGATCGATCCCGGTCTCGATTCCCAACCCCTGCATCAGGTACAGCACGTCCTCGGTGGCGACGTTGCCGGTCGCCCCCTTCGCGTACGGGCAGCCGCCCAGCCCGGACACCGACGAGTGAAAAATCGACACGCCCACTTCCAGGCTGGCATAGATGTTCGCCAGCGCCTGGCCGTAGGTATCGTGGAAGTGGCCGGAGATGCCGTCGAGCCGAAATGCTCCGGCCGCGCGCAGCATCACCGACTGCGTCTTGCGCGCCGTCGCCACGCCGATGGTGTCGGCGATGTCGATCTCGTCGCAGCCCAGGTCGCGCATGCGCGCCACCACATCGGCCACCGCATCCTCCGGCACCTCGCCCTGGTACGGGCAGCCGAACGCGCAGCTGACCGATGCGCGCAGGCGCAGGCCGTTCGCCTTGGCCGCCTTTGCCACCGGCTCGAAACGGGCAATCGATTCGGCGATCGAACAGTTGATGTTCTTTTGCGAGAAGGCCTCGGAGGCAGAGCCGAAGATCACCACCTCGCCCGCGCCGGCCGCCAGCGCCGCCTCGAAACCTTGCATGTTGGGCGTCAGCGCCGAATAGATGGTGCCGGGCCGGCGCGTGATCTGCGCCATCACCTCAGTACTGGTGGCCATCTGCGGCACCCATTTCGGCGACACGAACGACGCCGCCTCGATGTTGAGGAATCCGGCGCGCGACAAGCGGTCCACCAGCTCGACCTTGACCGCTGCCGACACCGACTCCTTCTCGTTCTGCAGGCCGTCGCGCGGGCCCACTTCGACGATCTTGACCTTGCCCGGCAAATTAGCTTGTGTGTTCATCTCAGTATCCTTTGCTGCGGTCGACGACGTCCGCCACCGGCTCGCCGTTTTCAAGTGCGTTGATCTTGCCGGCGATCTGCAGCACGCTGTCGTGCAGCACCGTGAGCGCCGAAATATGCGGGGTCATGCTGATGCGCGGCTCTTCCCAGAACGGATGCGGCGCCGGCAGCGGCTCGTTGCGGAACACGTCGAGCGTGGCGCCGGCCAGGTGGCCCGAGCGGATCAGCGTCAGCAGGTCCGGTTCGGCCACCAGCGCGCCGCGGGCGACGTTGATCAGGTAAGCGCCCTGCGGCAGTTGCGACATCCTGGCGCGGTCGAGCAGCGCGGTTGTCTCAGGCGTCAGCGGCAGCATGCACACCAGTACGCGCGTGCCCGCGAGGAAGGCGTCCAGGCTGTCCATGCCGGCGTAGCAGGCGACGCCGTCGACCTGCTTGGGCGTGCGGCTCCAGCCGCGCAAGGGAAAGCCGAAGTGGCCCATCGTCTCGAGCACGCGGCTACCCAGCTTGCCCATGCCGAGCACGCCGATGCTGAAGTCCTGCTTCTCGAACGGCGGCAGCGGCGCCCAGATGCCGCGGCGCGCCTGCTTCTCGTAGTCGTCGAAACGGCGGAAGTAGCGCAGCACCGCGTGCGCCACGTATTCGGCCATCTGCACCGCCATGCCGGCGTCGCCCAGACGGATGATCGGCGCGGCCGGCAGCGCGTCGCCGAACTTGAGCAACGCGTCGACGCCGGCGCCGGCCAGAAAAATCGCTTTCACATGCGTCAGCTGCGCCAGCAGCGCTGCCGGCGGCGCCCACAGCACCGCGTAGTCGCACACCGCTTCCTGCATCTCTTCCCGCCACACCAGGACGCCGACGCCCGGCATCACCGCGGCAAAATCGCGCACCCAGGGATCGAGCTGGCCGTCGGGCCGGTAGAGAAGAATTCGCACGCTGGTTTCCTCGATTGAGTGTTTACTCCACAGCGAAAGCGAGCAGCGGCGCGCCATCGGCCACCTGGTCGCCGACTTGGTACAGGATTTCCTCGACCAGGCCGTCGGCCGGCGCGGCGATCGTGTGCTCCATCTTCATCGCTTCCATGATCACCAGCGGATCGCCCTTCTTGACCTGCTGTCCCTTGGACGCCAGCACCGCCACCACCTTGCCGGGCATCGGCGCGGTCAGGCGACCGCCGGCCGCCTCAAGCTCGCCGGCATGCGCCATCGGGTCGTTGTAGGCCAGGACGAAATGGCGGCCGCCGGTGAACACGTGGAAGTTCTTGCCGTCGCGGCGCACCGCGCCGTGCATCGACGCGGCGCCCAGCTTGATCGACAGTTCGGCGCCGTCGCGCGCCATCAATTCCATGTCGGCTTCGACGCCGTCCAGGTCGAGATGCCAGCCGCCTGTGTGGTACGTCACGCCCAGCTTGTAATCGTTCTGCTCGGTGCCGGCGGTGTAATCGTCGGCGAACGAGAGCTGGCGCCGGTAGTTGCCGTTCAGGCGCCAGCCGAGCGCGTTGCCGAACGGGTCGTCGCGGTTGGCCGAAACGGCCACCGCTGCCTGCTTCTCCGCGGCGATCAGGGCCGCCGCTGCAAACGCCAGCGCGCCGAGCGGCGCGGCTGCCGGCGCCGGGAACAGGGAGTCGCCGTTGCGCTCGATGAGGCCCGTGTCGAGGTCGGCCTGCGCGAACGCGCTGCCTTCGACCAGGCGCTTGAGGAAGGCGATGTTGGTGGCCAGGCCGACGATGCGGAACTCGGCCAGCGCGGTCGACATGCGCGCCAGCGCCTGGGTGCGGTCGGCGCCCCAGACGATCAGTTTGGCGATCATCGGGTCGTAGAACGGCGAAATGGCATCGCCTTCGCGCACGCCCGAATCGATGCGCACCGGCGCCGGATCGCCGTTGGCGCCGGCGCCGAGCTCGAAGCTGACCGCGCCTGGGCTATCCATGTGGCGCAAGGTGCCGATCGACGGCAGGAAGCCCTTCTCGGGGTTTTCGGCGTAGATGCGCGCTTCAATCGAGTGGCCATGGATCGCCAGTTCGTGCTGCGCCATCGGCAGCGGTTCGCCAAAGGCGACGCGCAACTGCCACTCCACCAGGTCGGTCCCGGTGATCATCTCGGTGACCGGATGCTCGACCTGCAGGCGCGTGTTCATTTCCATGAAGTAGAACGAGCCGTCCTGGTTGGCGATGAATTCGACGGTGCCGGCGCCGACGTAGCCGACCGCCTTGGCCGCCGCCACCGCGGCCTGGCCCATGGCGGCGCGCCGCTCCGGCGGCATGTTCGGCGCCGGAGCTTCTTCCAGCACCTTCTGGTGGCGCCGCTGCACCGAGCAGTCACGCTCATGCAGGTAGACGCAGTTGCCGTGGCTGTCGGCGAATACCTGGATCTCGATGTGGCGCGGGCGCGTCAGGTATTTTTCGGCCAGCACCTTGTCGTCGCCGAAGGAGCTGATCGCCTCGCGCTTGCACGAAGCCAGCGCCGCCTTGAAGTCTTCCGACTTCTCGATCACGCGCATGCCCTTGCCGCCGCCGCCGGCCGACGCCTTCAGCAGCACCGGGTAGCCGATGCGGTCGCCCTGCGCCTGCAAAAAGTCCGGATCCTGCTCGTCGCCGTGGTAACCCGGCACCAGCGGCACGTCGGCGTGCTCCATCAGCGACTTGGCGGCCGACTTCGAACCCATCGCCCGCATGCTTGAAGCCGGCGGCCCGATGAAGACCAGGCCGGCGGCCAGGCAGGCGTCGGCGAAGTCGGCGTTCTCGGACAGGAAGCCATAGCCCGGATGGATCGCTTCGGCGCCGGTGGCCAGCGCGACGGCGATGATCTTGTCGCCGCACAGGTAGCTTTCCTTGGCCGCGGCGGGACCGATCAGGACCGCCTCGTCGCAGACCGCCACGTGTTTCGCGCCGGCGTCGGCTTCGGAATACACCGCCACGGTCTTGATGCCCAGGCGGCGCGCGGTGGCCGCTACCCGGCAGGCGATTTCGCCGCGGTTGGCGATGAGGATTTTATTGAACATGCGTTGATTCCCGAAGCTTGGTTGATCAGTGAATAAGAGAACTTAGCCTCCGCAGGCCGCTTTTGGCGCCGAGTCGAGCGTGGAGGCGCGCGTGACAAGGCCCAGCTTTTCGAGCAGGGCGCGGTCGTCGGACGCTTCCGGGTTGTCCGTCGTGAGCAGCTTGTCGCCGTAAAAAATCGAATTGGCGCCGGCCAGGAAGCACATCGCCTGCACCGCTTCGCCCATCTGGCGCCGCCCTGCCGACAGGCGCACGCGCGCCTTCGGCATGGTGATGCGCGCCACCGCGATGGTGCGCACGAATTCGAACGGGTCGAGCGGATCGAGCCCGTGCAGCGGCGTGCCTTCGACCTGCACCAGGTGATTGACCGGCACCGATTCCGGATAAGGATTCAGGTTTGCCAGCTGGGCGATGAGGCCGGCGCGCTGGGCACGCGTCTCGCCCATGCCGACGATGCCGCCGCAGCACACCTTCAGGCCGGCGCTGCGCACCTTGCCGAGCGTGTCGAGGCGATCCTGGTATTCGCGCGTCGAGATGACGTTGTTGTAGAACTCGGGCGCGGTATCGAGATTGTGGTTGTAGTAATCGAGGCCGGCGTTCTTCAGGCGGTCGGCCTGGCCTTCTTCGAGCATGCCTAGCGTGGCGCAGGTCTCAAGGCCCAGCGCTTTGACTTCGCGCACCATCTCTTCGACCTTGTCCATATCGCGGTCCTTCGGGCCGCGCCAGGCGGCGCCCATGCAAAAGCGCGTGGCGCCGTTGGCCTTGGCCTGGCGCGCGGCGTCGAGCACGGTGTCGATGCCGAGCAGCTTCTTGGCCTCGACGCCGGTGTCGTAGCGCGCCGCCTGCGGGCAGTAGCCGCAATCTTCTTCGCAGCCGCCGGTCTTGATCGACAGCAGGGTCGCCAGTTCGACGTCGCCTTCGGGGAAGTTGGCGCGGTGCGCCGACTGCGCCTGGAACATCAGGTCGTTGAACGGCAGCTCGAACAGCGCCAGCACGTCGGCCAGCGGCCAGGTAGCCGCCTCCGGCAAGGTGATGGGCGCGCCCGGACGGACAAACGACAGTGATTGGGACATGGTGGATCCTTTGCGTTGATGCTGTTTAGTCTTGCACGGGCGGCCAGCCAGGCAGCCGCGCGAGTTCGATGTATTCGGCCGCGCTGGCGGCCGTTGGATTGTCAAGGTAGGGAATGCGGCCGAGAAGCGGCGCCGGAATGCGCTGTTGCAGGGCGGCGACGTTTTCGTCGGCGAATTCCATGTCGGGGTCGATCTCGTTGACGACCCAGCCGGCCACCACCAGGTTGCGCGCGACGATTGCCTCGATCGTCAGCAGGCTGTGGCTGATGCAGCCGAGGCGCAGGCCGACCACCAGCACCATCGGCAGGTTCAGTTGCGCGGCCAGGTCGGCGCTGTCGAAGTCGTCGGACAGCGGCACGCGGAAGCCGCCCACGCCTTCGACCACCACGGCGTCGGAGGCGGCGGCGATTTCGGCGTAGGCGGCGATGATCGGTACCGATTCGATCGTCACGCCGTCGAGCGCGGCGGCGATGTGCGGCGCCGCCGCCGCGCGCAGCATGTACGGCGTGGTCAGGTTGGCCGGCAGGTGCACGTTGGAGGCGGCGATCAGCGCGTCGGCGTCGTCGTTGTGCAATTCGCCGTCAACCATCACGGCGCCGGCGGCAATCGGCTTCATGCCGCAGGCGCGCACGCCGCCCGACACCAGCTTGTGAAGGATCGCAGACGACACCAGCGTCTTGCCGATTTCGGTGTCGGTGCCGGTGACGAAACAGGAAAAGCGCGACGGCAGGCCGCCCACTGCCTGGGCTTTCGGCTCGGTTTCGAGCACAGGGGCGCCGGCGGTGACGGTGGCGACCGCGGGGTCGACGGGATCGTTAAGGCTCATCTCAAGTCCTTTCCAGCTGGTTGAGCGCCGCGGCAAGCTGCGCGACGTCTTCGTGGGTGTGGGCGGCCGACAGCGTCACGCGCAGGCGCGCGGTATCGGCAGGGACGGTCGGCGGGCGGATCGCCGGCACCCACAGGCCCTGGCCGTACAGGCCGGCGCCGGCGCGCAGCGCTTCGTCGTTGGCGCCGATGATGATCGGCTGGATCGCCGTATCCGACGGCGGGTGCTGCCAGCGCTCCAGCCGCAGACCGGCGCGAAAACGCCCGACCAGCGACGCCAGGTGCGCGCGGCGGGCCGCGCCCTCGGCGCCGCTGATGATATCGAGGCTGGTCAAGAGCGCATGCGCCAGCGCCGGCGGCGCAGCGGTGGTGTAGATGTATGGGCGCGCGCGCTGGATCATCAATTCGATCACGCTGGCGTGCGCGGCGACAAACGCGCCGGCCACGCCGGCCGCCTTGCCGAGGGTGCCCATGTAGACCAGGTTGGGCGAGCGCAGGTCGAAGTGTTCGAGCGCGCCGCGGCCGTTGGCGCCGAGGGTGCCGAAGCCGTGCGCGTCGTCCACCACCAGCCAGGCGTTGTGGCGTTCGCACAGCGCCAGCAGGTCCGGCAGCGGCGCCAGGTCGCCGTCCATGCTGAAGACGCTGTCGGTGACGACGATTTTGGTCGGCGCCGTGCTGGCTGCCAGCAGCGCCGCCAGTTCGGCGACGCCGGCGTGCGGATACACCTTCACCTGCGCGCGCGCCAGGCGGGCACCGTCGATCAGCGAGGCGTGATTGAGCTGCTCGGAAAATATCTCCGCGCCGGCGTCGGCGCCAAGCGCGGTCAGGATCGCCAGGTTGGCCATGTAGCCGGTGGAGAAAGTGATGGCGCGGGCGTTGTCGAGGTGGGGGCTTTCGAATTCGGCCAGGCGCTCTTCCAGCTGAGTGTGGGCGAGGCCATGGCCGCTGATCAGGTGCGACGCGCCGCTGCCGGCGCCGTACAGCGCGGCGCCTTCTCGCAGCGCGGCGACCACCGCAGGATGGGACGCCAGGCCAAGGTAGTCATTGCTGCAGAACGCCAGCAGCGGCCGGCCTTCGACTTCCAGGCGCGGCGCGCACGGCGTGTCGACCGCGCGGCGGCGGCGCGTCAGGCTGCGCTCGTCGAGGTCGAGCAGCAGGCGGTCGATGTTGGCGATCATGTCCATCAGGCTTGCATCACCTGGTCGAATACCTTGCGGGTGCGCGCGGCCAGCAGCGCGCTCTCGTCGTCATCCAGCACGTACGGCGGCATCAGGTAGACAGTGGTGCCGATCGGGCGCAGCAGCAGTTCGTTCTCGAGCGCGGCGGCAAAGAAGCGGCGCGAGAAAGTGGCGGCGCGTGCCGGATCCGGTTCGACGGCGTCGAACGCCCAGATCATGCCGCGCTGTCGGAAGTGGCGCACGCGCGCGTCGTCGGCCAGTGGCGCGAGCGCCGCAGTCAGTCTGGCCGCGCGCAGCTTGTTGCGGTTCAGGACATCGTCGTCGCGGAAGATCGCCAGCGTCGCCAGCGCCGCGCGGCAGGCCAGCGGATTGCCGGTGTACGAGTGCGAATGCAGGAAGCCGCGCGTGACGTCGGTGCTGTAGAAGGCCTGGTAGATCTCGTCGCGCGTCAGTACCAGCGACAGCGGCAGGTAGCCGCCGCTGATGCCCTTCGACAGGCACAAGAAGTCCGGCCAGATGGCGGCCTGCTCGCAGGCGAAAAAGGTGCCGGTGCGACCGCAGCCGACCGCGATCTCGTCGACGATCATGTGCACCTGGTAGCGGTCGCACAGCGCGCGCACCAGCTGCAGGTACAGCGGGTCGTGCATCGCCATGCCGGTGGCGCACTGCACCAGCGGCTCGACGATGATGGCGGCGATGTGGTCGGCCCGCTCGGCAAACAGCGCTTCGACATCCTGCGCGGCGCGGCGGGCGACGTCCTGCGCAGATTCGCCTTCCAGCGCGCCGCGCGCGTCGGGCGAGGCGACCACGCGGGCGGCGCGCAGCAGCGGGCCGTAGGCGTCCTTGAACAGCGCGACGTCGGTGACGGCCAGTGCACCGATCGTCTCGCCGTGGTAACTGCCCTTCAGGCAGACGAATTCCTGCTTGGCGGCGCGGCCGGCGTTGCGCCACGCGTGAAAGCTCATCTTCAGCGCAATTTCCACCGCCGAGGCGCCGTCGGATGCGTAGAACGCGTGGCCAAGCACATTGCCGGTCATGTTCGACAGCTGCTCCGACAGGCGCACCACCGGCTCGTGCGTGAAGCCGGCCAGCATCGCGTGCTCGAGCCGGTCGAGCTGGTCCTTCAGTTCGGCGTTGATGCGCGCGTTGGCGTGGCCGAACAGGTTGACCCACCAGGAGCTGATGGCGTCCAGATAGCGCTTGCCGTCATGGTCGTACAGCCAGGCGCCGCGGCCATGGCTGACCGCCACCAGCGGCACCGTTTCGTGGTGCTGCATCTGCGTGCAGGGATGCCAGACGCTTTTCAGGCTGCGGGCGACCCAGTCGGTGGCGGAGTTATCGGCTTCCACGGGACTCAGTCCAGCCATGAAGGCTTGCGTTTTTCGAGGAAGGAAGCGACGCCTTCGCGTCCTTCGCCCGATGCGCGGATGGCGGCGATGCGCTCGGCGCTGTCGGCCAGCAGCGCATCGTCGACCGGGCGCCCGGCCATGTCGCGCACCAGTACCTTCGCTTCCTTCACCGCGTTCGGGCTGTTGCCAACGAGCGCCTTGATGATGGCGGCAACGGTGGTATCGAGGTCGGCCGCCGGCACCACTTCATGCACGAAGCCGATGCGGTGCGCCTCGCGCGCGGAAAAGCGTTCGGCCGTGAGGAAGTAGCGGCGCGCAGCGTTCTCGCCCATCGCCTTGATGACGTATGGTGAAATGGTGGCCGGGATCAGCCCGAGCTTGACTTCGCTGAGGCAGAAGTTCGCTTCCTCGAGCGCCACGGCGATGTCGCAGGCGGCGACCAGGCCCATGCCGCCGGCGTAGCAGTCGCCCTGGATGCGGGCGACGACCGGTTTCGGGCACAGGTAAATCGTGCGCAGCATGGCGGCCAGCTTGGCGGCGTCGGCGCGGTTTTCGGCGTCCGAGTAGCCGGCCATCTGCTTCATCCAGTTCAAGTCGCCGCCGGCGCAGAACGCGCTGCCGTTCGCGGCCAGCACGATGGCGCGCACATCCTCGTCGCGGCCCAGTTCATCGAAAGCGAGCGCCAGTTCGGCGATGGTCGCTTCGTTGAAGGCGTTGCGCACGTCGGGGCGGTCGAGCGTGACGGTGGCGACGCGTTCGTGCATCGTGATGTCGATAGCCTGCCAGTTCATCTGTGTTCCCCTTACATCCGGAAGACGCCGAACTTCGTGTCGCCGATTTCGGCGTTGAGCGCGGCCGACAAACCGAGGCCGAGCACCATGCGCGTGTCGGCCGGATCGATCACGCCGTCGTCCCACAAGCGCGCGGTGGCGTAGTACGGGTGGCCCTGGTGTTCGTACTGTTCCTTGATCGGCTGCTTGAACGCCGCTTCTTCCGCGGCGCTCCAGGCGCCGCCCTTGCCTTCGATGCCGTCGCGCTTGACGGTTGCCAGCACGCTGGCGGCCTGGTCGCCGCCCATCACGGAGATGCGCGCGTTCGGCCACATCCACAGGAAGCGCGGCGAGAAGGCGCGGCCGCACATGCCGTAGTTGCCGGCGCCGAAGCTGCCGCCGATGATGACGGTGAACTTCGGCACCGACGCGGTGGCCACCGCGGTGACCATCTTGGCGCCGTTGCGGGCGATGCCTTCGTTTTCGTATTTGCGTCCGACCATGAAGCCGGTGATGTTCTGTAAAAAGACCAGCGGGATCTTGCGCTGGCAGCACAGCTCGATGAAGTGGGTCGCCTTGAGGGCCGACTCCGAGAACAGGATGCCGTTGTTGGCGATGATGCCGACCTTGACGCCGTAGATATGGGCGAAGCCGCAGATCAGGGTGGTGCCGTAGCGCGCCTTGAATTCGTCGAACTCGCTGCCGTCGACGATGCGGGCGATGACTTCGCGCACGTCGAACGGCTTGCGGGTGTCGACCGGGATCACGCCGTACAGCTCCTTGGCCGGATACTTCGGCTCGACCGACTCTTTCAGCGCCATCTGCTGCGGCTTGGTGCGGTTCAGGTTCGACACGATCGTGCGCGCCAGCGACAGTGCGTGCAGGTCGTTTTGCGCCAGGTGGTCGACCACGCCGGACAGGCGGGTGTGGACGTCACCGCCGCCGAGGTCTTCGGCGCTGACGACTTCACCGGTGGCCGCTTTGACGAGCGGCGGGCCGCCGAGGAAAATGGTGCCTTGCTCTTTCACGATGATCGACTCGTCGCTCATGGCCGGCACGTAGGCGCCGCCGGCGGTGCACGAACCCATGACGACGGCGATCTGCGGGATACCCTTGGCCGACAAATTGGCCTGGTTGAAGAAGATGCGGCCGAAGTGATCGCGGTCGGGGAACACGTCGTCCTGGTTGGGCAGGTTGGCGCCGCCCGAGTCGACCAGGTAGATGCACGGCAGGTTGTTCTGGTCGGCGATCTCCTGCGCGCGCAGGTGCTTCTTGACGGTGATCGGGTAGTAGGTGCCGCCCTTGACGGTGGCGTCGTTACAGACGATTACGCATTCCTGGCCCGAGACGCGGCCGATGCCGGTGATGATGCCGGCGCTCGGGGCCGAGTCGGCGCCCTTGGCATCCTGGTACATGCCGTAGGCGGCCAGCTGGGAAAATTCGAGGAAGGGCGTGCCCGGATCGAGCAGCATCTGCACGCGGTCGCGCGGCAGCAGCTTGCCGCGCGCGACATGTTTGGCGCTGGCGGCAGCGCCGCCGCCGGCCGCTACGGCGGTGACCCTGGCGTGCAGGTCGTCGACGATGATCTGCATGGCGGCCGCGTTGGCCTTGAAATCATCGCTGCGTGGATTGAGCTTGCTGTCGATATGAGGCATTCCTGTCCTTCTTCTATGCGCTACTTGTTCGGGAAGCTGCCGTCGAGGTAAAACCAGCGTGCCGCGCCGGGGCCGTGCTCGCGCACGAAACGGCTTACTTCGTGCAGGCGATGCGCGCGTCCGCCGATCTTGTAGCGGGCGACGAATTCTACGGTATCGCGGTCTGGCGAGTCAGGCAAGTCTGCTTTACGTTGACGTAAACGTAAAGCAGATTCTACCTCAAGTCCGAGCCACTGTAACCTCTCATCGGGGTCGACGATGGGCCCGGCCGGCAGCGTGCTCGGATGCCAGGTCGCGCGCAGGTAGGCTTCGTCGCGCAGCGTGTAGGCCGAGTAGCGCGAGCGCATCAGCAGTTCGGCCGATGGCGGGACCGCGGCGCCGGCCAGGAACGGGCCGCAGCAGGCGGCAAAGGGGCCGCCGCCGCACGGGCAGGCAGCTGGATTGGAGGGTATGTGCATGGTAGTTAGCTGCTGGCGGAAGGCTTCATTATCCGCCATTTAAGTAGCAGGCGTGGCGCGCGACCGCACTGTCGCTAAAGGCGCGGCCAGTTCGATTTTTGGTTGGGAGTTGTTCGTATAAAGATGTACTTGGAAGCGATTGATAATTCGCAAGGTCGCTGGTGTTTCTGAAACGCACGGCTCTGTCATTAGTTAGTATCAATGCTCACTTGCCTGCAAAGGGAAAAGTTATGGGCGACATTGTCGACAGCCTGCGCGACCTCATTAAAGCGCGTCAGAATAACCGTATTCTTCGCCTATCTTTTCCTAACGACGATGGACCGCAGTGCGAGTTCGTCGTCGAGGCGCTTGAGGCATTTGAAGGACTGTCGCGCGATTTCGAATTTAGCGTCGAAATCCTGTCGAACAACCCGAACATCGAGCTCAAGGACATTCAGGGGAAGCTCCTCAGCATTGAATTGGTTCAGCAGGGAGGCACGCTGCGTTTTTTTTCAGGCTACTGCTTCAGCTTTCAACGGAAGAAGGCCGAGAACATTGCTTTCTACGAAGCGAAGCTAGGCCCATGGCTGAAATTCCTATCGTTGCGAAAGGATTGCTATCTCTTTCATAGCGCGAACCTGCGCCGACAGACCGAAAGCATTTTCAGGGATTACGGTGCCTATGCGGTATGGGATTGCAAAATTTATGGCGAAGATAAGGCGATGACCGACGCCTGTCAGTTCAACGAAACTGACGCCAATTATCTGCACAGGCGCTGGGAATCTGCGGGCATTTACTATCATTACGAACATGACGACAAAGGACACAAACTAGTTTTTGCGGACGATTCAACCCGCGCCGCAACGATCGACGGCGATCCTGAAATTCGGTTCCATGCGCATGTCGGCGGAGCACAAGAGGCAGACGCAATTAGCGAGTGGTCCTCAGTGCGCTTCCTGCAGCCGGCAAGCGTAACGTTGAGAAGTTTCAATTTCAAGGATCCCAGGCCGGCGGAACTCAACCTGCCGACCCTCAACAAACAAGGCAGCGTGTTAAACGTCGAGGCATACGAATACGCAGGGGCGTACGGTTTCACGGGTTTCACAAACGGTGACAGCGTGGTAAGACTCCGGCTTGAGGAGATGGAAAGCGCGGCCAAATACTTCGAGGCTGCTGGCAGCAACAGTCGCGTCATGCCCGGTCGTTCTTTTAGCGTCACTGACCGCTTCGGGAAATATCCGTTCGAGGAATCAAGGGGCGGGAGCATGAACGAGTTCCTCATAGTCGAGGTCAATCATGTGGCGACCAATAACTACCTTCAAAAGGCCGAGCAACCGCGCTACAGCAATCGTCTGATCTGCAGTCGCAAGGCAATTCCGTGGCGCCCGGGCCGCGGCTTCAATAGTGTCGAGACAAAGATCCTCGCCCCTCAGACCGCGATAGTGGTCGGCCCCGAGGGACAGGGGAGCATCTATACCGACGAGTATGGACGAATCCGGGTGCAATTCCACTGGGATCGGGCGGGCGAAGGGAATGAACTCAGTTCGGGTTGGATACGCGTGTCGACTTCTTGGGCCGGCGCTGAGTTAGGAGCGGCGGCTGTTCCCAGAGTGGGCTCGGAAGTTATCGTCCAATGGCTTGACGGATCGCCAGATCGTCCCATTGTGACCGGCTGCGTTCACAACCAGGTCTACATGCCGCCCTGGAAGCTCCCCTCGCAGCGCGCGTTGACCGGCTTTCGCAGCCGCGAACTGAAGGGCGAAGGCGGTAACACCTCGGCCGGCCGAAGTAACCATCTGATTCTTGACGACACCCACGAACAAATCCAGGCCCAGCTCAAGAGCGATCATCAGCACAGCCAGCTTTCGCTTGGACACATTACGCGGATTGACAACAATGCAGGACGCACCACCACGCGCGGCGAAGGATGGGAACTGTTTTCCGATTCCTGGGGTGTAGCGCGCGCGGGCAAAGGCATGCTGATCACGACAGAAGCCCGCCCTTCGGCTGCTTCGCCTATGAAAGATATGGCGGAGACCGTACAGCAACTGAGTACCGCGCAGCTGCTGCATTCGGCCTTGGCCGACGCAGCAGTTGAGCACGAGGCGCAGGAACGCGGGCAACAAGAAGATGTTGCCGAAGTCATCAAAGTGCAGAACGAAGCCATCAAGGGCGCGGGCGGTAGTTTCCCTGAGCTTTCGGCACCGCACCTGGTACTTGCCAGTCCCGCCGGCATTGAGACGACGACTTCGCAATCGACCCATATTGCGAGTGCCGCTCATACCGCACTGACAACCGGCAAAGACCTGTCGATCTCCACCGGCGACAGCCTTTTCGCCAGCGTCCGCAAGACATTTCGGTTGTTTGTGCATAACGCTGGGATGAAGCTCATTGCTGCAGCGGGCAAAGTGAGCATCCAGGCGCAAAGCGATGACGTCGAAGTCATCGCTAAAAAGGTGATCGCCCTGATGAGCGAGACGGACTGGGTGGAAATCCGCGGCAAGAAGGGAGTCCGGCTGCACGGCGCCAACCACATGTTGGAAATCAGCGATAAGGTCCAGTTTTTCACGTCCTCACCCGTTTTGTTCCATGGGAATCTGGAAACGCTGGCGCCGAAAAGCATCTCTCAGTCGTTCAACGAAAAGCCGACTAGTCGATTTGACCAGGAAATCCGGATGCTCCAGGTGGACGGGACGCCGGCACCCCATATCGAGTACGAGCTCATACGGGAAGATGGTGCCACCTTGAGTGGTAAGACTGGCGTCAGCGGCACAACCGAAGTGCAGAAAGGAATGGATATGGAGAGATATACCGTCCGCTATAAAGGGGAACTGCCATGAGCGGCGCAGGGTCGAATTTAAACGAACACGGCAATCAACCGGGCGAGTTTACGCAGGGCGTAGGCGGATGGGCTGAATATTCCGTCGTGATGACCAAGATCGATGACACGGTGAGACACGACGTTGCTGTTCCGCCGGGCAAAGTCATTCCCGTCATCTTTCTCCCAGGTGTTATGGGGAGCAACTTGCGTGTAAGCAAGCGGCGACAAGACGAACTGCGGCGTGACGATAATCGTTCGTGGCGTCCGGACGACATCGTTAGTAGCAAGTCAGATATTCTATCTGGGAGGGGTTACGGCGGATGGTTCAAGAACGCGACGCCAGCCCAGCGTCAGCTCATTTTCGACCAGAACGAAACTGAGGTCGAGTACTACCACTACACCGAAAGTAAGGATCGTTTCGATCCTGAAGGGAAGGAAACGTTGGCGGAGGATGTTCGTCACCACAACGTGCCACACGATCTTTCCGCAATTCCGCCGCTGATGGGCGCTCGACTGAGCATGGCAGACTTTGCCGCCAAACCAAACACTGGGCGGAGCAGAAGGGCTAGCCCTGCACAAATCGCCCGTTGGCGAGGTTGGAGCGAAGTCTTGTTCGGTGGTGCGTATGGCACGATGCTTAAAACGGCGGAGCTTTTTCTCAACAATATGATGACGAAAGGTCGCGTCGGTCCTTTGTGGCAATCGATGCCGACCGACGAAAATGGCAAGCCGATGTTGGCAGTCGCGGACCGGCCGCTGAGCAAGCTTCTGCTCCAAAAACCTCAGGCGTTTGGCGGAGCGGCGGGCAAAGCGATCACTGAAAGCGACATCAAGAAAATCGCGCCGTGTTGGTATCCAGTCCATGCGATGGGCTACAACTTCGTCCGGAGTAATGGTCAGTCCGCTAAAATTATTGCGGAGCGGATTCGCGGAATGGTTAAGGGCTATCAGCAGCGCGGATTCAAGTGTGATGAGGTGATCATTGTTACGCACAGCATGGGAGGGTTGTTGGCGCGTGCGCTTATCCATCCGAGCTACGGAAATTTACTTAAGGACAGCAGCCTTAAAGTGCTCGGCATCTATCACAACGTCATGCCGACCTTGGGAGCTGCAGGCGCGTACAAGCGGATGCGCTTCGGTTTCCAAGAAAAGTCGGGTTTTACAGCGGAAACCGAAGCGAAAATCCTCGGGATTGACGGTCGGCATGCCACGGCGATTCTCGCAAACGCACCTGCGCCGCTTGAAATGATGCCTGGTGCTGGCTACGGCGCAAATTGGTTAAAGGTCATCGACGGCCTCAATAGACCGCTAGCGAGTTGGCCGAGCGAGAAGCAAACGGCACTCGAACACATCTATCTACAACCGGAAAATGCGTGGTGGCGTCTACTTAATCCTCTTTGGGTAAATCCGGGAAACTTGAACGAAAAAGCAGGCGGCGGAATCGAAAAAGTAAAGAAGCGCTTAACGGAAGCGAGCAAATTCCTGCATTCCATTGAAACGACGTTTCATACCAACACTTTCGCTAGCTATTGCGCGTCACAGAATCGCCTAAGTTACGGGGAGATCGTTTTCAAGATCACTTCCGACGCCGGTTTTACCCTGCCACCGCCAGAAACATGGACCCTTCTTACCGATGATGCGAAGGGCAAAATCACGGTTCAGGCCGGGCGCGAAATGTTGACCCTGCAACTGCAACCTGCAAGCGCCGCCGGCGATGAAACGGTGCCGTCAAACAGATCAGCAAAAAACATCAACGGAACGCTGTTCACCCACGGTGTCGAAGGACAAGGCTACGAACATCAAAATAGCTATGCCGACCCTCACGTATTAGCTTCAATGTTGTATTCCATCGTTCAGATTGCAAAAACAGCAAAGTGGGCATAGATCATGACCTTACACACAGAAGATAAGGACGGACTTCGCTTTCGCGCGACGGTGGCTGCGTTATCACTACTCACAGCTTGTACTCCAAACTATTCCTTCAAGGAGAACCCCGTGCCAGAGTCTGTAAAACTTAGCCCACGTCTGCAGTTGCTGTTTGCAAAAACGAAGCTAGTCTGCTTCGGTCGTTATGCGGTCGAGGTGCCCCTAGAGGCAGAACTGATCACCGGATCGGTAGGCCTTCCAGCCCTTGTTAAGACCATGAATGGCGGGCAGGAGGCCAGCAAAGTATGGGTCGCTGGGGATATCGCCAAGATAAAAGCTGATAATAACACGGCTGAAATCGTTTATAACGGGAGAGGCCCGGTCGACGCAAGCTGGCAACTTCGTTACTTTGAAGATGAGTACAACAAGAAGCGCGGCGCTCTTTACTTTCAAACCTATATTAACAAAGGGGATATTACATTCCTCATTGACGATTCCGTGAGGCTTGAAAAGAAATTTGATGAAAAAATGGACACTGAATCGGCTGCGGCCAGGAGGCAGGCCGTCTTGGCCACAAACCTTAGGTTGCGCGCAGAAGACGAGGTCCCGGCCGAATCCGGCTTTTGTATCAAGCATGCTTTCATTCCTGAAAAGTTGTATTCAGATCAGGAAACCGCCAGCGCTGGCCTATTCCTGCCAAGCGTCCCGGACGTGACTTTTTCGATCAGTTCGAACAAAGACGCGTATGGTGACTATCCCCCAGCGGAGTTCGAAAAATACAAGAAAGAATTGTCGCTGCTTTCTCGCATCAAGCAAGCGAAAACGGACCAGGGCATGCACTACCCAAGCCGAACAGTTTTACGCGAGGGCGAGCGCAATGTGCAGCACTGGCACGGCGAGGAGTCTCTCATCAAGCGCGCTGACGGCGTCCACGATTTTGAATGGGCATTTGTGGGTACGCCGCGGGATGTCGCCAATCCGTCAGAATTTGGCGTGACGATGTTCACCAAAGTTGAACACAACACCGTCGGGGCGGCGAAGTCAGCGTCCGTCACTGACGACGAGGCAGTAGCTCTTTGGGACAAGCTCCTTTCTGGATTGAAGTTCCGCGTCAAGGTTCCCGGCGCTTCCGAAGGTTCGTATCATCTTCAGCCGAAGAATTGACTCTCGAGCGGGCAAACCATGAAACACAAGGGACGTGGCGTTATTCGCTTGAACGACAAGACGGATCATGGCGGTCACGTAACGGCCGTCTCATCCGGTACTATCGTGATGGGCATTACCGCGGCGCTTGCGGGAGACATGACTTTTTGCCCGCAGTGCAAGGGCGAGTTTCCAATCAAGCCCGATGGCGCCGGAGCCAAGCACAAAGGCACACCGTATGCCTACCATGATGATCTGACGGCGTGTGGCGCTCGCTTGATCAGTTCGCTGACGTGATTACCGGCCCAAACGGAAATCTGAGGCAACTTCACGAGTGAGAGACCTCTAGTTTTTTTCGTGTGTGCGGAACACGTTGCTTTCCGGAGACGAAGACTGCGTGGCCGGGCGCGGACGACTCGCCGAAATGGGGTCCTCGCGCTCGCGAGGACGACGGGCCTATTGGCGAAACTGCGTTGCTAGCGCAGCGTCAGGCCGTCCATCGAGAACGGCGGGGCGTTGCCGCTGACGCAGTCGGCCAGCAGCTTGGCCGAGCCGCAAGCGAAGGTGAAGCCGAGCGGGCCCTGGCCGACGTTGAGCCACAGGTTCGAATAGCGTGTGGCGCCGATGATCGGCGCGCTGTCGGGCGTGGCCGGCCGCAGCCCGGCCCACGGCGAGATGCGGTCGTAGTCGGCCGCGTTGGGCATCGTCTCGCGCACCTGGCGCGTCAGGCCGGCGATGCGCTTCGCATCCAATGACAGGTCTTCGCCGACCATGTCGACCATCGCCGCCACGCGCAGCGAGTCGCCGATGCGCGCATACAGCACCTTGCGTTCGAAGTCGGTGACGGAGATCTCGGGCGCGCAGTCGGTGGCGCGGATCGGCGCGGTCAGGCTGTAGCCCTTGAGCGGATACAGCGGCAGGTAGATGTCTGCGCTGGCGGCCAGGTCGCGGCTCTGGATGCCGGCGGCCAGCACGTACGCATCGGCCGTCAGCATGCCGGCGCTGGTGTCGAGGCCAATCACCTTGCCGCCATCGACGACGAAGCGGCGCGCCTCGCCGTTGACCACGCCGCGAAAGCGCGGGTGCTCGCGCAGGCGGTCGGCCAGCGCCTGGCAGAAGGCGTGGCAGTCGGCCACCGCTTCGCCCTGGTTGAAGATGCCGCCGGCCAGCTGCGGCAAGGCCGCCGCCAGCGCCGGCTCGCGGGCGACGCATTCTTCGGGCGAGAGCACCTGGCGCGCGTCTTCCGAGTCGGGCCGGGCGACGGCCTTGTCGAATACTTTTTTGGAGCGGTAGACCACCATCTTGCCGGCGTCGCGCCACGAAAACGCCTCGAGCGGAATGCGCAGCTCGAGTTCGCCCATCGCGCGGCGCGACAGTTCGCCCAGTTCGAGCAGCTTGGCGGTGGTCTTGCGGTTCGACGCGGCGGTGCAGCTGGCCAGGAAGCTGGCCAGCCAGCGCCACTGGCGCAGGTCGGCTTCGGGACGGAAGTGCAGCGGCCCGTCAGCCTGGAACATCCATTGGACGGCCTTCAGCGGCACGCCCTGATCGGCCAGCGGCGAGACGTAACGGTAGCTTAGCTGGCCGCCATTGCGGAAGCTGGCGGCGCTGCCGAGCACCGCTTCGCGTTCAAGCAGCGTGACGCCGTAGCCCGCTTCCAGCAGCCACCATGCCGAGGTCAGACCTATCACACCCCCGCCAATTACTATTACGTCCTGCATGCCGACCCATTATTCTTGTATACATACATCCAGCTTAGGGGCTGGCCGTGGTTCGGGCTAATGAATGAAGATGGTGCGGTCATAACCAACATTCATGCTAGCGGAGGTTCTTGCGCGGGTTTTTGCCGATAATCGCGCGGCGGTACAGCGCCGTCAGGATGCGCTCCTCGAAGCGCGCCATCGACGAATAGCGGCCCTTGCGCGCGGCCGGATCGGACGAGCTGCCGCCGACCAGCGCCACCATGCCGTTCTTCGTCACCGGGTCGAACACGAATACCGACATCAGGCCGTACGCTTCGCCGAGGTGGCCGAAGCCCTTGAAGGCGGCGCCTTCGACCAGCTGCGGATCGGGGAACTGCTGGTTGCCCAGCCCCCAGCATTGAAACAGGCCGCCGGAAGTGTCGCCGTTGCTGCCGTCGTAGGTCCACTCGCGCGCGAAGATGCGTTCGATGCTGGCTGGCGAGAGCATCTGGCGGCCCTGGTGGCGCCCGCCGTTCATCAGCATCAGCATCACCTGTCCCATGTCGTGGGCCGAGATGCGCAGTCCGCCGGTGGGGCTGAACGGCGTGGCGTTGGTGCCGGCGACGTAGCTGGCGACACCGGCCGGCGGCGCGGGCGGCCCGGCGCTGTAGTCGTCGACCTGGGCGATCCACGGGCCGGCGGTGTCCCAGACCTCGGTGTCGACGGTGCGCTTGCGGTACAGCGTGGCGAGGTTGGCCAGGTCCTGCGGCGACAGTTCGGACACGTTGAAGCCGCCGTGCAGTCCCATCGGGCCCTGCAGCAGGCGCTTCATCAGGCGGTCGAAGCGCTCGCCGGTGACGCGCTCCATCACCGTGCCGATGACGCCCCAGTTCAGGTTGCAGTAGGTGAAGTAGGCGCCGGGGCCGGCGTTGGCGGCCCACATCCCGCCCTTGCCGTGGCCTCTGGCGCCGGGCACCAGGATGGTCGACAGGGCGGTGTCGGCCGGCCACGAATAGCCGGCGTCGTCGCGCAGCGACGAGGTGTGGTTCAGCAGGGTGCGCAAGGTGACGACGCGCTGCGGGAAGTTGGGATTGCGCAGCGGGAAGCCGAGGTAGGCGCCGGCGTCGGCGTCGAGCGCGAGCTTGCCCTGCTCGACGAGCATCATCACACCCAGCGTGGTCATCATCTTCGAGATCGAGGCGATGCGGTACAAGGTGTGCTGGTCGGCCGGGCGGGACGGCGCGGCGGCGGCGCCGAGGAAGCGCTGGCCGAACTGGCGCTCGTACACGACCTTGCCGGCGCGGATGGCGAGCACCGACAGGCTGGCCAGGGTGCAATCGGGGTCGGCGGCAATGGCGGCCAGCTCGCGGTCGAGCGCGCCGTCGCCGGCCGGCGCCGCATTGACCAGCCGGCTCATGCCGCCCAGCAGGGCCAGTCCAAGCAATGTACGCCTACCCTGTTGCATCGTGGTCTCCTTGGTTGTTTTCATCACAGCATAAGGGACAGCTTCGGGCGGGAGCCAATGAATTGAAGTTAATGTGCTATAACTTTTGATACGGCATCATGCCTGATGACTGGGCCGATCAAGTCGGGATAAAATGCTGCCACGCGGGGTCAGGCCGGTGCCGGACCGATCGAAAGACAACAATGAGCGATACGAGTACCGACTTCAGGGCCAACTTGAACGACAATTCCCCTCTATATATGCAGGTGGCGCGCAAGCTGATCCAGGATGTGCGGGAAGGCCGCTACCAGGTCGATCAGGCGCTGCCGTCGGAGCGCCTGCTGTCGGAGCAGCTCGACGTGTCGCGCGTGACGGCGCGCAAGGCGATCGACCAGCTGGTCGGCCAGGGGCTGGTGGTGCGCCGCCGCGGCTCGGGCAACTACATCGCGCCGCGCATCGAGCAGCCGCTGTCGAACCTGTCGAGTTTTTCCGAGCAGCTGCTGCAGCGCGGCTACCGGCCGCGCTCGCAATGGCTGAAGCGCGCCATCGTCGTCGCCGCCGCCGACGAGCAACTGAGCCTGGGGCTGTCGCCGCACGCGCGCGTCGCCCGCCTCGAACGGCTGCGCCTGGCCGATGACGTCGTCATGGCCTACGAGGTCAGCGTGATTCCGGCCAGCGTGCTGCCGCGCCCGGACAGCGTCGGCGGCTCGCTGTACGAACACCTGGCGCTGACGGGCCACATGCCGGTGCGCGCGCTGCAGCACATCCGCGCGATGAACGCGCCGGCGATCCTGGCCGGCCAGCTCGGCATTCCGGAAGGCCAGGCGGTGCTGTTCATTACGCGCATCGGCTATCTCGAGTCGGGCCAGGCGGTCGAGCTGACGCACTCGTATTGCCGCAGCGACCACTACGATTTTGTAGCGGAAATGCGACGGGTTTCGTAAAACGATGGTGAAGTCTGCATAACTTTTCGGAATGGCCGCGGCATCTCCTTTCATGGGATGCGCCCGGTGGTTGGTATTACACTGGTAGCAACCACCCATCCACGTCAGACGGCATGCTCAAAACAGAAACTCCCTCCGCGGAACACGCGCAGCTCGACCAGTATCCGACGACCGAACTGATCAATACGCTGGTCGACGACCAGACCAACGCCGTCAAGGCGGTGCGCGCGGCGGCGCCGCGCCTGGCCGCCGCCGTCACCGCCGCGGTGCCGCGGATGGAAGCGGGCGGGCGCCTGATCTATGTCGGCGCCGGCACGTCGGGCCGCCTTGGCCTGCTCGACAGCGTGGAGTTGTACCCGACCTTTTCCTGGCCGCATGAGCGCGCGCTGGCGCTGCTGGCCGGCGGCCAGCAGGCCATGTTCGTCGCCGTCGAAGGCGCCGAGGACGACCTCGAGCAGGGCGCCGCCGACCTGATCGCCACCAAGCCGACGGCCAACGACGTGGTGCTGCTGCTGGCCGCGTCCGGCGCCACGCCGTACGTGCTGGGCGCGCTGCGCGCCGCCCGCGCGGCCGGTGCGTTGACGGTCGGCTTTGCCAACAATACCGATTCGCCGGTGGCCGGCGAAGCCGAGATCGGCGTCACGCTCGACACCGGCGCCGAAATCATTTCCGGCAGCACGCGGCTGAAAGCGGGCACCTCGCAAAAGATCGCGCTGAACACATTTTCGTCGGCGCTGATGGTGCGTTTGAACAAGGTCTATGGCAACCTGATGGTAGACTTGAAGCCGACCAACGCCAAGCTGGTGCTGCGCGCGGTACGGCTGACGATGTTTGCCACCGGCGCCGACGAAAGCGCGGCCCGCGCGGCGTTGGAACAATGTGATTTCCACGTCAAGGTCGCCATCGTGGCCCTGTCTAAAAAAACCAGTATCGACCAGGCCAGGGCCTTGCTCGAGGTGGCGCGCGGCAGCGTGCGCCAGGCACTCGCCGCATAAAGCACGATGCACGGCTCGATCACGAAAGACCTATGCAAAAAGCACCAGTGAAGAGCCGTCCGTGGGCATGGATCCCGTCCCTGTATTTCAGCCAGTCGATTCCGTACGTCATCGTGATGATGCTCTCGGTGGTGATGTACAAGGACCTCGGCATTTCGAACACCGACATCGCGCTCTACACCAGCTGGCTGTACCTGCCGTGGGTGATCAAGCCGCTGTGGTCGCCCGTGGTCGACATGTTCCGCACCAAGCGCTGGTGGATCGTCGGCCTGCAGCTGGTGATCGGCGCGTCGCTGGCGATGGTGGCGCTGACGATGCGCCTGCCCGGCTTTTTCCAGGCCAGCCTGGCGGTGATGTGGCTGATGGCGTTCAGTTCGGCCACCCATGACATTGCCGCCGACGGCTTCTACATGCTGGGCCTGCGCCAGCAGCAGCAGGCCGCGTTCGTCGGCGTGCGCAGCACCTTCTACCGGCTCGGCATGCTGGCCGGCCAGGGCGGCCTGGTGTACCTGGCCGGCCAGCTGACCGAGCGTACGGGCGATGTCCACTTCGCCTGGTCGGTTGTCTTTTTCGTGCTGGCGGCCATGTTCCTGCTGTTGTGCGTGTACCACCGCTTCGTGCTGCCGCGCCCGCTCGAGGACCACGCGGTGGTGCAGACCGATAATTACTTAAAGGAATTCTTCGCCACCTTCGGCGCGTTCTTCAAGCGACGCGACATCTGGCTGATCCTCGGCTTCATCTTGACGTACCGGCTGGGCGAGTCGCAACTGCTCAAGCTGGTCGCGCCGTTCCTGATGGATCCGGTCGTCAAGGGCGGGCTGGGCCTGACTACCACGCAGGTTGGCATTGCCTACAGCACCGTCGGCGTGAGCGCGCTGGTGCTCGGCGGACTGCTCGGCGGCTACGTCATTTCGCGGCTTGGCCTGAAGCGCTGCCTGTGGTTGATGGTGTTCTCGGTGCACATTCCCGACCTGGTGTTCGTCTACCTGGCCAGCGCACAGCCGCAGGACCTGGTGGTGGTGTCGGCCTTCCTGGCGCTTGAACAGTTCGGCTATGGCTTCGGCTTTACCGCCATGATGATGTACATGATCATGGTGGCCGACGGCGAGCACAAGACCGCCCACTACGCCATCTGCACCGGCCTGATGGCGCTCGGCATGATGGTGCCGGGCATGGTCAGCGGCCGCATCCAGGAATACCTTGGCTACCAGCACTTCTTCATCTACGTCTGCGTGATGACGATTCCGGCGTTCATCATGGCGGCGATGGTGAAGATCGACCCAGAGTTCGGCAAGAAGTAGCGCCGATGAAGGATACCGGGACCCGCCTGACATCGCTGGACGCATTTCGCGGCTTCACCATCGCCGCCATGGTGCTGGTGAATAATCCCGGCGACTGGGGCAACCTGTATCCGCAGCTGGCCCATGCCAAGTGGAACGGCTGGACCTTCACCGACACGATCTTTGCGTTCTTTCTGTTTATCGGCGGCGTGTCGATGGCGTTGTCGCTGGGGCGCCTGGCCGCGGCCGGTTTCGACAAGCCGACGTTGCTGCGCAAGCTGGCCGTGCGCGCTCTGCTGATCTTCCTGATCGGCTTCGCGCTGAACCTGATGCCCAATTTTAATTTCGCCACCGTGCGGATTCCCGGCGTGCTGCAGCGCATTGCCGTGTGCACCCTGCTGGCCGCGCCGATCGTCGTGTATTGCAGCTGGCGCCAGCAGCTCGGCTGGATCGCCGCCCTTCTGGCTGCGTATTCGGTGCTGATGCTGTGGGTGCCGGTGCCCGGCATCGGCGCCGGCGTACTGGAGCCGGGCAAGGACATCGGCGCCTGGCTCGACCGGCTCGTGCTGGGCAAGCACCTGTGGGTGCAGGCAAAAACGTGGGACCCGGAAGGGCTGGTCAGCACCATTCCCGCGCTGTGCAGCCAACTGGTCGGCGTGCTGGCCGGGCGCTGGCTGTTATCGAACACGCCGCGCAGCGAACAGACCGTGTGGCTGCTGCTGGCCGGCCTGGTGCTGCTGGCGCTCGGCTCGATTCTCGACGCCACCCTTATGCCGATCAACAAGAGCCTGTGGACGCCGTCGTACTGCCTGTTGATGAGCGGCTGGGCGCTGCTGGCGTTCGCCGCTTTTTACTGGCTGCTGGACGTGACGCCCAGCGCGGCGCTGCGCGAAGCGGCCGGCCGCTGGAGCCGCCCGTTCGTCATCTACGGCATGAACGCGCTGTTCATCTTCGCGATGTCCGGGCTGATCGCCAAGATGCTCGGCTTTATCAAATTCACTCAGCCCGACGGCAGCTTGCTGTCGCTCGGCAGGATGCTGTATGCGCCGATCCGCGCGCTGCCGATCGCGCCGGTGAATACGTCCTTGCTTTATGCTCTGCTGTTTAACGCCTTCATGTTCGGCATCGCCTGGATCATGTGGCGCAATAAATGGTTTGTCAAAGTTTAAAAAACGGAGTTCTCGTGCAACCTACTACCAAAAAAATCGGCTGGCTCGCCGGCGCGCTGTCGATTGCCGCGCTGTTGGCAAGCTGCACCACGGTCAAGCCAAAAGATCCCGCGGTCGTCGCCGCACCGGGCGCCGTCACGCCAGGCGCGCTGCCGGCCGGTCCGACGTCGTTGCCGCCGGCGGCGCCGCGCGAATTTCGCGCCGCCTGGGTGTCGACGGTGGCCAACATCGACTGGCCGACCAAGCCGAATTTGAATCCGGCGCAGCAGCAGGCCGAGGCGATCGCCATCCTCGACCGCGCCCGCGCGATGAACCTGAACGCGGTGGTGCTGCAGGTGCGCCCGAGCGCCGACGCGATCTACCCGTCCAAGCTGGAGCCGTGGACCGAATACCTGACCGGCACGCAAGGCGCGGCGCCGCAGCCGATGTACGATCCGCTGAAGTTCTGGGTGACCGAAGCGCATGCGCGCGGCCTGCAGCTGCACGCCTGGTTCAACCCATACCGGGCACGCCACTCGGGCGCCAAGTCGCCGGTGTCCGCCAACCACATCGCCAAGCTCAATCCCGCTGCGGTGAAGACCTACGGCAAGTTCCTGTGGATGGACCCGGCCGAGGAATCGGCGTCGAAGCAGACGCTCGACGTCGTGCTCGACGTGGTGCGCCGCTACGACATCGACGGCGTGCACATCGATGACTACTTCTATCCGTACCCGATCGAGGCGCCCGGCGCTGCCGGTGAAGCGGCGGCGCTCGACGGCAATGCGCCGAGGACCGAGCTCGACTTCCCCGACCAGCCGGCCTGGCAGCGCTACCTGCAGTCCGGCGGCAAGCTCGATCGCTCGGCCTGGCGGCGCGACAACGTCAACCGCCTGATCGAGGCGCTGTACACCGGCATTCACCGCGAAAAGAACTGGGTGCTGTTCGGCATCAGCCCGTTTGGCCTGGGCAAGCCGGCGCTGCGCCCGGCCGGCATCGTCGGCTTCAGCCAGTACGACAAGCTGTACGCGGACGCCGAGCTGTGGCTGGAAAACGGCTGGCTCGACTACCTGTCGCCGCAGCTGTACTGGTCGATCGCGGCGCCGCCGCAGTCGTATCCGGTGCTGCTCGACTACTGGGTAGCGCAGAACCGCAAGGGCCGCCACATCTGGCCGGGGCTGTTTACCAGCCGGATCGGCGCGCCGACCAAGGATTTCCAGCCGCAAGAAATCGTCCAGCAGGTCGGCGTGACTCGCACGCGCCCGGGCGCCACCGGCCACGTGCACTTCAGCATGGCTGCGCTGATGGGCAACCGCAAGGGCATCACCGACCAGCTCAAGGCGAGTCACTACGCGGGGCCGGCGCTGGTGCCGGCAACGCCGTGGCTCGGTACCGTCGCGCCTGGCGTGCCGAGCGTCAGCGCCCGGCGCGACGGCAAGGGCGTCAGCCTGAAGCTGTCGCCAGGCAAGGACAACACACAGTATGCGATCTGGTCGCGCTACGGCAATGAGTGGCGCTTCGCCGTGACGCCGGCGTCGCGCGCCGACATCAGCATCGCCGACGACCCGAAACTGGGCGCCGCCAGCGCGGTGTTCGTCAACGCGGTCGACCGCCTGGGCAACGAGAGCGCGCGCGTGCCGGTATCGGTCAAATAGAGGACCGATCAGCATGAACCAAGCAGTTGTTCCAGGCGCGTTCGGCCTCGGCATCGACGCCGGCGGCACCCAGACGCGCTGGGCGCTGGCCGACGCGGTCGGCGCCATCGTCGCCGAAGGCCAGGTGGCCGGCCTGTCGGCATTGCAGATGGGCAGCGCGGCCGGCCGCCAGACGGTGCACGCCAATTTTGCCGAGCTGGCCCGCGCGGTGCTGCTGCATGGCCGTCCGGTCTGCGTGCGCGCCGGCATGACCGGGTTCGGCGGCGACGGCGAACAGTTGCAGCGCTGGCTGGCCGAGCTGCTCGGGCTGAATGCCCAGGCCGTCACGCTGTGCAACGATATCGAAATTGCCTACCTCGACAGTTTCGCGCCGGGCGAAGGCTACCTGGTGTACGCCGGCACCGGCTCGATCGGCGCCTTCATCGACGCCGAGCAGCAGTTCCACCGCGCCGGCGGACGCGGCGTGATGCTGGATGACGGCGGCGGCGGCTTCTGGATCGCCCGCGAAGCGCTGCGCCAGATCTGGCGCAACGAAGACGAGTGCCCGGGCCGCTGGCGGCAGTCGGCGATGGCGCGCGCGGTGTTTGAGCACGTCGGCGGCGACGACTGGTCGTTCTCGCGCCAGTTCATCTACGGCCAGGAACGCGGCGAAGTGGGCAAGCTGGCGCTGGCCGTCGCCGCCAGTGTCGAAGACCCGGCCGCCGCCGCCATTTTGCACAGCGCCGGACTCGAGCTGGCGCGGCTGGCGCGCGCGCTGACCGAGCGCTTCGGCGTGCGCCCGGTGGCGCTGGCAGGCCGCGCGGCCGCGCTGCACCCGAGTATTTTCGGCGCCATGCGCGCCGCCTTGCCGTCCGACATAGCACTGACCCAGACCGTCAGCCAGGCGCACCACGCCGCGGCGCGGATTGCCAAATAACCCACTTCACATTCCGACCATGAAAACGAAAACACTGCTTGCCGCCCTGATCATCGCCCTGCTCTCCGGTTGTGCCAGCCAGGGGCCGCGCATCGACACGTCGCTCAACGCCGTCGGCCAGAGCAGCCGCGTGAAATTCATCGTGATTCATTACACAGTCAGCAACCTGCCCAGCTCGATCAAGATACTGACCACGCAGGTTGTCAGCAGCCACTACCTGCTGACCGACCAGGCCGAGCCGGTCATCTACAAGCTGGTCGACGAGACGCGCCAGGCCAACCACGCCGGCGTGTCGAACTGGAAAGGCTACACGATGATCAACGGCAGTTCGGTCGGCATCGAGATCGTCAACCCGGGCTTTACCGAAGGGCCGAACGGGCGCATCTGGTATCCGTTCCCGCAAGCGCAGATCGACCAGCTGATCTTGCTGCTGAAGGAAATCGTCGCCAAGCACCAGGTGCCGCCGGAGAACATTCTCGGCCACAGCGACATCGCGCCGGGCCGCAAGCAGGACCCGGGGCCGATGTTCCCGTGGTTCCAGCTGGCGCAAGCCGGCCTGATCGTGTGGCCGGACGCGGCGCGCGTGGTGGCGGTGCGGCCGCAGTACGACCTGCAGCTGCCGGACGTGGCCTGGTTCCAGCAGAAGCTGGCCACGCACGGTTACGCGGTGCCGAAGACCGGCGAACTCGACGCTGTCACCAAGTCGGTGATCACGTCGTTCCAGATGAAATACCGCCCTGCCATCATCGACGGCACACCGGACGCCGAGACGGCGGCGCTGCTCGAAGTGCTGACGACGCCGGCGCCGAAGGCGCCTTGAGGCGCCGCCGCCAGCTATTTGTTATATGCTGAATGGATTGGCGCCCGCGGGTTGCCGTTAATGGAAGGTTGAGGCCATGCGCCTGCGTCATATCGAAGTCTTTCACGCGATCATGCAAGTTGGCACGATCAGCGGCGCCGCCCAGGTGCTGCATATTTCGCAGCCGGCGGTGACGAAGGTGCTGCAGCACGCCGAGCTGCAACTGGGCATGCCGCTGTTCGAGCGCGTGCGCGGCAAGCTGTATCCGAAGCCCGAAGCGCACCGCCTGTTCGTCGAGACCGAAAAGCTGAACCGCGACCTGCAGGGCATCCGCCGCCTCGCCGCCAGCCTGAAGGGCCGCGCGGTGGAAACCATCCGGCTGGTGTCGACGCCGACGATTGCCATCAGCGTGCTGCCGGCGGCGATGTCGGCCTGGCGGCGCGATTTTCCGGCCACGCGCTGCGAGCTGGCCACGTTCCACACCAGCGAGATCGTCAACGCGCTGCGCCTCGGCGAAGCGGACATGGCGCTGTCGCTGCAGGATCCGCGCCACCCCGGCATCGTGGCCGAACCGATCGCGCAAGGCGTGATGACGGTGATTGCGCCGGCCGGCAGCTGGAGCGCGGCCGACAGCCTGCTGCCGGTGTCGGCGGACGGCCTCAGCGGCGAACTGATCGGCCACGCCGACAACGATCCGCTCGGCGACATGGTCGTGGCCGCCTGCGAGGCGCAGGGCGTGCATCCGCTGTTTCACACGGTGGTGCAGACGTACCAGATCGCCCGTTCGCTGGTGGAAGCCGGCGCCGGCATGGCCGTTGTCGACCCGTTCACGGCCGCCTCGGCGGTCGACAGCAAGGTGCAGCGGCGCGCCTGGGCGCCGGCAATTCCGGTGCAGCTGTTCTTGCTGACCGCGAGCCACGCGCCGCTGTCGCACGGCGCACGCGAACTGGCCAACAGCATCGGCGCAACCGCGCGCGCCTGTATCGAATAGGAATGGTTCAAATGAAGCACACAGTGGCCAGCGAAGACATCGCCGGCAGCGAAGAGTTCCGCCACCTGTCGACGATTGCCGGCATTGCGGTGGACCTGCGATACGCCGGCGCCGACAACTTTGTCGGGCGCGACCTGTACTCTCCGTTCGACTGCGCCTGGCTGCACCGCGATGCGGCGGCGGCGCTGGAAAAAGTGGTGGCGTGGCTGGCACAGCAGCGGCCCGGCTGCACGGCGCTGGTGCTCGACGCGCTGCGCCCGCAGCGGGTGCAGGAGCAGCTGTGGGAGGCGCTGGCCGGCACCGAATTGCAGATGTACCTGGCCAATCCGGAGCGCGGCTCGATCCACTCGTTCGGCATGGCGCTCGACATCACGATTCTCGATGAGGCCGGGCGCGAGCTCGACATGGGCACCGGGTTCGACGACATGACGGACCGTTCGCATCCTGCGCTCGAACCGCAGTTCCTGGCGCGCGGCGAGATCACGGCGGCACAGGTGGCCAACCGCCAACTGCTGCGCGACGCCATGGTGCAGGCGGGCTTTCAGGGCATCACCACGGAGTGGTGGCATTACGATTGCGGCGACCGCAACGTGGTGCGGCAGACGTTCCGGCGCGTTCTTTGATCAACTTCGCTCTCGCTCCCCTTAGCCCTGAGACCTTTTCGCCGCTGAGGTGCCAGACTTTCGGAAAACTTTAACTGCCGTCAATTTGGCGCCAGCCTGGTGCCAAGATGGCGCCACGCGTGCTATGCTCGCTCTGTCGCGGTCAAGAAGGGCGGCGAAAATGACGGAAACGCAAACGCAAGGGTGTACCTATGAGCGCCACGGAAAACAGGGATCGGATCACGGCTCGCGTATCCCAACCCATAGCAACAAAGCTGCAGGCGGCAGCAGACTTGACGGGCGCAACTTTGAATCAGTTCTTGATCCAAGCTGCGATCGAAAAAGCGGACAAGATTATCGATCACGAACGAACGATATATTTTTCCCGCGAGGATGCAGCCTTATTCATAAAAATGCTCGACAACCCTACGCCGCCAAATTCAGCGCTGAAGAAAGCGTTCGGAAGACATGGAAATAAGGCAAATGATGACTCCGTTCGTAGTCGCACTGGAAAAAATACATGACGTAAAAAGTTTTAATTGCGGGAACGATGTGCTGAACAATTGGTTGGGATCGATCGCCAGGCAGCATCAAGACAATTCACTTTCGCAAACATTTGTCTTAGTGGACGCTGACTTCCCCCAAGTAGTGCTGGGATATTATGCGCTCGCTCTGCGCAGCATGACACCCAAGGAAGCGCTACCCCGAGAAATAGCGAAAAAATTGCCAAGGAACCTACCCGGAATAACGCTGGCCCGGCTCGGCGTTCAGCAAGGCGAACAGGGAAAGCACTACGGCGAATATTTGTTAGTTGATGCGATGAGACGAGCGCGCGCCGCCGCGCTGGAGGTCGGGGGATGGTCATTGTTCGTCGATGCGAAGGACGACCAGGCGGCAGGTTTCTATCGGAAGTATGGCTTCATTCCCCTCCCATCGAATCCGCTGGTTCTGTTCATGTCGTTCGCGAACATGCCGGAGTAGAATCGTTTGTGCGCCATCGGTGCTGTTGACATCTTGGTTGACGCCGGTAACTCCGGGGTCTGACCCTAACAGAAAAAAACGGGTCGGACCCCTGCAGTGACCTTGCGGCCGATCACTGTGGCCTGGCCACTAACGTGGCCGGCTCGACGCCGCTGCGCGCGACCCAGTCGACCAGCGCGTCGAGTACCACGCGGCCCTTGCCGCTGCCGATGTTGTCGCCGTTGAGCATCGCCACCACCACGCACTGCTGGCCGGCGGCATCGCGCACGTAGCCGGCCACCGCCGTCACGTTGTTCAAGGTGCCGGTCTTCAGGCGCGCGCGGCCGGCGGCCGGACTGTCCTTCAGGCGCCGGCGCATGGTGCCGTCAACGGCGACAATCGGCATGCTGGCCTGGAACTCCGGCGCCCAGTCGCTGCGCAGGCCGGCTTGCAGCAGGCCGCCCATCTGCACCGCGGTGATCCGTTCGGTGCGCGACAGGCCGGAGCCGTTTTCCATCACCAGGCCTTCGTCGTTGATATTGTGCTGGCGCATCCACTGGCGCACCGCGCGGTCGGCGCGCGAAAAGGTCGTTTCGGCGCTGGCGGCGATCGGGCGGCTGCCCAGCACCGGATCGGCCTCGAGGCTGCCCAGGCTGAGGAACACGGTGCGCGCCAGCGCGTTGTCGGACGGCTTGTTGATGTCGCGCACCACTTCAGGCAGCGGGCGCGAGGCGTGCTCGGCGAGGATGCGTGTGTCCGGCGCGGCAACGCCTTCGGTGACGTCGCCGCTGAACGAGCCACCCAGCTTTTTCCAGGTGCCGCGGAACAGCCGGCCGACGTAATCCTGGCGGTCGACGACGTTGATGCTGTACCCCTTGGCGCAGTTTTTCGGGAAGGTGCCCTGCAGCACCACCTTCAGCTTGCCGCCCATTTGTTGGACCTGCGGCTGCTTCCAGCCGTCTTCCCACTTGGCGCAGTCGGCGTCGATCAAGGTCATGGCCGAATCGAGCGTGACGCGGTCGAGCGGCGGCTGCATCACCAGCGCCAGCTTGCGGTCGGTCGAGCGCATGTCGATCTGCAGCATGTTCTTGTTGACCAGCAGCGCGTCGGGGATGACGTTGTAGTACGCGTCGGGCGACCCGTCGAACGGCGGCAGGCCGACGTCGGTGCGGCTGGGCGAAAACAGCGAGCGGTCCAGCACCAGGTTGCCGTCGATGCGGCGGATGCCCTGGTTGCGCAAGGTCTGCAGCATCTTTTCCAGCACCTCGCCGCTGAAGTCAGCGTCGGCGCCGCCGCGCAGCACCAGGTCGCCCTTGAGCACGTCGCGCACGACATCGGCGCTGGCGCGCAGTTCGGTGCGGCCCTTGAACGCCGGCCCGAGCTGCTCGAGGCCGACCAGGGTGGTCACCAGCTTCATCGTCGAGGCCGGCTGCATCGGGCGGTCGGCCAGGTGCGACACGACCGTGGTGTCGCCGCGCAGCACCAGCACGCTGATCGCGTCAAGCGCGATGCCGCCGGTGGCCATCCGGGAGGCGACCGGTTCAGGCAACTGCGCCTGGGCAAGCGGTAGCCAGGCGAACAGGGCGGCGGCAATGGCGATGCGTCGAAACATGGTGGCGTCCTTGATTAGCCGAAGAAAAGGTAAGCGACGAAGATGGCGGCAACGACGCCGGCAACGTCGGCGATCAGGCCGGCCGAAATGGCGTAGCGGGTCTTGCGGATTCCAACCGAGCCGAAGTACAGGGCGATGATGTAGAACGTGGTGTCCGCGGCGCCTTGCATGATGGCCGACAGGCGGCCGACGAAGGAATCGACGCCGTAGGTCGTCATGGTATCGATCATCATCGCCTTCGAGCCGCTGCCCGACAGCGGCTTCATCAGCGCGGTCGGCAGCGCGCCGGTCCAGTCGTTATTGATGCCCAGGTTGATCAGCACCCAGTCGACGGCGCCGACGATCATGCCGAGCACGCCGGAATTGCGGATCACGCTGATCGCCACCAGCATGCCGACCAGGTAGGGGATGATGGTCAGCGAGGTCTGGATGCCGCCCTTGGCGCCTTCGATGAAGGCTTCGTAGACGTTGACCCGCTTGCGCAGCGCGCCGGCGATGAAGACGGCGATGATCGAGAACAGCACCAGGTTACTGGTGATCTTCGAAAACAGTTCAATTTCGGGCTTGGTGAGGAAGTTGGCCAGATACCAGACACCGCCGCCGATGACAGCGGTGGTGCCGCCAAGCCATGCGACGACGACCCGGTCGAACAGGTTGATGCGCTGACGCAGGGCCACCGTGATGATGGCGGTGAGGGTGGAGAAGAAGGTAGCGATCAGGCACGGAATAAAGATGTCGGACGGATCCTTGGCGCCGAGAATGGCGCGCTGGGCCATGATCGACAGTGGGATGATGGTCAGTCCGGACGTCTGCAGCACCAGGAACATGATCTGGGCGTCACTGGCTTCGTCCTTGTTCGGATTGATCGACTGCAGGCTCTCCATCGCCTTCAGGCCGAACGGGGTGGCCGCATTATCGAGGCCGAGCATGTTTGCCGAAAAATTCATCACCATGTGGCCATTGGCCGGATGATTGCGCGGCACGCCGGGGAAAATGCGCGCAAAGAACGGCGCGATCACCCTGGCGATGAGGTCGACCGCGCCGGCCCGTTCGCCGATATTCATGATGCCCAGCCACAAGGTCATGACGCCGGCCAGCGGCAAGGCGATGTCCATCACCGCTATCTTGGCCGAACTGAAGGTGCCGTCGACGACGCGCTTGAAGATTTCGCTATCGCCAAGAAACAGCCATTGACCCAGCGCCGCCACGAAACCAACCAGGAAGAAACCAGACCAGATGTAATTTAGTGCCATATTCGTCGACTATGTTCGTGTTGGGTGAGCGCGATTGTGCAGCGAGAGTATAGGCGCAGGTTAGCCGAGAACGATGAAAGATTGCATTGATTGTATGCAAAAAAGTTATGCAGGCGAAGGCCCGGAGCCCCGCCAACGCTGGGGTCAGGTCTGACATTCCCCCTCTGTCAGACCTGACCCCGTGAAAATGTCCGAAATGTCAGACCTGACCCCAGCGTTAAGGGAGGAATTTTCTGCGCGGCCGGCTCGCGCTCGCATATCATAGCCATCGCCCAATTCGGACTTCAACCATGAAACTCAGCCAAACCGCCGCCGCCCTGTTGTTTGCCGCGTCTTGCATCGCAACGCCGCTCGCCCAGGCGGCGCCTGACGGCGTCAAGACGCTGCACTTGTTCCTGTCGACCAGCGAAACCGGCCTCGATCCGGCGGTGGCGTCCGACATCGCGTCGCTCAGCCTGCTCGAGAACCTGTTCGACCCACTGCTGCGCTACGATTACCTGGCGCGTCCTCTCAAGTTGCGCGAAAACACAGCCGTCGCCATGCCCATCGTCGGCGATGGCGGCCTGACCTATACGTTCAAGATCCGGCCGGGCATCCATTTCACGCCCGACCCCGCCTTCAAGGGCGCCCAGCGCGAACTGACCGCTGCCGACTATGTATACAGCCTGAAACGGCTGTACGACCCGATGCTCAAGTCGCCATGGCTGAGCCTGTTCGAGGGGAAGATCGCCGGCGACGCCGCCCTCAAGGACAAGTTCAGCTACGACGCCCCGTTCGAGGGCATCAAGGCGGTCGACCGCTACACCTTGCGCATCCGGCTGTCGGCGCCGGACAACAATTTCCTGTTCTATATGGCCACGCCCGCCAGCGCCGTCGTCGCCCGCGAGGTCATCGAAGCCTACCCGGGCCAGGTCGGCAACCACCCGGTCGGCACCGGCCCGTTCAGGATCGGCGAATGGAAGCGCAGCGACAAGATCGTGCTGCTGGCCAACCGCGATGCGCAGGCGGTGTTTCACGCCACGGCCGGCGCCGACGCCGCCGACCAGGCCATCGCCGGCGCGCTCGAAGGCAAGCGCCTGCCGATAGTCGACCGCGTCGAAGTCAAGATTGCCGAGGAGTTCCAGGGCCGCATGCTCGGTTTTCTCGGCGGCGACTACGACTACCTCGAGCAGGTGCCCGAATCGATGACCGACATGGTGATCGCCGACGGCAAGCTGAAACCGGCGCTGGCGGCACAGGGCGTGCAGCTGTACCGCTTCCCGGTGATGCAGACGTATTACATGTGGATGAACATGGACGACCCGGTGCTGGGCGGCTACGGCAAGGACAAGGTGGCGCTGCGGCGCGCCATCGCGCTCGGCTACGACAGCGCCGAGGACATCCGCCTGCTCAAGAAGGGCTTCGCCATCAAGGCGCAGTCACCGCTGCCGCCGAACGTGCTCGGCTACGATCCGGCCTACCGCAGCCCGGTGCCGTACGACCCGGTGCTGGCCAACGCGCTGCTGGACCGTTTCGGCTACGACAAGCGCGACCAGGATGGCTTTCGGCGCGCGCCGGGCAACGTGCCGCTGACGTTGACGATGCACAGCGAAGCGACCGCGGGCGGGCGCCTGCGCGACGAACTGTGGCGCAAGAACCTGAACGCGATCGGCCTGCGCGTCACCTTCGTTACCGACAAGAAGACCGAAATCATCAAGGCGTCGCGCCTCGGCAAGGTGATGATGTTCGAGAGCAACTGGATCGCCGACTTCCCGGACGGCGACAACTTCTACCAGTTGCTGTACGGGCCGAACGCCGGGCGCGCCAACTACGCGCGCTTCAACCTGCCTGATTACAACCAGCGCTACGAGCAGGCGCGCGCGCTGGCCGATTCGCCGGCGCGCCAGAAGCTGTTCCTGGAGATGAACCAGCTGATCCACGCGTACAACCCGTGGGTGCCATTAAGCCATGTGATTTCGGCCGACCTGCGTCAACCGTGGCTTAAAAACTACAAGCGTCACCCGGTTGAATTGACCAATTGGCGTTATCTGGATGTCGACCTTGCACAGCGTCAACGAGTCAGTAGAATGGCTCGCTAACTATGCACCGGGCATACATTCCTAAAAGTTATAGTTGCAACAGGTTATTTCATTGGATTGCGGCGCGCCGCTGCGCTTACTCTGAAATGGACCTTAACGTATTGCAAAGACATTACGCGTAAAAAAGATTCGTCGTCCAGGCAGAAGTTTGGATACACCGCTCAAGAGAAACCCAAGGAGATACACCCGTGAAGTTAAAGAAACTCGCTCACCTGATTGCACTGATCGGCGCTGCCGGTCCCGCCATGTCGCAAGTAGTGCAACCGGTTCAGCCCGCGCAGCAGGCCATGCAGCGCGTGGAGATCACGGGTAGCTCGATCAAGCGGATCGCCAAGGAAGGCGCGTTGCCGGTCGAGATCATCTCCCGCAAGCAGCTGGAAGAACAGGGCATCGTCTCCGCCGAGCAGCTGATCATGACGCTCAACGTCAACGGCAACGGTTCCGACAATCTGGCCAGTAACGCCGACGTCACCTCCGGCGCCCAACGCGGCAACAACGGCGCGTCGTCGGCCAACCTGCGCGGCCAAGGCGCCGATAGTACCCTGGTCCTGCTCAATGGCCGCCGGGTCGCGACATACGGCATGAAGGGCTCCACGGTCGACCTCAATTCGATCCCGTTTGCGGCCGTCGAGCGCGTTGAAGTGCTGAAAGACGGCGCCTCGGCAATCTACGGCACCGACGCCATCGGCGGCGTGATCAACTTCATCCTGAAGAAAAACTACACTGGCCTCGAGGCGCAGGCGTTTACCGATGTCACCGAGGCGGGCGGCGGCAACATCAAACGGGTGTCCGTGGTCGGCGGCTTCGGCGACCTCAATGTCAACGGCTTTAACGTGCTTGCCACCGCTGCCCACAGCCAGAACGACGCGCTGCGCGGCAACCAGCGCGACTTCGTCAACACCTTCCAGCCCGACCGCGGCCTGTCGGTCGACACCCGCGGCGCGCCGTTCGCCAACCTGTTCGCCACGACCGTCGGCCCGTCGTTCCTGGCGCGCACGGGTAGCAGCGGCCCGACCATCCCGGGCGGCGGCACCCAGACCTACAACGGCATCAGCCTGCTCGATCTGCCCGGCGGCGCCGGTTGCGCCACCATCGACGGGATGGGCGCGTACGACGAAAAACTGTGGGATACCGCTTCCGCGAAATATGGTTGCGCCTGGGATACCGGCCGCGCCGCCGTGCTGCAGCAGCCCGTCTCGAGCGATAACGGGGTGATCCGCGCCACGATGAAGCTGGGCAGCGCCCAGGTGTTCGCCGAAGCCGTCGGTTCGGAGACCACGGTGAAGAAGAGTTTCTCGCCGAACCAGATTTCGCCGGGCACGACGACATTTACCGCCAGTTCGTTCTACCCGAGCACCGGCGCGGCCTACAACGGCGTGGTCAACGGCCTGATCGCGGTATTCCCGACGCTGGAAGCGAACCGTGGCCTGCCGCTGGCTTACCGCTGGCGCTGCATGGAGTGCGGCAACCGCGAAATCGAGACGACCACCAAGGCCGGCCGCTTCCTGCTCGGCGCCGATGGCACGATCGGCAAGTTTGACTACCGCGTCGGCATTTCGCGCGCGTCCAGCGAGTCGCAATCGAGGGTCGGCAGCGGCTACAACTACACGGTCGCGCTGGCCAACGCCCTCGGCACCGGCATCATCAACCCGTTCCTGAAGGCCGGCGAAAAGCAGACCCAGGCGGCGATCGACCTGATCAACAGCACGTCGGCCAAAGGCGTCATCCTGTACGGCGGCAAGACCACGCTGACCCAGGCCGACGCCTCGATGTCGGGCGAGCTGTACACGCTGCCGGCCGGCGCCATCCTCGGCGCCATCGGCACCGATATCCGCCGCGAAGAATACTCGTTCAACGGCGACGCCCGCGCCGCCAGCGCGCGCCCGGTGATCCTCAACGCGCCGTTCGACGATGCCAATGCGCTGCAACACGCCCAGCGCGACATCCGCGCTTTCTACGGCGAAGTGATGATCCCGGTACTGAAGTCGCTCGAAGTGACGCTGGCCGGCCGCCAGGATCATTACACCGGCTTTGGCAACACGTTCAATCCGAAAGTGTCGTTCCGTTTCCAGCCGGTCGAGCAACTGCTGTTCCGTGGTTCGTACAACACCGGTTTCCGCGCGCCGTCGTTCAATCAGCTGTTCAACGGCATCACCGAGTCGCCGTACGCCGGCAAGGACCTGGCCGACCCGGCCAAGTGCCCAACGCTGAAAGTCGACAGCACCAAGCCAGGCTGCGAATCGATCACGCCGAACACCCTGACCGGCGGCAAGACCACGCTCGGTCCGGAAACGGCCAAGCAGGCCACCGTCGGCGTCGTGTTCGAGCCGTCGGCACGTTTCTCGGCCAACCTCGACGTGTGGGAAGTGCGCAAGGAAAACACGATCGACTCGTTCACCCTGGCCACGCTGCTCGCCAACTACAATCTGTTCCAGGGTAACTTCATCCGCGACAGCGCCGGTACCCTGGTGCAGATCGACCAGCGCTGGGTCAATGCGGGCACCCGCATCACGCGCGGCGTAGAAGTCGGCGCCCGCACCAACGGCAAGGTTTGGGACGGCACTTGGTCGGCCGGCATCGACGGCTCGTACCTGCTGGAGAAGAAATCGCGCGCCACCGACAACACCCCGTTCGGCGCCAGCGAAGTGGGCAGATTCACGTTCACCGGCGACCTCGGCCTGAAGTGGAAGCACACCGCCAACGTAACATTCAAGAAAGGTGTCTGGAGCGCTGCCTTGTACAACGTCTACCGCGCCGGGTATAAAGACCAGGTGTTGCCAGGTGTTGCCAACGGTTTGGTTAAGCCAAGCAATTACAACCCCGACGTCGATGCGTACTCGATCTTCCACGCCAGCGTCAGCTACACCGGCATCAAGAACCTGACCCTGACCGCGGGCGTCAAGAACATCTTCGACCAGGATCCACCGTTCGCCATCACCTACGACAGCAACACCGGCGCCGGCAGCTCATGGGAGCCACGCGTTGCCGACCCGCGCGGCCGTTCGCTGAATCTGTTCGCCAACTACAAGTTCATGTAATTGCGTCAAAGTAGGATTCTGATGGCCCGTCGCACTTGCCTTTCTGCACTGTGCGACGGGCTTTCTTTTCTTTGCGCCCACAGCCCGAGCGAGCAGCGATGTCCAGCAGTAGCAAACAGATCAGCCGGCGCGGTTTCGGCACCTTCGTCGCCGCCGCGCTGGCGCTGCCCGGCGGCGCTGGCGCGGCATCGTCGCCCCGGCGCCCCGGCCATGCGATGAAACGACTGTTGCTCAAGCCACCCCGCCTGCGCGATGGCGACCTGATCGGCCTGATCGCACCGGGCGGCTTTACCAGCGACGCCTCGATCGAGAAGTCGGTGACGAAGATCGAAGCGCTCGGCTTTCGGGTGCGGCTCGGCGCCCACCTGCGCGAAGTGCACGGCAACTATGCCGGCTCGGTGCAGCAGCGCCTGGCCGACCTGCACGCCATGTTCGCCGATCCGGACGTGAAGGCAATCTGGTGCATTCGCGGCGGCTCCGGCTGCATCTCGCTGCTGGCCGGGCTCGACTATGCACTGGTGCGCGCCAATCCGAAGATCCTGCTCGGCTATTCGGACATCACCGCGCTGCACCTGGCCATTTTCCGCCGCGCCGGCCTGGTCACCTTCCACGGGCCGGTGGCGTCGTCTGGCCAGTCCGATTATTCGACCGCGCACATGCTGGCGGTGCTGATGGATCCGCTGCCGACCTACACCATTCCGATGGCGATGGAAAACCAGCGGCGCGCGCGGGCCGAGCCGCATTACGCGATCCGCGCGGTACAGGGCGGCACGGCCACCGGCCCGCTAATGGGCGGCAACCTGAGCATGGTCAGCGCGCTGGCCGGCACGCCGTACGCGGCCGATTTCCGCCACAGCATCCTGTTCCTCGAAGACGTCAACGAGGCGCCGTACCGGATCGACCGCTGGATGACGCAGCTCGACCTGGCGGTCGGCCTGGCGAACGCGGCCGGCGTGATGATCGGCATCTGCGACAAGTGCGGGCCGGGCGACGAGCCCAGTTCGCTGACGCTCGACCAGACGCTCGACATCCATCTGAAGCCGCTGACGATACCGGCGGTGACGGGCTATTCGTTCGGCCACATCCGCCACCAGTTCACCCTGCCGATGGGAATTCGCGCCACGCTCGACACGGAGCGGCAGACGCTGACGTTGCTCGAAGCGGCAGTGATCTAGCGGGCGCGCCGGCGTCAGTGGCCGACGACGTGCGACAGCGCCGAGAACGCCGCGGCCGTGTGCGATTGCTCCAGCAGGATGGTCAGCTCGGAAAACGTGCACATCATGTTGACCACGCTGATCTTGTCCCACGCCAGCTTCTTGAGCACCGCGTGATACACGCCAGGCGTCTTGCGCGACTCGGGACTGAGCCGCAAGGTCAGCGCCGTCAGGTTCTCGACCCGCGCGAGCAGCCGCTCGCCATCGAATGCTTCATCGACCAGGTGCGCCAGCGGCCGGCTGCACACGACCAGCACTTCGTGCACGCCGCGCGTGACGGTGATGAAGTTGGCCGGATACGGCTCGGCCAGCGCCAGCAGCTGGCGCTGGCATTCGTTGCTGTTGTCCGATAGCCGGAAGGTGGTGATCGACAGGTCGCTGCGGGTGGTCAGTTCGCCCATCCGCGGCGCCAGCACGATCGGCGCCGACAGGCCCTGCTGCGGCAGGCGCTCGGCGATGCGGCGCAGCGCCATCACGACGGCGGCCTGGCCGACCGGCTTCCACAGATCCAACTCGAGGCGCGGGCGCAATTGCCGCGCCAGCTCGGACAGGTTGATCAGGCCCAGCGCCATCCCTTCGGTCAGGAACGGCGATTCGGACACCAGTTGCTCAACTTTGTTTGTGATCGAGAGCATATCCATCCAGTCCCTGGAAGGGACGCTGTATCGGTGGCAGGCAGCGCGCCGACGCGGCCTTGCGGCGCGACGGATTCGCTGGCGGGCTGCACGGCGGATGCGGCAGCGGGGCGGGGCCCGGTCAGGGCAAGCCGGGGGGCGCGGTCGGCGGCGAGGAGCAGACGAATGCCAGGTACGTAGATGAGCTCATGTTTTTCCCGTGAATAACCGCGCTTTATGTGCGAGTGGTGCCCGCGCGCTTTGTATCGATGTCGCCTGGCGTTGATTGCCGGCTACTTTGGAAACGAGTGTAGCGCGCACATCGGAAAAATAGCAATCGAATCGCGCCATCAAAAATTTCCGAATGTATCAATTTCGCCGCATCACGTCTGTATGCCACCCGGAAAGCATATGTATGGCGCTGAACAATATTTAATTTGGCCAATGCCGACGCAAGCCACTCTTTCAATAGCTATTACTTTTGTTAGTTAAACGAAAATAATGCGACCCGCGACGGCGGCATTTCGAGAAATTGAACAAAGTGCGACGCCGCTGGGTCGAATTGGAGCGCGCCCAAAGCGTGCGGAGTCAGTGCGGCAGTGTTGTCCTGAAAAAGTCACAGCTTGTCCTGGCGCCGAAAACTCTAATTCCACCGACCTAGTTGACGGAGAATAAAAATGCACATAAGCAGATCCCTGATCGCCGCTTCGCTGGCCGTGCTGCCGCTGATGCTGTGGGGCCAGGCGCAAGCGGCCGGCCCGCTGATGGCCGCGCCGCTGGTCGCCGGCGCGACCGACACCGCGGCGCTGGCCGCGCGCCTGCGCGGCGCCGACGTCAAGCGCGGCCTCGACCCCGACCACGGCTACCGCGTCGAGCGCCACCATCCCGGCGTCGACGGCACCCGCATCACGCGCATGGCGCACACCTACAAAGGCGTGCGCGTGTTCCAGTCCGAATCGGTGCTGGTGACCAACGACATCGGCAAGATCGTCAGCGAGTCGGCCAGCGACCGCCGCGCCGGCCTCGGCTACGGCCCGGCAAGCGCCACCATGGGCGGCCGCTTCGCCGCCTTCAGCGTGCAGCCAGCCATCTCGGCGTCCGCCGCGCTGAACTCGGTGGCCACCGCGCTGGCGCCCAGGGCGATCGACGTCACCAAGCCGAGCGCCGAACTGATCGTCTATCCGCTGGTGGCGTCGGTGCGGGTCCCCGCGGCGGTCAACAAGACCGACGGCGAGCTGAACGCATTGGACCTGGAAGAACAGGTCACCGGCTATGAGCTGGCCTACCTGGTGCGTACCCGCATGCTGGCCGGCGGCCGGCCGCTGTACCGCGACAGCATTGTCAGCGCCACCGACGGCCGGGTGCGCACGCAGTGGAACGCCCTGCAGACGGCGGTCGGCAGCGGCTACAGCCAGTACAACGGCACGCTTCCGCTCAGCACCACGCTGTCGGGCGGCATCTACCTGCTGCGCGATCCGTTGCGCGGCAGCGGCGGCACCTTCGGCGCAATGACGGTCACCAACGCCGACCATGGCACCACTGCCGGCAGCATCTACACCAGTCTCACCGATACCTGGGGCGACGGCCAGCAGTACATCGCGGGCGGCAGCACCATCAACGCCAACGGCCAGACCGCCGCGGTCAACGCCATGTGGGGGGTGATGAACACCTACGACATGCTGCGAAACACGCTCGGCTGGCGTTCGCTCGACGGCAACGATACCTCCACCTACATTGCCGTCCACGTCAACACCGCCTACGACAACGCCTACTACGACGACACCTGCCGCTGCATGTTCATCGGCGACGGCTCGTCCTTCACCAACCTCGGCTCGATCGACGTCATCGGCCACGAAATGTCGCACGGCGTCACCGCCGCCACGTCCAACCTGACCTACTTCGGCGAGTCGGGCGGGCTGAACGAATCGAGTTCGGACATCGGCGGCGAAGTCACCGAGGCCTACGCGCGCGCCGGCGGCACCGGCACCACCATTCCCAGCACGGGCAACGACTGGCTGATCGGCGCCGAAATCAGCCGCACCGGCACGCCGCTGCGCTGGATGTACAAGCCCGGCAAGGACGGGATGAGCCCGGATGCGTGGCGCGCCGGCCTGGGCAACCTCGACGTCCACTACATCAGCGGCCCGAACAACCGCATGTTCTACTTCCTGGCGCAGGGATCGGAGGCCAGCACGTCGAGCGAGCGCTACAGCTCCTATCTGACGAGGTTGCCGCGGGCGATGACCGGCATCGGCACCGGCAAGGCGTTTCGCATCTGGTTCCGCGCCAACACCACCAAGTTCACCGCGTCGACCAACTATGCCGACGCCCGCGCCAAGGTGCTGCTGGCGGCGCAGGAACTGTACGGTACCGGCAGCCGTGAGGCCATTGCCGTGCAGCGCGCCTACGCGGCGATCAACGTCGGCATCGACATCGACGAAGCCGGCAGCGGCGCGTCGCTGTCGATCATCGCGCAACCGGCCAACGTCACTGTTGCGCCTGGCGCGACAGCCACCTTCGCCGTCACCGCCAGCGGCGGCGCCGCACCGTACCGCTACCAGTGGCTGCGCAACGGCGCCGCCATCGCCGGCGCGACCGGCCCGACCTACAGCGTGGTTCCACTGAGCGCCGACAACGGGGCCGGCTACAGCGTGCGCATCAGCGATTCGGCCACCTCGCCGTCCAGCGTGACGAGCGCCACGGCCACGCTGACGGTGTTGTCCAGCAGCGCCACCGAGCGGATTCGCAACGGCAGCTTCGAGTCCGGCAGCACCGGCTGGAGCGGCTCGACCAGCGCCATCGGCAGCCACGCGGGCCAGGCGCCGTACGACGGCGTTCGCTACGCCTGGCTCGGCGGCAACGGTTTCGGCGCGCGCGAGCTCATCTCGCAGCCGGTATCGATTCCGGCCGAGGCCACTTCGGCCAAGCTCAGTTTCGCCCTGCACATCGACACGGCCGAGGACAATGCGCCGAACATGGCGTACGACCGAATCACGTTGTCGGTGCGGAATGCTGCAGGCGAGGTGCTCAGAACCCTGGCGAGCTACACCAACCTGAGCCAGGCCAGCGGCTACCAGATGCGCAGGTTCAGTCTGCTGGCCTACAAGGGCCAGACCGTCATTCTGACGTTCGACTCGCGCGAGGATTTTTCGCTGCAAACATCGTTCGTCATCGACAAGGTCAGCGTGCTGACCGAGTGACGGTGAAGCGCGCCGGCCGGGTCAGGCTGCCCGCCGCAAGCCGGTGAAGCTGGCCGGCTCCCAATCGCGCATCGCCAGCAGCAATCCGCTGCCGGCGCGCTTGGGCAGCGGCGACGCCAGGCTCTCTTCGTGCAGTTCGGCGAAGGTCTGGCGCAGCTGGCGCAGCGCCGCCTGCATCTTGTCGATCGCCGCGTCGGTCAGCATGCCGTGCGAAAACGTCAGCGATTCCTTCGCACGCGCGAAGCTGCTGTCGAGGAAGTCGACCAGGCCCTGCTCGCGGAAATACCGGCGGATCGGGCCGTCGACGAGCCAGTCGAATTCGCGCGCCACGTTAAGCCGGATACGGTTGCCCGGCAACACAGAAATGAGCTTCAGTCGGTCCAGTCGCAGCAGTCGTTGCAGGCAGTGTGTTTCGCTCAGGCGCTACACAGCCAGCATGTCTTGCAGCGTCCAGTGATTCAGCGCGCACACCGCCAGCAGCAGCAGCAGCGGGTCCGACATCAGCTCTTTTTGCTGCGCGCTGCTCAAGGTACGCAGGCGGCTGTCGCCGATGCTGGCCTGCTGCGCCAGTTCGGCCAGCGTGAAGCCGAGCAGGCTGCACACTTCGACGAGCCGGTCGATCGACAGCGTCCCCGACGAAAACAGGCGCTTGACGCTCGGCTCCGACAAGCCCGTCGCGGCAGCAACGTCGCGGTAGGTCTTGCCCTGCAGTTTCAGCTGGCGCTTGAGCGTTGCGAAGATTTGGGTCACTTCGGTCATGATTGGGTATCGAATAATGCTGCCCGGGTTGGCGAAACTGGCGACTTGCCCGACAAGAGTCGCACCATGCGGACCAATGCAGCAATCTGGCATCCGACCCGGGGACCAAATGAAGCGCTCGCTCGTCCACTTGCCCCTGTTCGCTGCCGCGACGCTGTGCGCGCTGCTCCTCGCGCACGGCGCGAGGAGCAGCGCGGGGCATGAGAGCGACTGGCTGTGGCGCGTGTTCCATCAGATCCATCACAGCCCCCGCCGGCTTGAAGCGATCACGTCGTTCTACAGGCATCCGACCGCGGTGGGCGAGTTTTTCTACCATGCGAACATCGGTATGCCGGTGTGGGTTGGCTACGTTTTTCAGCGGCCGGCTGACGTGCGGTTTCGAGGCGGACATGAAAGAGCGGCTCGGCGCCATGCTGGTGTTTCGCGATGTGCACGCGCCCGTCCCACCAGCCGGGAAAGCATAGGCGACGTAGGAATCAGCAATGGACGCCGGTTCAGCGCGCGCAGGCGAAAAGCTGGTGTCAGGTCTGACATTCGAACATTTCATGAAGCCGAAATATCCGAATGTCAGACCTGACACCGGTGAGGCTGACGAAGCCGGGCTGGTTGCGCGCGACGAGGCACGCCGACGTGAGCCACCGCTAACTCGCGCGTGATGAATCGCATGTTGTACGAGAAGATCATCGCGAACGGCGCGCCGTCGCAAACGGCCGCCTTGTATTTTTCCTTGCCCACCACCATCGCGGCAAACTTCGCCACCTCCGGGCTCGGCTTGCCCAGGGTCGTCACCAACACCACATTGCCATCCTTGCCGACGACGACGTCGATGCGCATGTCGCCCTCGACCATCAGCTTGTGCTGCGCCTTGCGCGTCCATTCGCACACGGCCTTGGGGCCATTCAACGGCTACGGCGGCTCGTCGCCTGGCGCCAGCGTCGGATAGGTTTCCCGGACGGTCGCCTGCTCGGCCGCAGTGAGCTTCGCGTACGGCCGGTCGAACGTGTGGGAGAACGATATCGACGACTGCTTTGTCGATTTTCTACCATCGCGATGGATGACCAGCTGCTCGTCGACCGGCATGTCTGCAACGGGCGTGCTGGCGTCCCTGCCGTTGTCGAACAGCGCCGCCAGCTGGCGGCCGCTGCCGGCATATGTCAGCAAACCGTTACCGTGCCACTTGCCGGCCTTCCAGGCGCCCGCTGCCGGCATATGTCAGCAAACCGTTACCGTGCCACTTGCCGGCCTTCCAGGCGCCCGCATGGCTGCCGCCCACTTGGTACTTGCGGGTGCCGATGCCATCGAACTTGCCATCCTTCCAGTCGCCCTCGTAACCTGCGCCGGAGCTTAGCAGCAGGATGCCGGCGCCGTTCGGCAGATCGTCGCGGTATTCGCCTTCGAACTGGTCGCCATTGACGTAGGCCATGTAGCCCGGGCCGTCGCGCCGGCCATCCTTGAAATTGCCGGTAAAGGCGTTGCCGTTGGCGTACTTGATCTTGCCCGCTCCCTCGATCCGGCCCTGCACCATCGCCACCTCATAGCTGGCGACGGGGGTGTCGGAGAAGATGCCGCGGCGTGATCGATCGAACACGCCGGCGCCATCGGCGAAACCATCCTTGCACGGACCTTTCCACACCACCGTCTCGTTCGCTTCGATGGCGGGGCCGGCCAGCTGGCAGGCTGGCTAGGCGGCGCATGCCGCGGCCGATACCGTGAACAGAGCGAGCCGGCAGGCGGCAGTTTTCATTGGAGATCGCTGTGAAAAAGAAATCATTGAAGATGAGTCGATGGCTCATCTGTCAATATTTCTATATAGAAAAGCACGTGAAGCGCTGGTGTCAGGTCTGACATTCGAACATTTCAAGAAGCCGAAATATCCGAATATCAGAGCTGGTGTCAGGTGCGGCCAACTACAGCGCGCGCGCGATCAGGATCTTTTGGATGTCGCTGGTACCCTCGTAAATCTGGCAGACACGCACGTCGCGGTAGATGCGCTCGATCGGGAAGTCGCTGACGTAGCCGTAGCCGCCGAACACCTGCATCGCGTCCGACACCACCCGCTCGGCCATCTCGGAGGCGAACAGCTTGGCCATCGCCGCCTCCTTCAGGCACGCCAGGCCGGCGTCCTTCATCGACGCCGCATGGCGGATCAGCTGGCGCGCAGCTTCGATCCGGGTCGCCATGTCGGCCAGCTTGAACTGCACCGACTGGTGCTCGAAGATCGGCTTGCCGAATGTCTCGCGCTCGCGCGCGTACAGCAGCGCGGCGTCGAACGCGGCGCGCGCCATGCCGACCGATTGCGAAGCGATGCCGATGCGTCCGCCCTCGAGGCCCGACAGCGCGATCTTGTAGCCCTGGCCTTCTTCGCCGATCAGGTTCTCGGCCGGGATGCGGCAATTGTCGAACAGGATCTGCGCCGTGTCCGACGAGTGCTGTCCCATCTTCTGTTCGAGCCCCGCGACGATGTAGCCAGGCGTGGACGTCGGCACCCAGAACGCGCTGATGCCGCGCTTGCCGGCCGCCTTGTCCGTCACCGCCATGACGATCGCCACGTCGCCGTATTTGCCGCTGGTGATGAACTGCTTGGTGCCGTTGATGACATACTCATCGCCATCGCGCACGGCGGTGGTGCGCAGCGCCGACGCATCGCTGCCGGTATGCGGCTCGGTCAGCGCGAAGGCGCCCAGCATCTCGCCCTGCGCCAACGGCCGCAGCCACTGCTCCTTATGCGCGTCGTTCGCGTACATCATGGCGATGCTGCACACCGGGCAGTTGTTGACCGAGATGATGGTCGAGGTGCCGCCGTCGCCGGCGGCGATCTCTTCGAGCACCAGCGCCAGCGACACGTAATCGAGGCCGGCGCCGCCCAGGTGCTCCGGCACGGCCACGCCAAATGCGCCAAGCGCTGCCAGCTCCTTCAGTTCTTCCTTCGGGAAGTGGTGTTCCTTGTCCCAGCGCGCCGCGTTGGGCGCCAGGCGCTCCTGCGAAAAGCTGCGCAGGGCGTCGCGGATCATCTGGTGTTCTTCGGTCAGTATCATTCAGTCGTCTCGGTCTTGGCTTACCAGGGGATTGGCGTGCCGTCGTGGTTCAGGAAAGTGCCGTTATCGGCAGCGGTCAGGCGCGACAAGGTCACGCGCAGGTCGTTGACGCTGTCTTCGACGGTCAGTTCGGCGCCGGCGCCGCCCATGTCGGTCTGCACCCAACCCGGATGGAATGCGACGCAGGTCGCGCCATGCGGGCCGTAGGTAAGGCTGGCGTCCTTGAGCACCGAATTGAGCGCGGCCTTGCTGGCGCGGTACAGCGAGCCGCCGGTGGCGTTGCGCGCCTCGATCGATCCCATTTTCGACGACAGCACCGCCAGCTTGCCGCGCGAAGCGGCCACCAGGGGCCCGAGCAGCGGCAGCAGCCGCATCGCCGCCAGCACGTTGGTGTGCATGACGGCGTCGAAGTCCGCCTCGGACGGAAAGCCGTCGTCGCGCGGACCATATACGCCGGCGACCAGCACCGCGACGTCGATCTTTTCGTCGTCGAGGTTCCAGCCGATGCCGGCGACCGATTCGGCCGACAGCACGTCGAGCCGATAGGCGGTGGCGCCCATCGCCGCCAGCGCCGCAACGTGCTCGCTGCTCCTGGCGGTGGCGATGACACGCCAGCCGTCGGCCAGGTACTGGCGCACCATCTCGCGGCCGATGCCGCGCGAGGCGCCGATGATCAGTGCGGTAGCCATCAGATCATCTCGAAGGCCATCGCGGTCGCTTCACCGCCGCCGATGCACAATGCCGCCACGCCGCGCTTGCCGCCGGTCTTTTTCAACGCGCCGAGCAGGGTGACGATGATGCGCGCGCCGGAGGCGCCGATCGGGTGGCCCAGCGCGCAGGCGCCGCCGTGGATGTTGATCTTGCTGTGCGGGATATCGAGTTCGCGCATCGCCGCCATCGGCACCGCGGCGAACGCCTCGTTGATCTCGAACAGGTCGACGTCGGACGCGCTCCAGCCGGTCTTCTTCATCAGTTTTTGCAGCGCGCCGATCGGCGCGGTGGTAAACAGGTTCGGCGCCTGCGCGTGGGTGGTGTGGGCGACGATGCGGGCGATCGGCGCCAGGCCCAGTTCCTTCGCCTTCGATTCGCGCATCAGCACCAGCGCGGCGGCGCCGTCGTTGATCGACGACGACGAGGCGGCGGTGATGGTGCCGTCCTTCTTGAACGCCGGACGCAGGGTCGGGATCTTGTCGAGCTTCGCCTTCTGTGGGCCTTCGTCCTTGTCGATCACGGTGTCGCCCGAACGGCCGCTGACGGTGACCGGCGCGATCTCCCACTTGAAGTGGCCTTCACTGGTGGCGGCCTGTGCGCGCTTGACCGATTCGATTGCGAACGCGTCTTGCGCTTCGCGGGTGAACGAATAGGTGGTGGCGCATTCTTCGGCGAAGGTACCCATCGACCGGCCGCCGCCGGTTTTTTCATCCTTGCTGTAGGCGTCTTCCAGGCCGTCGAGCATCATGTGGTCGAACATCATGCCGTGGCCGATGCGGTAGCCGCCGCGCGCCTTCGGAATCAGGTAGGGCGCGTTGGTCATCGACTCCATGCCGCCGGCGACGATGACGTCGGCGCTGCCGGCGAGCAGCGTGTCGTGCGCGAAGATCGTGGTCTGCATCGCCGAGCCGCACATTTTCGACAGGGTGACGGCGCCGGCCGACAATGGCAGGCCGGCCTTGATGGCGGCCTGGCGCGCCGGCGCCTGGCCCTGGCCGGCCATCAGGCAGTTGCCGAAGTAGACGTGCTCGACGAGGCTGTTGTCGACGCCGGAGCGTTCGATGGCGGCGGCAATCGCCACGGCGCCGAGGTCATTCGCGCTCTTCGAGGAAAAATCGCCCTGGAACGCGCCCATGGGTGTGCGGGCTGCGCCGACGATAACGACTGGATCATTCATTGTGGTGGTTCTCCAAATAAGGTGGCGTGAATACCGGCCGCGACAGCGCCGCCGGCGTGATTGAAACAGGTGAGGCGAGGTTGCAAAAACGGATGGCCTGCGGGTACGGATAGACGTCTTCGATATACCCGTCGATGATGCGCTGCTTGCGCCGTTGCCAGAAGTCCCTGGTCAGCAGGTCGGCGTGGTGCTGCATGAAATACTTGCGGATCTTGGCGTTGCCCAGCAGGAAGCGGCCGAACTGCTCCGGGAAAACGTCGTGCTTGCCGATCGCGTACCACGGCTCGGCCGACATCTCGTCTTCCTCGTTGCGCGGCGGTGGGATGTCGCGGAAATTGCAGTCTGTAATGTACTCGATCTCGTCGTAATCATAGAATACGACGCGGCCATGGCGGGTGACGCCGAAATTCTTGTACAGCATGTCGCCGGGAAAGATGTTGGCCGCCACCAGTTCCTTGATGGCGTTGCCGTATTCGACGATGCCGTGTTCGATCAGCTCGTCGTCGCCGGCCCGCTCGGCCGTGCTGAGGAACATGTTGAGCGGCACCATGCGGCGCTCGATGTACAGGTGGTGGATGATCAGCTGGCCGCCTTCGATTTCCACCAGCGACGGCGCGTGGTGCTGCAGCTCGGCAAGCAGCTCTTCCGAAAAGCGTGCCAGCGGAAACGCCACGTTCGAATACTCGAGCGTATCGGCCATGCGGCCGACGCGGTCGTGATGCTTGACCAACAGGTATTTTTCCTTGATCAGCGCGCGCGTGGTTTCCTTCGGCGCCGGAAAAAAATCCTTGATCACCTTGAACACGTACGGAAACGACGGCAGCGCGAACACCAGCATCACCAGGCCGCGGATGCCGGGCGCAATCTCGAAGCTGTCGGAGGTGTGCTTCAGGTGCTGCAGGTAATCGCGGTAGAACAGCGTCTTGCCCTGCTTTTGCAGGCCGAGGATGGTGTAGATCTCGCTGCGCGGCTTGCGCGGCAGCAGGTTGCGCAGGAATTGCACGTAGGCCGACGGCACTTCCATGTCGACCAAAAAGTAGGCGCGGGTAAACGAAAACAGCACGGCGATCTGTTCCTGCTCGGACAGCACCGTGTCGAGCACGAGCTTGCCGTCGCCGTCGTGCAGGATCGGCAGCACGAACGGATATTCGCGGTTGCCGTTGATGCCCTTGCCGACAATATAGGCGCCCTTGTTGCGGTAGAACAGGTTGGCCAGCACCTGGATCTGGTGGTTCGGCTCCATCGTGCCGGGGCCGAACGTATGCTTCAGGCGCGCTTCGACCAACGCGACATCGCGGTCGAGGTCGGCGAACTGGCACTCGAGCTGGAAATTGGTGACCACGCGCTTGAGCGTGAAACGCAGGCCGTCGACGTGCGGGTAATACACGCGGTAAGTCGGCAGCAGCTCCTCGGTCTCGATGTATTCGGTGGACACCACCGGGCGCACGAAGATGAAGTCGTTGTGGAAATAGGTGCGGTGCAGGATGTTGCAGCAGACCGAGTTGAAGAACGTCTCGGCCAGTTCCGGCTGCTTGTGGTCGGACAGCATGCCGATATAGTGCAGCTTGGTTTCGCGCCACACTTCGTCGCTCAGGTCGGCATGCGAGTACTCGTCTTCCAGTGCCTGCACGCATTCCTGCACGCGCTTGTCGTAAAAGTCGATGCGCTCGCGCGCTGCCTGCTGCGCCACCGCCCAGGCGGCCGACTCGAAATGGCGTTTGGCGGCCTGGCTGGTCTGGCGAAACAGCCGGTAGTGCTTGTCGAAGCCGTCGAGAATCGTGCGCGCGATATCGAATGCGATCTGGGACGACAGCAATTTCGGGAACGCGGCTTGGGTCATCGTGCTTCTCGTGTCCAGTTCAGCCAACCATTTTACGCCAGTACTTTTTTGCTTAGCGGGTCTCGGCGTACAGTTCGCGGCCGATCAGCATGCGGCGGATTTCGCTGGTGCCGGCGCCGATCTCGTACAGCTTGGCGTCGCGCCACAGGCGGCCGACCGGGTATTCGTTGATGTAGCCGTTGCCGCCGAGCGCCTGGATCGCTTCGCCGGCCATCCAGGTCGCCTTTTCGGCGCTATACAGGATGGCGCCGGCGGCGTCCTTGCGCAGGTTGCGCACCGCTTCCGGCGTGCTGGCGCGGTCGCACGCCTGGCCGACCGCATACACGTAGGCCTTGCATGCCATCATGGTCGAATACATGTCGGCCAGCTTGCCTTGCATGAGCTGGAACTCGCCGATCGGCTGGCCGAACTGCTTGCGCTCGTGCACGTACGGCACCACCGCGTCCATGCACGCCTGCATGATGCCGAGCGGGCCGCCCGACAGCACGGTGCGCTCGAAGTCGAGGCCAGACATCAGTACGTTGACCCCCTTGCCGAGGCCGCCCAGCACGTTTTCGGCCGGCACTTCGCAGTCGACGAACACCAGTTCGCCGGTGTGCGAGCCGCGCATGCCGAGCTTGTCGAGCTTTTGCGCCACCGAGAAACCCTTGAAGCCTTTTTCGACCAGGAAGGCGGTCATGCCGCGCGCGCCCGCTTCGATGTCGTTCTTGGCGTACACCACCAGCACGTCGGCGTCGGGGCCGTTGGTAATCCACATCTTGGTGCCGTTAAGCACCCAGCGGTCGCCCTTGAATTCGGCGCGCAGCTTCATGCTGACGACGTCGGAGCCGGCGTTTGGCTCGGACATGGCCAGCGCGCCGACGTATTCGCCGGAGAGCAGCTTCGGCAGGTACTTCATCTTCTGTTCTTCGGTGCCGTTGCGCTTGATCTGGTTGACGCACAGGTTCGAGTGGGCGCCGTACGACAGGCCGACCGAGGCGGACGCGCGCGAGATTTCTTCCATCGCGACGATGTGCGCCAGGTAGCCCATCTGGGCGCCGCCGTACTGCTCGTCGACGGTGACGCCGAGGATGCCGAGGTCGCCCATCTTGCGCCACAGGTCCATCGGGAACTGGTCGCTGCGGTCGATTTCGGCGGCGCGCGGCGCGATTTCGGCGGCGGCGAACTGCTGCACCGTTTCGCGCAGGGCGGCGATGTCTTCGCCATGGTCAAAGTTCAAGCCGGGCAGGTGCAGCATGTGGTCCTCGCAGAGATTGGGCAAAAATAGATCATAAGTGACGTTTACGTAAACGTAAAGCAAAAAGCTGGTGTCAGGTCTGACATTCGTACATTTCTAAAAAGGAAAATGTCCGAATGTCAGACCTGACACCAGAGTTTATGCGGTGTTCGGCGTTTCGGCGCCGCGGCTTTCCACGTCGGCCAGCATACGCCGGCACTCATCTTCGTGGGCGCTGATTTCGGCCAGCGCCATCTCGATGTCGGCCTGCTGCTGCTCGAGCGTCTCGCGCTGGTGCGCCAGCACGCCGAGGAAACGGTTCATCTGCGCCACGGTGTCCTTCGGCGACTCGTACATGTCGACCAGGCTCTTGATTTCGGACAGGGTCAGGCCGAGGCGCTTGCCGCGCAAGGTCAGCTTGAGTCGGGTGCGGTCGCGCGCCGTGTACACGCGGCTGCGCCCGCCGGCGCCTTCGCGGCTCGGACTGAGCAGGCCGTGGTCTTCGTAAAACCGGATCGCGCGCGCGGTGATGTCGAATTCGCGCGCCAGTTCCGCAATGGTGTAAGTAGGCATGTCGGTGGTGGCGTGAAAGTTGCACTTCGCGGAATCGCTTAGAATGGATTGGCGGCTTCCGTTTACGTCAACGTAAAGCCCATTGTAGCGCGCCCTTTGCTGTTTTGAACACGAAAGATCTGCCCATGAACGCTCTCGAGTCCCAGCTTTCTTATCCTTTCGGCGACGCTCTGCCCGCGCCCGGCGAAGTGCTGCCGATTGCGCCCGGCCTCGGCTGGCTGCGCATGCCGCTGCCTTTTGCACTCGACCATATCAACCTGTGGCTGCTCGGCGACGAGGTCGACGGGCGCACCGGCTGGAGCGCGGTCGATTGCGGCGTTGCCACCGATGCAACGCGCGCGGCCTGGCAGCACGTGTTCGCCGGCCCATTGCAGGGCCAGCGCTTGCTGCGGGTGTTCGCCACCCATTGCCATCCCGACCACATCGGCCTGTCGGACTGGCTGTGCCGCCGCTTCGACGCGCCATTCTGGATTACCACCGGGGAGTACGGCTTCGGGCGCATGATGTCGGCGGCGCTGCCGGGCGTCGACGGCACCGCCGCGATTCCGCATTTCCGCCGTCACGGCCTGGCCGGGCACGAGCTGATCGAGCAGATGCAGAGCCGCCGCAACTATTTCCCGTCGCTGGTGCCGGCCGTGCCCGAATCGTACACGCGGATGCACGACCGCCAGCAGATCGTCGTCGGCGCCCGGCGCTGGCGCGTCATCACCGGCTTCGGCCATTCGCCGGAACACGCGGCGCTGTATTGCGAAGCGCTCGGGGTGCTGATCTCGGGCGATATGGTGCTGCCGCGCATCTCGACGAACGTGTCGGTGTTCGCGGTCGAGCCGGAGGGCAATCCGCTGCAGCTGTATCTTGATTCGCTGGCCAAGTTCGACGACCTGCCGGCCGATACGCTGGTGCTGCCATCGCATGGGCGCCCGTTTCGCCGCTTGCATACCCGTATCGCCCAGCTGCGCGCCCACCACGCGGAGCGGCTGGCCGAGGTGGTGACCGCCTGCGCAGAGCCTTGTTCCGCGATGGACATCGTGCCGGTGATGTTTCGTCGCCCGCTTGACGCCCACCAACTTACCTTCGCACTCGGCGAAGCGCTGGCCCACCTGCACAAGCTGTGGTCCGACGGTGTCGTGCGGCGGCTTGTCGGCGCCGATGGCATTATCCGGTTTCAGGTCACCGTTGTGCAGATTGGATAGAATGATGACATAAATAAAATTTGAAGTGGACTGCAATTGGTATGATATTGGTCCGCTATTCGGTGGTTTTATGGCACGGAGAACAGCGGCACAACGAATCCATGTTCTCGACCGGCGCCAGGGTAACGAGCGCGACGATTTCGCACAACGTATATACTCGCAAAAATGTTACACGCTTCTTGCCAGATTGTCACAATTGGTCTGTTCGTTGAAGCAACTGACTTTCATCCACATGCATGAAATAGTGACAATCTATGAATTCATCAAACGAACGGGAAAGTTTCAGTGTGCGCCTGCAACAGGCACTGAAGAACGCCCATTACTCGCCAGACAGTCCGACCCGTCTGGCCCGCGAATTTAATATTCGCTTCGACGGGCGACCGATTACTGTGCATGCAGCCCGGAAGTGGCTGGTAGGCGAGGCAATTCCTACCCAGGAGAAGTTGCGCATGATCGCGCAATGGCTGGGCGTGCCGGCCGAATGGCTGCGGTTCGGCGGCGCCGAAGGCGCTGAGCCAAATGGCGAACCACTCAACGGGTTGTCGCGGTTCGAGTCGGCCGATGTGAAATTAATTGCTGATTTGCAGCGTCTGGATGAACATCATCGCCAGATTGCCCGCGAATTTATTCGCATGCTTGTACGAATTAACTACCAGAAGTAACAACTCCCGGCCGATTTTCCCCAAAAAGACTCACCAGTGGGGTCGAGTCGCCGTCCTAGGCAAATTCCCGTGCTTGCGCCCGCGCGCAGGAGCAGCGCGGCGAAAATTAACACAAGTTCCACACGACAAATAATCATTGCACGGATGCGTTTTTGATGCACAATACAACGATTGCGCGGCAACAAGTACTCTCCGGAAATTTGCCGCGCACAGCAGCACAAAGTCCCGATAGTGGACCATAATCAGTCCAGCAGATTTGCCCCCTTCACGCAGCCGAGGATTTAGCCGCCCTATGAAAAGCAACTACAGCAATACCGCGCAGCTCAAAGACTTGATGACCGTTCCACCGATGACAGCAGCCCAGCATGCGGAAGTGATGCGCAAGCGCATCCAGCACCGCAGGATGGTCGAGGAAGCAAAGGAAATGAAGAAGGACGACCGCTGGAGTTTCGACAAGCGCTGAGAGCGGCGACGCCAGCCGCCCTGGAGACATGAGTTAAGCGTTCAGGGCCGGTTTCATGCCGGCCCAGCGCGGCACCGGTGTGTGGAGGCGCCGGCTAGCGGATTTAGCCGTTCAACAACGTTTTCAGTTCGCCCGATTCGAACATCTCGTTCATGATGTCTGAGCCGCCGATGAATTCGCCGTTGACGTACAGCTGCGGAATCGTTGGCCAGTTTGAAAAATCCTTGATCCCCTGGCGCACTTCCGGGTCGTCCAGCACGTTGACGGTGGCGATGTTCTCGACGCCGCAGGCTTTCAGGATCTGGATCGCCCGGCCTGAAAAGCCGCACTGCGGAAATTGCGCGGTGCCCTTCATGAACAGCACAACCGGCGTGGTGCTCACGGTCTCTTTGATCCAGGTATGTACGTCGCTCATGGCTGCCTCGGTGAAAAATGAATGGATACTGGCATTTTATAAGAAAACGCCGGTCGCGGTTGGGCGCGACGAAAAGCTGGGGTCAGGTCTGACATTCGGACATTCGGACATGTCCAAGACTAAACGCTGGGGTCCGATATTCGAACATTTCCAAAAGCGAAATGTCCGAATACCAGACCTGACCCTTAGCCGCGCAGCTTGGCAAAGGCCGCCGCCATGCTGCCGCCGACCGGCGCCGGCGCTTTTTCCGACGTCTGGTGCTGCGCCAGGCGCTTGCCGTCGGTGCGGTCGCCGCGCTGCTCCGGCTTCGACCCCGGTTGCGGCGCGCTGTCGGTCAGGCGCATCGTCAGCGCGATGCGCTTTCTCTTTTCATCCACTTCCAGCACCTTCACGCGCACCACCTGGCCGGCCTTGACCACCGAGTGCGGGTCCTTGACGAACGTGTTCGACAGCGCCGAGATGTGCACCAGGCCGTCCTGGTGCACGCCGATGTCGACGAAGGCGCCGAACGCGGCGACGTTGGTCACCACGCCCTCGAGGATCATGTCGGGCCGCAGGTCGCGCAGCTCCTCGACACCTTCCTTGAACGTGGCGGTGGTGAACTCTGGCCGCGGATCGCGCCCCGGCTTTTCCAGCTCTTTCAGGATGTCGGTGATGGTCGGCACGCCGAACTTGTCGTCGGCGTAGCGCGCCGGGTTCAGCGTTTTGAGCAGCGCGGCGTCGCCGATCACCGCCTTCATGTCCTTCTTGATGTCGGCCAGGATCTTCTCTACCAGCGGATACGATTCCGGGTGCACCGCCGACGCGTCGAGCGGATTGTCGCTGCCCATCACGCGCAGGAAGCCGGCCGCCTGCTCGAACGTCTTTTCGCCCAGCCGCGGCACGGCCTTGAGCGCCGCGCGCGAGGCGAAGGCGCCTTTCATGTCGCGGTAGGTGACGATGCTCTGGGCAACCGACGACGACAGGCCCGACACGCGCGCCAGCAATGGCGCCGACGCCGTGTTGACGTCGACGCCGACCGCGTTGACGCAGTCTTCAACAACCGCGTCGAGCGAGCGCGCCAGCTGCGACTGCGAGACGTCGTGCTGGTACTGGCCGACGCCGATCGACTTCGGATCGATCTTCACCAGTTCGGCCAAGGGATCCTGCAGCCGGCGCGCAATCGACACCGCGCCGCGCAGCGACACGTCCATGTCGGGCAGCTCGCGCGAAGCGAATTCGGACGCCGAATACACCGACGCGCCGGCTTCCGAGACGACGATCTTGGTGAGCTTGAGTTCCGGGCGCTGCTTGATCAGGTCGAGCGACAGTTTGTCGGTCTCGCGCGAGGCGGTGCCGTTGCCGATCGAGATCAGCGACACATTGTGCTTGGCCGCCAGCTGGCCGAGCAGGTGCAGCGAGCCGTCCCAGTCGTTCCTCGGCTGGTGCGGATAGATCACCGCGGTGTCGACCACCTTGCCGGTGGCGTCGACCACCGCCACCTTGACGCCGGTGCGCAGGCCAGGGTCGAGGCCCATGGTGGCGCGCGGGCCGGCCGGCGCCGCCAGCAGCAGCGCCTTCAGGTTCAGCGCGAACACGTTGATCGCATCGAGTTCGGCTTTTTCGCGCAACGCGCCCATCAATTCCGTTTCGAGGTGCATGAAGCTTTTTACGCGCCAGGTCCAGCGGGCGGTGTCAGCGAGCCACTTGTCGGCCGGGCGAGCAAGGTTTTTGATGCCGAAGCGCGCGGCGATGCGCCCTTCGCAGGGATTGTGCGGCGCGTCCCACTTCGGCTTCTCGGCCTCGGTGTCGAGCCGCAGGATCACGTCGAGCATGCCTTCGCGGCGCCCGCGCAGCAGCGCCAGCGCTCGGTGCGACGGCACCGTGCCGATCGCTTCCGAATAATCGAAGTAGTCGGCGAATTTTTCGCCCTCGTCCTGCTTGCCGGCGACCACCTTCGACTCGACGATGCCGTGCTCGCGCACGTATTCGCGCAGTGACGCGAGCAAGGTCGCGTCTTCGGCGAAGCGCTCCATCAGGATCTGGCGCGCGCCGTCGAGCGCCGCCTTGGTGTCCGCCACGCCGGGGTTGTTGCCGTCGTCGCTGGTGAATGCCTGGCGCAGGTATTTGGCCGCTTCCTCTTCCGGATTAACGGTCGGATCGGCCAGCAGGCCCTCGGCCAGCGGCGCCAGGCCGGCCTCGATGGCGATCTGCGCCTTGGTGCGGCGCTTCTGCTTGTACGGCAGGTACAGGTCTTCGAGCCGGGTCTTGTCCTCGGCATGGGTGACGGCGTCGAGCAGCGCCGGCGTCATCTTGTTCTGTTCGGTGATCGAGGCGATGATCGCGCCGCGCCGGTCTTCCAGTTCGCGCAGGTAGCGCAGGCGTTCTTCCAGCAGGCGCAGCTGGATGTCGTCGAGGCCGCCGGTCGCTTCCTTGCGGTAGCGCGCGATGAACGGCACGGTGGCGCCTTCGTCGAGCAGGGCGATGGCGGCGGCAACCTGCACCGGTTTGGCGGCAAGTTCAAGGGCGAGGCGTTGTTCGATAGTTGGGAGCATGGGGGCATCCGCTTGAGCGGACCGCTGGTGAGTCAAGCGACGAATGATACGCAATCGCCGCCGCCGCGCCAGTCTTGACAGCCGCTACCGTGTTGTGCGGGGCGTAACGACCGCCTTGCATCCGCCGTCGAACGCGGCAAATGCGCTGGCCGGGGTGTTTACTTCGACGGCATGACCGTCATAGGCTAACGCGAGCGCGCGTCCGGTCATTGCTCGCGCGAAACGCCAGCGTGTTGAACGTTTCCGGCAGGATGCGATCCTGGATGTCGAGGTTTTCAAGTGGCGTCGGGAACTCAGCTGCAAGGCGCTCGGGCGCACTCTGTCTTTTCACAGTGAAGGTCGTGAGTCTTGCGAGTTGCCCTGCCAAGTCAGGTGATGACTGGCAGTGTGGTGAATTCCGGCCATCCGCAAAAGTACTCTGCACAGCGAATGGCGCTCCCGGCGTGGCGCGTTGCGCAGTCAGTTTATATTCTGAGGTGCTGAACGTTATCGACATCACCTCCTCTTGCAGGACACTGAACGCCTCGCCCCCTGGGGCGATCACCGTCGGCGTTGCTGCGGCGCCACGCAGGTAGACAATGGACTCATCAAAATACGTTCACGGTCGTACCCAGAGGAGCCCATTCGTAGAGCGCCTTCGCATCGGCGTGCGTAAGGCGGACACATCCATGCGAGCCAAACCATTCGCTGATCCCGTTGCGCACGGTGCGAACAACGCGCAACGGCACGATGCCGTCATACTGATGCAGCGCCTTGCCGTCGAGGGTGAAAAAACATGGCCTAGTCCATTTGCACGTCGTCGGCGCGGCTGCGATAGCGATGGTTTTTTCGCATGATCTTGAAGGTGCCCCGGTCCGTCGGGTGATCTTTATCGCCGCTGACACACGCAAAGCCCAGGACACGTCGACGCCAACATACCCTTCGACCATCTGTTGCGCCAAGTCGACCTTAATTGTTTTTCCAAATTTCGTCGCTGGTGTGCTCATGTTCAACATCCTGGTAGGTTGGGGACTGCGACATGTGCCGCGGCACCACCGGCGCGCCGTGCGTCGCCAGGTTCACCGTGGCGTCGGACAATGCCGAGTTGCTGCAGGGCACCTCTTGCGCTTTCGCGCCAGCCACCGTGCGCCGCGCACCTTCTGTCCGGTCTGCGGCACCCAGCTCACGTGCGTCAACGACCTGAAGCCTCGACGATCCGCTTGCCGCGCCATCGGCGCAGCCGCGCCGAGGGCTGGCGGTGGCATAAACGCCACACCGTCTGCCCGCCTACTCCGGCCCCGCCGATTCCCTCTTGAACTGACCGGCTTGTTTCGGCGGCGGTTTGAGGCGATGATGTCAGACCAACGCTTGCGGCTGCCTGTACAACATGGCCGACGGGACACTTGCGACTGTTGCATGTTGTAATCTTTTGCGGTACGGACAAATGGAACAAAACAAGAGTCCCGGGATGACGCATAATATCGGGTCTTGTCTTTTTTGATACAGAGTGCAAAGAACAATGCGAACAATGGATTTGATGCGCGATGCCCCTCCTGATGCTTCCGCGGCTGCTCCGGCCCAGCCGGCGGCGCCCTCGCCTGCGCTGGCCGCCCCGGTGGCCAGCTGGCTGCAGCGGGTCGATGCCGCGGCCCATCCGCAGCCGAAGCTGACCGTCGAAGTCAAGGATCCGAAGCTCGCCCAGTACAAGTTCGTCTACGTGCTCGCGCCCACCAGCGGCGGCCGCCACGTCGCCCTGTGCCTGTGCAAGGCGCGCCTGCGGCCGAACGGCGAAGTGGCCGCCGCCAGCCCGGTGTCGGAAGTGTTCTCGCTGCTGTCGGCGCCGCCGGCCTACCTCGAAGGCGACGATGAAGACCTGGTGCGCTTTTTCATCGCGATGCGCAGCGGCGCCTCGCAAAGCAGCACCGCCACCGAGCCGAAGGGCAAGATCGGCGCGATCCTGCTGCAGATGTTGCTTGAGCAAGACAAACTGCTGTGGGCCAATTCGTGGCCCGACATGTCCAGCGGCCTGGTCTATCCGCTGCAGGCCGGTGCCGTGCGCAAGGCCAACCTGGTGTGGCGCGACGAAGGGCGCACTGCGCGCCTCGGCTGGCAGGTCGAGCCGGCGCCGGGCGCGACCCACAGCGCAGCCGACCAGATCGACTATATGCTGCCGACCGATCCGCCGTGGTACATCGACAACCTGTCGTGCGGCGCGCTGGAACTGAACCGAGGCGGCGTCGACATTTCGCTGGCCGAACTGCAGGCGCTGGTGGCCCAGGCGCCGGCGCTGACCGGCAGCGACAAGCGGCGCGTGTCGCAGTTGCTGCTCGCGCACGGACTGCAGCAACTGATGCCGCTGCCGCAACCGCTGACCCAGCGCCTGCGCGACGACGTCAAGCCGCGCCCGCACCTGCTGCTCGATTCGGTCCAGCTGGCCGACGGCACGCTGCAGCGCTGGCACGACGTGGCGGTGCTGTCCTATGATTACGACGGCGAGCGCGTCTCGTTTGACCCGGCCCAGCGCGTGGTGCGCCAGGTCGGCGACGTGACCGAAGTGATGGCGCGCGACGCCGATGCCGAGGCCGCGGCGCTGGCCACGCTGACCGAGCTCGGTTTCCGCAAGCCATCGACGCCGCCGCTGAATGGCCTGACCGGCGCGCTGCAACTCGAAAGCCAGGCCCACTGGCTGCGCTTTGCCGCCGCCGAGATCGACACGCTGCTTGAGGCCGGCTGGCAGGTGCAACACTCCAGGCATTACCGCTACGACGTGGTGGCGGTGCAAGACTGGTACGCCGAGATCGATCAGCCGGCCGAGGCCGGCAACGCCTGGTTCGAGCTGGAACTGGGCATCGTCGTCAACCAGAAACGGGTGCCGCTGCTGCCGGTGCTGGTGCAGCTGATCCGCAGCGCGCCGAGCGACTTCGACCCGGACGTGCTGGCCGCGCACGGCGAAGCCGACCAGATGCTGGCAACCTTGCCCGACGGCCTGCGCGTGGCGCTGCCGTGGGGCCGGCTCAAACCGATCCTCGCCACCTTGGGCGAGTTGTATTTCAGCGACAAGATCAAGAACCGCGTGCGCCTGTCGACGCTCGACGCCGGCCGGCTGGAAGAACTGGCGCGCTCTACCTCCCTGCGCTGGTTCGGCGGCGAACAGCTGCGCGAGACCGGCCGCAAGCTCAGCTTGTTCGGCGCGGTGCAGAAGGTGGCGGCGCCGGCCGGCCTGCGAGCCACATTGCGCGACTACCAGGCCGACGGCCTGGCGTGGATGCAGTTCCTGCGCGAATACGACCTGGCCGGCATCCTCGCCGACGACATGGGCCTGGGCAAGACGGTGCAGACGCTGGCCCATATCCTGGTCGAAAAGGAAGCCGGCCGCCTGACCAGCCCGGCGCTGGTGATCGCCCCGACCAGCCTGATGACCAACTGGCAGGACGAGGCCGCGCGCTTCGCCCCCAGCCTGCGCGTGCTGCTGCTGCAAGGCAAGGAGCGGCTCGAGCATTTCGACCGGATCGACCAGTGCGACCTGGTGCTGACGACCTACGCGCTGCTGCCGCGCGACGAGGAAAGGCTGCGCGAGCACAGCTACCACCTGGTGATCCTCGACGAATCGCACTACATCAAGAACAACCGCTCGAAGGCGGCGCAAAGCGCGGGCCTGCTGAGCTCGCGCCACCGCCTGTGCCTGACCGGCACGCCGCTCGAGAACCACCTGGGCGAATTGTGGTCGCAGTTCCACTTCCTGCTGCCCGGCCTGCTGGGCGACGAAAAAACCTTTAACGCCCAGTTCCGCCACCCGATCGAGCGCCACGACGATCCTCTGCGGCGCGCGCTGCTGAACCGGCGCATCAAGCCGTTCCTGCTGCGCCGCACGAAGGACAATGTCGCCAAGGAACTGCCGCCGAAGACCGAGATGGTGCGCAAGGTGGAGCTGTCCGGCGCCCAGCGCGACCTGTACGAAACGGTGCGCCTGGCGATGGACAAGAAGGTGCGCGACGAGATCGACAAGAAAGGCGTGGCGCGCAGCCAGATCGTCATCCTCGAGGCGCTGCTGAAGCTGCGCCAGGTGTGCTGCGATCCGCGGCTGGTCAAGGCGCTGCCGTCGCGCAAGAAGGAATCGGGCTCGGCCAAGCTGATCGACCTGATGCAGATGGTCGACGACCTGCTCGACGAGGGCCGCAAGATCCTCGTGTTCTCGCAGTTCACCAGCATGCTCGCGCTCATTCAGGAAGAGCTCGACGCGCGCCGCATCCCGTATGCGCTGTTGACCGGCGACACCAAGGACCGCGCCGCCCAGGTGGCCGCGTTCCAGCAGGGCGCGGTGCCGATTTTCCTGATCAGCCTGAAGGCCGGCGGCGTCGGCCTGAACCTGACCGCGGCCGACACCGTCATCCACTACGATCCGTGGTGGAATCCGGCCGCCGAGAACCAGGCGACCGACCGCGCCTGGCGCATCGGCCAGGACAAGCCGGTGTTTGTCTACAAGCTCATCGCCAAGGGCACTCTGGAGGAAAAGATCCAGCTGCTGCAGCAAAAGAAATCGGACCTGGCGCAATCGATCCTGGCCGACGGCGAGTCGCAAAAACTGGTGCTCACGCAGGAAGACCTGCAGCAAATTTTCGCTCCGCTCGAAGAATAAGAGAATACAGAGAGACCGATGACCCCGAGCACCACCGCCGAACAGTTTCGAGTCATCGCTGAAATCGGCGGCGACGTTGCCTGGGTTGTCGATTGTGCGACCGGGTTGCCAACCTACATCAGTGCGTCCATCGAGCAATTGCTCGGCTATGGCTACGACGACTTTCACCGCTGCCTGGCCGACGGCGGCGCCGACGGCCCGCTCGCCGCGCTGTGCGCCGGCCTGCCGCAGCGCCTGGCGCGGCTGGCCGGCGGCGACCTGTCGCGGCTGCGCCTGGTGCGCCAGGTCGACCAGCCGCACCGCGACGGGCGCAGCGTGCCGGTCGAAATCATTTCCAGCGTGCTGATGGACGCGGCGGGCCAGCCGGCGTCGCTGGTGGGCATTGTGCGCGACCTCGGCGCGCGGCGCGAGCACGAGGCCGGCCAGCGCCGCTTCGCCAGCATGCTCAACCACGAATTTCGCACGCCGCTGTCGACCATCGACGGCGCCATCCAGCGCCTCGAAGTTACCGGTGTCAATGCCGACGCGCCGACCCGCGAGCGCTACCGCCGCATTTCGAAAGCGGTCGAGCGGCTCATCGGCATGCTCGACGAGTACCTGTCGCCGGACCGCATTGAAGCCTGCGACGTGCGCCGCCCGGCCGACCGCATCGATCCGCGCCAGCTGCTCGATGAAGGCGCGCAACTGGCGCGCGCGGCCGGGCGCGCGGTGACGGTCGCGCCAGGCGACCTGCCGGCGCTGCTGCGCTGCGAGCCGCAAGGCGTGCGGCTGGCGCTCAAGGTGCTGATGGACAATGCGCTGCAATACGGTCCGCCAGCGCGCCCGATCGAACTGTCCGGCCGCCGCCACGACGGCGGCATCGAATTGCTGGTGCGCGACCACGGCGATGGCGTGCCGCCCGAAGAAGCCGAGCACATCTTCGCCAGGGCGTATCGCGGCTGCAATGCCGGCGCGCGGCCAGGTTCCGGACTCGGCCTGTACATGGCGAAATCGGTTATCGAAGTGCACGGCGGCACCTTGTCGTTATGCAGCGTGGATAAGGAGGGGGCGATTTTCCGTATTTGGCTACCTGTGCGTGATGTTCTGGGGAAAGATGTTGCATCCGGCGAGCGCAGCAGTGATAATTCCAGTAACAATTACCGGTTGGCATTGGACCCTAAAAATGTCCGTGGTTTATAAGAGAATAGAATGGCCAACGCATGACGCAGATACTGATCGTTGAAGACAACGGCGAATACGCCGGTGACATGGCCGAGTTCCTCGTTGAGCTGGACCATGAAGTAACGATCGCTACTACCGCGGCGGAAATGTGGGCCGCGCTGACGAAGACGCCGGCGGCGGTGGTGGTGCTTGACCTCGGCCTGCCCGACGAGGACGGCTTCAACGTGATTCCCCGCATGCGCCAGCTGTATCCCGAAATCGGGCTGCTGGTGCTGACCGGCCGCGTCGCCTTCGACAACCGCATCCTCGGCCTGCGCCTCGGCGCCGACCACTATCTGACCAAGCCGATCAAGTTCCCTGAGTTGGCCGCCCACATCGAGGCGCTCGACCGCCGCGTGCGCCCGCAAGAGCCGGTGGCAATGCCGAGCAAGTGGACGCTGCGAGTGAGTGCTCGCCAACTCGAACTGATGGGGTCGGTGATCGACCTCACCGAGAAAGAGTGCAACTTCCTGCACCTGATGACGATCAACACCCGGCCGGTGCCGCGCCAGGTCATCGTTGCCGGCATCGGGGGCGACGACCCCGACGCCAGCCGCCGCGTCGACATGCTGGTGTACCGCCTGCGCAAGAAAGCGCGCAGCGGCCTCGGCCAGGACCTGCCGCTGCGCAGCGCCTACGGCGAGGGCTACAGCCTGTCAGCCGGCTTCACGCTATCCTGAGACCGCCGTCTGCCGGCTGCTCTGCCAATGGCAGGAATGACGGTATTACTGCTGACAGGGGCAGAGTGGTCGTGGCTAATCAAACAATTAATGATAAATAGGGACATGGTCAGATCAGTTCCGGTAGAATCGCCTGATTCCATCGATTCCCGACCGCCATGGCCCGCCTTCCCCGACTCGTCGTCGCGCACCAGCCTCACCACGTCATCCAGCAAGGCAATGACCGCCAGCTTATCTTCCGCGAGCCGGACGATTACCAGCGCTTCCTCGGCTGGCTGAAGCAAAGCGCGAAGGAATACAAGGTCGCCATCCACGCCTATGTGTTGACGCCGGACCAGTGGCAGCTGCTGGCCACGCCCGCCGACGCCGACGGCCTGGCCCAGGCGATGCAGCGGGTCGGCCGCTTTTACGTGCCCTGGTTTAATGCCAAGTACGGTCGCTCCGGCAGCCTGTTCCAGGGACGCTTCAAGACATCGGTGATCGACGCCGCGCACTTTTTGATGCAGTGCAGCTTATATATAGAGTTCCGCGCGCAGGGTGTCGGCGATGCCTGCTCGAGCTACGAGCATCACTCCGGCGTGCGGCCGGATCCGGTCATTACCGACCACGCGCTGTATTGGGCGCTCGGCAACACGCCGTTCCAGCGCGAGGCGGCGTACAAGGAACTGGCGGAGCGGGCGCTGACGGCGGCGCAGCTGCAGGTGATCGCAGCGGCGGTGCTCAAGGGCTGGCCGCTGGGGTCCGATGCGTTCAAGGCGGAGTTGCAGCACAAGGCCAAGCGGCAAGTGTTGCCGGCCAAGCGCGGGCGGCCGTTCAAAATCAAAGCCGCGGAATCCTGACCTTCGTCCCTGCTCAAAGATGGTCGGTAGAGGTTCCCGCCTGCGCGAACAAACGTTTTGAGGGTATTGGCTGAGGCAGCCGTCGTTCCATCGATTACCTCAAGACCGTCCTTCCCGCGATGGCGGGAATCCCTGCTGAGCTACCGAAGTCGTCGCTCACCGTGTCCCCATTTGATTGTTGCATGAACGCCAGCCGCTTTAATTCGACTCCGACCCTAATTGTTTCGGTTGACGGTTTCTGCTGCATTGCACTATTCTCGTCCTTCACCCCGAAAAAGCTGTGGAGAACGCGCATGATTGCCCAAGGTTTGTACGATCCCTCGAATGAACACGATGCCTGTGGCGTCGGTTTCATCGCCCATATCAAGGGCAACAAAAGCCACTCCATCATCGAACAGGGTCTGCTGATCCTGAAGAACCTCGATCACCGGGGCGCTGTCGGCGCCGACAAGCTGATGGGCGATGGCGCCGGCATCCTGATCCAGATTCCCGACCAGTACTACCGCGACGAGATGGCCAAGCAAGGCGTCGAATTGCCGCCGCCTGGCGAATACGGCGTCGGCATGGTGTTCCTGCCAAAGGAAAACGCGTCGCGCATCGCCTGCGAACAGGAAATCGAACGCGCCGCCCGCATCGAAGGCCAGGTCGTGCTCGGCTGGCGCAACGTGCCGATCGACGAGGCCATGCCAATGTCGCCGACCGTGCGTGCCAAGGAACCGGTGATCCGCCAGATCTTCATCGGCCGCGGCCCGGACATCATGGTCACCGACGCGCTCGAGCGCAAACTGTATGTGATCCGCAAGTCGTCCGGCCACGCGATCCAGGCCCTCAAGCTGCTGCACGGCAAAGAGTTCTTCGTGCCGTCGATGTCGGCCCGCACGATCGTCTACAAGGGCCTGCTGCTGGCCGACCAGGTCGGTGTCTATTACAAGGACCTGCAGGATCCGCGCTGCATCTCGGCGCTGGCGCTGGTGCACCAGCGTTTCTCGACCAACACGTTCCCGGAGTGGCCGTTGGCCCACCCGTACCGCCTGATCGCCCACAACGGCGAGATCAACACCGTCAAGGGCAACTTCAACTGGATGCGCGCCCGCGAAGGCGTGATGAAGTCGGCCGTGCTGGGCGACGACCTGCACAAGCTGTTCCCGCTGATCTATGAAGGCCAGTCCGACACCGCCTGCTTCGACAACGCGCTCGAGCTGCTGATCATGGCCGGCTACCCGATCGCCCAGGCGATGATGATGATGATCCCGGAAGCATGGGAAAACCACGGCATGATGGACGACAACCGCCGCGCTTTCTACGAATACCACGCCGCGATGATGGAGCCGTGGGACGGCCCGGCCGCGATGGCGTTCACCGACGGGCGCCACATCGGCGGCACGCTCGACCGCAATGGCTTGCGCCCTGCCCGCTACATCGTCACCGACGACGACCTGGTGGTGATGGCGTCCGAATCGGGCGTGCTGCCGATCCCGGAATCGAAGATCATCCAGAAGTGGCGCCTTCAGCCGGGCAAGATGTTCCTGATCGACCTGGAAGCGGGCCGCATCATCGACGACAAGGAACTGAAAGACACCTACGCCAACGCCAAGCCGTACAAGGCGTGGATCAACTCGGTGCGCATCAAGCTGGGCGATATCAAGCTGTCGGAAAGCCAGCTGGCGCACAACCGCGCCAAGGATACGCCGGCGCAAGGCGAGAAAACCGCCGCCAGCCTGCTCGATCGCCAGCAGGCGTTCGGCTACACCCAGGAAGACCTGAAGTTTTTGATGATGCCGATGGCGCTGCTGGGCGAAGAGGCGACCGGCTCGATGGGCAACGACTCGCCGCTGGCGGTGATGTCGAACAAGCTCAAACCGCTGTACAACTACTTCAAGCAACTGTTCGCCCAGGTCACCAACCCGCCGATCGACCCGATCCGCGAGGCGATGGTGATGTCGCTGGTGTCGTTCATCGGCCCCAAGCCGAACCTGCTCGACACCAACAACGTCAACCCGCCGATGCGCCTTGAAGTGTCGCAGCCGGTGCTCGGCTTTAACGACATGGCGCGCCTGCGCAGCATCAGCGTGCATACCGGCGGCAAGTTCAAGTCGTACGAGCTGAACATCTGCTACCCGGTTTCGTGGGGCAAGGAAGGCATCGAAGCGTCGCTGGCGTCGCTGTGCGCCGAGGCGGTCGACGCCGTCAAGTCGGGCCACAACATCCTGATCGTGTCGGACCGTAACGTATCCGCCGAGCAGGTCGCCATTCCAGCGCTGCTGGCCACCTCGACCATCCACCAGCACCTGGTCGGCCGCGGCCTGCGCGCCTCCACCGGCCTGGTGGTGGAAACCGGTTCGGCGCGCGAAACGCACCACTTCGCTTTGCTGGCCGGCTACGGCGCCGAAGCGGTCCACCCGTACCTGGCGATGGAAACGCTGGCCGAACTGGCGTACGACCTGGCCGGCGACAACACGGCCGAGACGGCGGTGTACAACTACACCAAGGCAATCGGCAAGGGCCTGATGAAGGTGATGTCGAAGATGGGCATCTCGACCTACATGTCGTATTGCGGCGCGCAGATCTTCGAAGTCATCGGCCTGAACAAGTCGCTGGTCGACAAGTATTTCAAGGGCACGTCGTCGAGCGTCGAAGGCATCGGCGTGTTCGAAGTGGCCGAGGAAGCGCTGCGCCTGCACTCGCTGGCGTTCGGCGAAGATCCGGTGCTGGCCGACAAGCTCGATGCCGGCGGCGAATACGCCTACCGCGTGCGCGGCGAAGAACACATGTGGACGCCGGACGCGATTGCCAAGCTGCAGCACGCCACGCGCGCCAACAATTTCTCGACTTATAAAGAGTATGCGCAGCTGATCAACGACCAGAGCCGCCGCCACCTGACCTTGCGCGGCCTGTTCGAGTTCAAGCTCGACCCGACCCGCGCGATTTCGATCGACGAAGTCGAGCCGGCCAAGGAAATCGTCAAGCGCTTCGCCACCGGCGCCATGTCGCTCGGCTCGATTTCGACCGAGGCGCACGCCACGCTGGCCATTGCCATGAACCGCATCGGCGGCAAGAGCAATACCGGCGAAGGCGGCGAAGATCCGGCCCGCTACACGCAGGAACTGAAGGGCATCCCGATCAAGCAGGGGCAGACGATGTCGTCGGTCATCGGCGCCGGCAATGTCGTCGTCGACATCCCGTTGCAGGACGGCGACTCGCTGCGTTCGCGCATCAAGCAGGTGGCGTCGGGCCGCTTTGGCGTCACCGCCGAATACCTGAACTCGGCCGACCAGATCCAGATCAAGATGGCGCAGGGCGCCAAGCCCGGCGAAGGCGGCCAGCTGCCGGGCCACAAGGTGTCCGACTACATCGCCAGCCTGCGCTTCTCGGTGCCGGGCGTGGGCCTGATTTCGCCGCCGCCGCACCACGACATCTACTCGATCGAAGACCTGGCGCAGCTGATCCACGACCTGAAAAACGCCAACCCGCGCGCCTCGATCTCGGTCAAGCTGGTGTCGGAAGTGGGCATCGGCACGGTCGCCGCCGGCGTTACCAAAGCCAAGGCCGACCACGTCGTCGTCGCCGGCCATGACGGCGGCACCGGCGCCTCGCCGCTGTCGTCGGTCAAGCACGCCGGCACGCCGTGGGAGCTGGGCCTGGCCGAAACGCAGCAGACCCTGGTGCTTAACGGCTTGCGCAGCCGCATCCGCGTGCAGGCCGACGGCCAGATGAAGACCGGCCGCGACGTCGTCATCGCCGCCATGCTCGGCGCCGACGAGATCGGTTTTGCGACCGCGCCGCTGGTGGTCGAAGGCTGCATCATGATGCGCAAGTGCCACCTGAACACCTGCCCGGTCGGCGTCGCCACCCAGGACCCGGTGCTTCGCGCCAAGTTTTCCGGCAAGCCTGAGCACGTGGTCAACTATTTCTTCTTCGTCGCCGAAGAAGCGCGCCAGTTGATGGCGCAGCTTGGCATCCGCACCTACGACGCGCTGATCGGCCGCGCCGACCTGCTCGACAAGTCGAAGGCGATCACGCACTGGAAAGCGCAGGGGCTCGACTTCGCCGCCATCTTCTACCAGCCGAAAGCGCTGCCGGGCATGGCCAACTACCATACCGAGCAGCAGGAACACGGCCTGGAGAAAGCGCTCGACCACAAGCTGATCGCGCAGGCGCGCGCGGCGCTGGAAAAGGGCGAGCGCGTCTCGTTCATTTCGCCGGTGCGCAACGTCAACCGCACGGTCGGCACCATGCTGTCGGGCGAAGTGGCCAAGCGCTACGGCCACGCCGGCTTGCCGGACGACACCATCCACATCCAGCTGCAGGGCACCGCGGGGCAGTCGGCGGCGGCGTTCCTGGCCGCCGGCATCACGCTCGACCTGGTCGGCGAAGGCAACGACTACGTCGGCAAGGGCTTGTCGGGCGGACGCATCATCGTGCGGCCGAACACCGAATTCCGCGGCTGGGCAGTGGACAACATCATCGTCGGCAACACCGTGCTGTACGGCGCAATTTCCGGCGAAGCATTCTTTAACGGCGTGGCCGGTGAACGCTTTGCCGTGCGCAACTCGGGCGCGACGACGGTGGTCGAAGGCTGCGGCGACCACGGCTGCGAATACATGACTGGCGGCACTGTCGTCGTGCTCGGCGCCACCGGGCGCAACTTCGCCGCCGGCATGTCCGGCGGCGTGGCGTATGTCTACGATCCGGCCGGCGATTTCGAGAAGCGCTGCAACACCACCATGGTCAACCTCGAGCGGGTGCACAGCGCCAACGACCAGGGCGACGTTTCCGGTTGGCACAGCCAGAGCCGCGACAGCGAGCGCGAGTCCGACGAAGCGATCCTGAAGCGCCTGATCGAGCGCCACTTCAAGCACACCGGCAGCACGCGGGCGCGCTACCTGCTCGACAACTGGGCCGAAGGCCGCGCCAAGTTCGTCAAGGTATTCCCGACCGACTACAAGCGCGCGCTGGAAGAGATGCACAACAGCAGCATGGAAGAAGCGGCCGAGAAAATCGCCGCATAACATCATTCCCGCGCAGGCGGGAATCCGTGCTGAGCTCGCCGGGTCGTAGCGCAAGCCAAGACAAGACATATTTAAAGGATTTATCGTGGGTAAAATCACCGGTTTCATGGAATTCCAGCGCGAGGAAGAGGAGTACCTCGCCCCCGTCGCGCGCCTGAAGAATTACCAGGAGTTCGTGCTGCACCTGACCGACGGCCAGGCCAAGCACCAGGCCGCGCGCTGCATGGATTGCGGCATTCCGTTCTGCCACACCGGCTGCCCGGTCAACAACGTCATTCCCGACTGGAACGACCTGGTCTATCACCACCAGTACCGCGCCGCGCTCGACAACCTGCACTCGACCAACAACTTCCCCGAGTTCACCGGCCGGGTGTGCCCGGCGCCGTGCGAGTCGGCCTGCACGCTCGGCATCAACGACGATCCGGTCGGCATCAAGTCGATCGAGCACAAGATCATCGACACCGGCTGGGAGCACGGCTGGGTGGTGCCGCAGCCGCCTGAAGCGCTCACCGGCAAGAAGGTCGCGGTGGTCGGCTCCGGCCCCGCCGGCCTGGCCGCGGCGCAGCAGCTGGCGCGTGTCGGCCACGCCGTGACGGTATTTGAAAAGAGCGACCGCCTCGGCGGCCTGCTGCGCTATGGCATCCCCGACTTCAAGATGGAAAAGTCGCACATCGACCGCCGCATCGAACAGATGCAGGCCGAAGGCGTGACCTTCCGCGCCAGCGTACTGGTCGGCAAAGACTTCCCGGCGTCGGTCAACAACTGGGCCAAGGAAACGATCTTCCCCGAAGACCTCGAAAAAGAGTTCGACGCCGTCATCATCGCCGGCGGCGCCGAGCAGCCGCGCGACCTGCCGGTGCCTGGCCGCGAGCTCAAGGGCGTGCATTTCGCCATGGATTTCCTGCCGCTGCAAAACAAGGTCAACGCCGGCGACAAGCTCAAGGACCAGATCAAGGCGGGCGGCAAGAATGTCGTCGTCATCGGCGGCGGCGACACCGGCTCCGACTGCGTCGGCACATCGAACCGCCATGGCGCCGCTTCGGTGGCCCAGTTCGAACTGATGCCGCAGCCGCCCGAAACGGAAAACAAGCCGCTGGTGTGGCCGTACTGGCCAACCAAGCTGCGCACTTCGTCGTCGCACGAGGAAGGTTGCGAGCGCGACTGGGCGGTGGCGACCAAGCGCTTCGAAGGCAAGGGCGGCAAGGTCGAGAAGCTGATCGCCTGCCGCGTCGAATGGAAGGACGGCAAGATGGTCGAGGTGCCGGACTCCGAATTCGAAATGAAGGCTGACCTGGTGTTGCTGGCGATGGGCTTCGTGTCGCCGGTGCAACAGGTGCTCGATGCCTTCGGCGTCGAAAAAGACGCCCGCGGCAATGCGCGCGCCAGCACCGATGGCGAGAACAGCTACGCGACGTCGGCGCCGAAGGTATTCGCCGCCGGCGACATGCGCCGTGGCCAGTCGCTGGTGGTGTGGGCGATCCGCGAAGGCCGCCAGTGCGCCCGCGCGGTCGACGAATTCCTGATGGGCTCGTCGGTCCTGCCGCGCTAACCCCGCCACGACTACAACGCCAGCTTTTTTTGGCCGCGTCGTTCTTGCTGCCACTTCATTCAATTTCGCGCGGCATGCCGATTTGGCATATCCGTGATTCGGCACAAATGGTTGGCGAACTCGACCGCCACTGTCGCAATCAAGCAGGCATGCCGGTGACCATACTGTTCTTAAGTTCCCGTTCAAAACAAGGAGTGGATCATGTTAAGTTGACTTGCAAAAATCTCGGCACGTGTATCGATGCTTGCCGCGGCAGCAACGCTGGCCGGCGCGCTCACCGGTTGCGGTGGCGACAATGACTCGCCGCCGCCGCCACCACCGGTGCCGAAGCCGCCTTGTGGCTGCACCACGGGCTAGCGGCAAACCTGGACGGGCCATCTGTGCGCCCGCCCGCTTCTGTTTCGACCATTCGAGCCTCATCGCGCCCGCATCATCGGTTCGCGTGATACGATTTCGCCCTGACGCGCGGTCGGCTGGTGGAAACCTTCCATCCCAACCGTTGTCGAACAGCGAGGTGGGGTTGGAAAAGGTGTCAGACGTAGTCGAACACGATGTGCTGGTCGCGCTTCGCCGCGCCACGGCCGACCGCCACGATATTCTCGACCGCGCCATGCCGCTGGCGGCCGCGGCGCCATCGCTGGCCGATTACGGCGCGCACCTGGCGCTGCTGCACGCATGGCTGGCGCCGATCGAAGCCTGGCTGGCCGCTTACCACGACGGTCCGCAAGATCCGGCACGCCTGGCGCCGCGCCCGCGCGCGGCCATCATCGCCGCCGACCTGGCCGATCCGGCCATGCCGGCCCAGGCGCCGTTGCCGCTGTTCGAGCCGCCAAGCTGGACCGATGGCGCCAGTCCCGCCTACCGCTGGGGCGTGTGCTACGTCGTCGAAGGCTCGCAACTGGGCGGCGCGGTGCTGTTCAAGCGCCTGCGCGGCGTGCTCGCGCCCCATCCATTGACCTATCTCGGCGCCGACGGCGCCGTCGTTGGCGCGCGCTGGCAGCAGTTCCTGGCCGAGTTGCGCGCCGACGTCAGCACCCCATGCGCCGTCGCCGACGCCTGCGCCGGTGCCTGCGATGCATTCGACAGCCTGCTCGCGCTGATGGACGCCGCCCATGAACAGTGACGACCTGGCGCCCGGCCTGACGCTGGCCAACTGCGCCGCCGAACCGATCCACCTCCCCGGCTCGATCCAGCCGAACGGCGCGCTGTTGGCGTTCAGCCCGCAGCGCCTGCTGATGGCGTGGAGCGCCAACTGCGCCGACCTGGTCGGCGCGCGGCCGGCGCTTGGCGCCGAGCTGGCGGCGCTGAACCTGCCGCTTGCCGCCGTCGAACTGATCCACGAAGCCGGCGCCGACCTCGCCGCCGGCGAAACCATGCCGCTGGCCTGCGAAGTGACCATCGGCGGGCAGCAGTTCGACTGCATCGTGCACGCCTACCAGGGCCGCATCATCGCCGAATTCTAACGCCGCGCCTTGAGTTCCGACGCGGTCGCCTCGTTCGCGCTGAAGGCGCATGCTGCCATCGACCGCCTCAAGCGCCAGCAGTCGGTCGACGCGCTGCTGAACATGGTGGTGCAGCAGGTGCGCCAGCTGACCGGCTTCGACCGCGTCATGGCCTACCGCTTCCGCCACGACGACAGCGGCGACGTCGTCGCCGAAGCGTGCGACGACACGATCGCGCCGTACCTCGGGCGGCGCTACCCGGCCAGCGACATCCCGGCGCAGGCGCGCCGCCTGTACCTGATGAACTCGCTGCGCCTGATCAGCGATGTCGGCTATCTGCCGGTGCCGGTGCTGGGCCGCGATGGCGACGCCCCGCTTGACATGAGCCACGGCGTGCTGCGCAGCGTCTCGCCGATCCACGTCGAATACCTGCAGAACATGGGCGTGCACGCGTCGATGAGCATATCGATCGTCGTCGGCGGGCGCCTGTGGGGGATGCTGGCCTGCCACCACATGGCGCCGCGCCAGGTGCCGTACTCGATCCGCATGGCGACCGACGTGCTGGCCCAGGTGCTCGCTTCGAGCATGCAGACGCTCGAAGCGCGCGGCCAGGCGGCCGGCATCGAACGCGCCGCCGAACTCGGCTCGCGCGTGCTCGAAGCGATGAGCGACGAAGACCAGGTGCTGTGCGCGCTCGCGCCGCTGGTGCAGGAACTGTGCACGGCGCTGCAAGCCGATGCCCTGGTGGTCGCGCTGCACGGCGAACTGATCAGCCACGGCGACATCGACGACGCCCTTGCGCGCGCCATGCTCGCCTCGATCGGGGCCAGCGGCGAGGTGCTGTACCAGCGCACCGACGTCGCCGACTGGCCGCAAGCGCTGCGAGCGCAGCTGGGCAAATGGGTCGGCATGCTGGTGCTGTCGTTCGACCCGGCGTCGCAAGGCGTGCTGCTGGCCCTGCGCACCGAGCAGGTCGAGGCGGTGCGCTGGGCCGGCAGGCCGGAAAAGACCATCGTGCACGGGCCGCTCGGCCCGCGCCTGACCCCGCGCGGTTCGTTCGACGAGTGGCGCGAGACCGTGCGCGGACGCGCCGAGCCGTGGGACGCCACCAGCCTGACCATCGCCAGCGGCTTGCTGTCGAAGATCAGCCGCGCGGTGGCCGCGCGCAACGCCGAAGTCGACCGCGCGCGCACCGAGCTGATGGCCATGCTCGGCCACGACCTGCGCGACCCGCTGCAGGCCATCAACATGGCCGGCGCGATGCTCGAACTCGGTTCGAAGTCCGAGCTGATCGGGCGGCGCATCAAGTCGTCCAGCAACCGCATGCAGCGGCTGATCGGACACGTGCTCGACATGAGCCGCATCAACGGCGGCATTGGCCTGGGCATGCAGCTGGCGATGACCGATCTGAACGCAATGCTGTCCGACCTGGTCGAGGAGCTCGGCGCCGCCCACCCGGGGGCCCGCTTCGAGCTCGATATGCCGGCGTCGGTCAGCGCGATGGTCGATGCCGACCGCCTGGTGCAGGTGCTGGCCAACCTGCTCAGCAACGCGCGCCACCACGGCGACGCCGGCAAGAGCATCACGGTCGGCCTGCGCGGCGACGGCGCGCACGCGTTCATCACCGTGCGCAACCAGGGCGCGCCGATTGCGGCGGCGGTGGTCGAGAAGCTGTTCGATCCGTTCAAGCACACCTCGCTGAACAATCCGCGCAATCGCCAGGGCGTCGGACTGGGGCTCTACATCGCCTACCAGATCGCGCGCGGGCACGGCGGCGCGCTGGCCTACCACTACGAGGCGCCGGAGATCGTGTTTACGCTGCAGTTGCCGCTCGGGCACTGAGCGTCGGCAGCGCCGTATTCCCACAGAGCGTGCCCGGCGCTTTCGCGCGCACGCCTGATGCGCGACAAGGCGGCTCTGCCGCTCCCGCTGTTGACGCCACCATTGACGCAACCATTATCCGCGCCGCCGCTCTTACTGATCAGGAGTTCCACCTTCGATCAAGGAGCAAGCCATGTTGATGACACAGGAAAAATTCACGGCGCGCGGCCTGTTGCGGGCAGCGGCATTGCTGGTCGCCTTTACGCTCGCCGGCTGCGGCGGCGATGACTGGCACGACCAGCCGCGCGCGCCAAGGTATCAGGGCGTCACCTACGACGTCATCGCGCTCTCGCTCGGCGGCAAAGGCACCGAAGCGGTCGTCCACCACAACGGCATCACCGCCGACGGCAAGGTCGCCGGTACCATCGACGCGCGCGACGGCAGCCTGCACGCCTTCCTGTACGACGGCAAGACCATGATCGACCTCGGCACGATGGGCGGCGCCGCCTCGGAGGCGCACGCCATCAACCAGCGCGGCCAGGTGGTTGGGCGCGCGTTCGGAGCCGGCTGGTCGCGCGCCTTCCTGTACGACGGCAGCATGCGCGACCTCGGCAACTTCGGCGGCGCCGAGGCACTCGCTGCCGACATCAATGAAAGCGGCGAGGTCACCGGCTACGCCACCGGCGCCGACGGCGTCCGCCACGCTTTCCTGTACCGCGACGGCCAGTTGAAGCAGCTGGTCACGCCTGGCGGCGGCGCCTCGGTGGGCTGGGTCATCAACGGCGCCGGCCAGGTGGCGGGCGACTTCCACGGCGACACCCGCGTCCAGCTCGGCTTCTTCGACGAAGCGTGCGGCTGCATCAAACCGCTCGGCACGCTTGGCGGCGCCGAATCGCTGGTGGTCGGCTTGAACGACGCCGGCCACGTCGTCGGCGTGTCCGACACGGCCGGCGGCCGGCGCCACGCCTTCCTCTACCGCGACGGGGTCATGATCGACCTCGGCACCTTCGGCGGCGCCGGCTCGTTCGCCGCCGCCATCAACGAGGCCGGGCTGGTGGTCGGCGACGCCGACACGGTGTCGGGCGACGCGCGCGCCTTCGTCTACGACGGCAAAGCGCTGCGCGACCTCGGCACCTTCGGCGGCACGCAGTCGCGCGCCGATTCGGTCAACGGCGCCGGCCAGGTGGTCGGCTTCGCCCGCACCAGCGGCGGCGAGCCGCGCGCGTTCAGCTGGACCGCGGCCGACGGCATGGTCGACCTCAACACGCGCATCCCGGGCGCGCCGCGCGACCTGGTGCTCAGCGGCGCCGGCGCCGTGTCCGACAGCGGCGATATCGTGGCGTATTCCAACTTCGGCCTGATGTTGCTACGGGTGCGCAGATAGACCATCTGTGCGCGATGCCGGCAGGCAGCGAAGAGCCGCGCTTGACGTCGCTGCCGATCGTCTTAAACTGGTTTTAATCACCGGAGAGCAGCGGATATGGCAACAGCAAGTAATGGCACGGACTCGGCATCGCCGATCGCAATGCTGACCGCTGAGATGGGCTTGATGAAACAGCGAGTCACCGGCCTGGAGTTCCGGCTCGACGCCGTGGAAAGGCGGCTCGACGCGGTGGAAAGACGGCTTGACGCGGTGGAACGGCGGCTCGGCGCAGTCGAATCGAAGCTGGCCGAACTAGGCGAACGCGTAGCTCGCCTCGAAACGGGCGTCGAATACTTTTATTCCGAGCTTAAGAATGTTAGCCAGAGGCAGATAACCGACTTCCGTCTGATGTTCGGATCCCTGATCACTGTTGCGATTGGCCTGGCGGGCATGATGGCGAAGGGCTTCGGCTGGCTCTGAAGCTGCTCGTATCGCGGTCCTTGCGCATGCCCGACTCCGCTGGCGCTTCAGTACATACCAATAAATACAGGTGTTCACACTTGAGGCGGTTGAATTTGCATCCGCGAACGCCGGCTCCGGCCCGCATTCGCAACCTTTACATGCATACGTGAATTTATATTCGGCAACTACAGGGCAGCGCCCCAGATTTCCATTGTTCATTAAAATCAACTACCTACGGCCGGAAATATCTGACCCGCCGTTCAGTAGTGTTGTATTCTCGTCGTCCCGACCCGTCCCGAAACGGGCGCGCGCCAGCAGAGATTATCCTTTCTGCACTACAATACGCAATCCCAAATACCGAATAGCCCTGTGTCCAATCTTGTCGAAATCCGCGATCTGCAGTTTGCGTACGGAGAGCGTGTCATCCTGTCGAACCTGCGCATGGACTTCCCGCGCGGGAAAGTCGTGGCCGTCATGGGCGGCTCCGGCTGCGGCAAGACCACGGTGTTGCGCCTGATCGGCGGCCAGATCCGGCCGCAAAAAGGCGAGGTCAAGGTCGCCGGCGAAGTGGTCCACCAGCTCGATACGGACGGCCTGTACCGGCTGCGCCGCAAGATGGGCATGCTGTTCCAGTTCGGCGCGCTGTTTACCGACCTGACCGTGTTCGAGAACGTCGCCTTCCCGTTGCGCGAACACACTGACCTGCCGGAAGAACTGATCCGCGACCTGGTGCTGCTCAAGCTCAATACCGTCGGGCTGCGCAACGCGGCCCAGCTCAAGCCGGCCGAGATTTCCGGCGGCATGGCGCGCCGCGTCGCCGTCGCCCGCGCCGTCGCGCTCGACCCGGAACTAATCATGTACGACGAGCCGTTCGCCGGCCTCGACCCGATCTCGATGGGCGTCACCGCCAACCTGATCCGCAAGCTCAACGACGCGCTGGGCTCGACCTCGATCCTCGTCTCGCACGACGTCCATGAATGCTTCGCGATCGCCGACTACGTCTACTTTATGTCAGCCGGCAAGATCGTCGCGCAAGGCACGCCGGCCGACCTGCGCGTGTCGACCGATCCGTACGTCAAGCAGTTCGTCAACGCCGAGCCGGACGGCCCGGTGCCGTTCGACTATCCCGGCAAGTCGCTCGCCGACGACCTCGGCCTGGGAGCGCGCGCATGATCGCCAATATCCTCGGCGCGATCGGCCGCACCTTGCGCGAAAGCCTGGGCAACGTCGGCTTCGCCACCCGCTCGTTCTTCGGCCTGCTGCGCGTGTCGCCCGGCGCGATGCGCCGGCCCGGCCTCATTTCCGAGCAGATCCATTTCATCGGCAACTACTCGCTCGTCATCATCGTCGTCTCCGGCCTGTTCGTCGGCATGGTGCTCGGCTTGCAAGGCTACATCACGCTGACGCCGTATGGCGCCGAACAAAAACTTGGCCAGGTTGTCGCACTAGCTTTGGTGCGCGAGCTGGGACCGGTCGTCACCGCGCTGCTGTTCGCCGGCCGCGCCGGCACCTCCTTGACCGCGCAAATCGGCTTGATGAAAGCCGGGGAGCAATTGTCGGCCATGGAAATGATGGCGATTAACCCGATTCAGCGCGTGCTCGCGCCGCGCTTCTGGGCCGGCGTGGTCGCGATGCCGGTGCTGGCGACGATCTTCAGCGCCGTCGGCGTGCTCGGCGGTTACCTGGTCGGCGTGCAGCTGATCGGTGTCGACGAGGGCGCATTCTGGTCGCAGATGCAGGCCAACGTCGACTTCCGCGCCGACATCCTGAACGGCGTCGTCAAGAGCGTGGTGTTCGGCATCGCGGTCACCTTCACTGCCTTGTTCCAGGGATACCACGCCGATCCGACGCCGGAAGATGTCTCGCGCGCCACCACCCGTACGGTGGTGATCTCGTCGCTGATGATCTGGGGACTCGACTTCGTCATGACGGCACTGATGTTCAACAAGTAAGCATCAACCAGTAAACAATCCGTTTGGCGCTGGCAGCGTTGCCCGGGCCATTAACAAGAGTTAGGAAATTTTATGCACCGCAAAACTATCGACGTCTGGGTTGGCTTGTTTGTCCTGTTGGGACTGGCAGCGCTGGTGTTTCTGGCGCTCAAGGCCGGCAACATGAGCACCTTGTCGTTCAGCAAGACCTACCCGGTCACCGCCAGGTTCGACAACATCGGCGGCCTCAAGCCGCAGGCGCCCGTCAAGAGCGCCGGCGTGGTCGTCGGCCGGGTCGGCGACATCCGCTTCGACGACAAAACCTACCAGGCCCAGGTCACGCTCGACCTCGACGCGGGCCACAAGTTTCCCAAAGATAGCTCGCTGAAGATTCTCACTGCCGGCTTGCTGGGCGAACAGTACATCGGCATCGTGCCGGGCGGCGACACCGTCAACCTGGCAGCGGGCGACCGCATTAACAGTACCCAATCTGCGGCCGTGCTGGAAGACCTGATCAATCAGTTCATCTACAGCAAGGCTGCCGACGGAAAGGAATCGAAATGATCACGGCAACCACTTCCCCGGCGCGCTCGAGCTGGCGCGGCATCGCGCTGGTATTGGCCGTCAGCACCACGCTGGCCGGCTGCGCCACCGGGCCCAACCCGAGCGACCCATACGAGAAGTTCAACCGGCAGATGTTCAAGTTCAACGACGCGGTCGACCGCGTCGCGCTCAAGCCGGCCGCCACCGCCTACAAGCAGGTGCTGCCGACCTTCGTGCAGACCGGCGTGTCGAATTTTTTTGGCAACCTGTCCGATCTGTGGACCGGCGCTAACAACCTGATGCAGGGCAAGGGCCAGGACGGCATGTCCGACCTGACCCGCTTCGCGCTGAACTCGACGTTCGGCCTGGTCGGCGTGCTCGACATCGCCTCCGAAGCCGGCTTGCACAAGCATAACGAAGACTTCGGCCAGACGCTCGGCGCCTGGGGCATGCCGTCCGGTCCTTACCTGATGCTGCCGCTGCTTGGCCCGTCGACGGTGCGCGACACCGTCGTCATGCCGATCGACATCGCCGCCGATCCTTGGGCCTACAAGGATCCGGTCAACTGGCGTAATGTCGGCACCGGGGTGCGCGCGATCGACCAGCGCGCCGCCGTGCTCGACGCATCGAACCTGATGGAAGAAGCCGCGCTTGACCGCTACGAATTTATCCGCGACGGCTTCCTGCAGCGCCGCCTGAGCCGCATTACCGACAACGGCGACCAGAAGATCAAGTTCAAGAAGGGCGCCCAGCAGGAGGGCAAGCAGGATAACGCACCGGCTGACGCCAAGGCCATCAAGGCAGCGTATCCTGACGATCCGGGCGCCACCGCGCCGGCAGCGGGCAAGCCGGCAGCGCCTGGCGCCGCCGCTCCCGCAGCGGCAGCAGCGGCTGCACCGGCAGCGGCAGCGTCAGGTTCGGAAGCGAAGAGCATTCGCGACGCCTACTCCGACGATCCGGGCCCGACCCCGGTAGCCGGCGAAGCGGCATCGCCAGCGGCCGCCGCGGCGCGCAAACGTGCGCCGGCCGCGAAAAAGCCTGTGCCGGCCGCAGCCGTGTCATCCGAAACGCCGTCGAAGTAGTTAACCAGATTCCTGTACCGCCAATGAGAGCGGTCGCAGCTTTGTACTACCCGCAAACAGAAAAGAGGACCTTATGAAATTGATCAAGCAACTAATCGCAATGAGCACACTTGCATTCGCCGCCTTCGGCGCCGCCGCCCAGGGCAATGAAGCGCCTGACGTCCTCGTCAAGCGCATCAGCAACGACGTCATCGACACGGCCAAGGCCGACAAGGACATTCAGTCCGGCAACCAGCAGAAGGTGATGGCGCTGGTGGACTCGAAGATCCTGCCGCACGTCGACTTCCAGCGCATGACCGCGCTGGCGGCCGGCCGTTTCTGGCGTGACGCCACGCCGGACCAGAAAACCCGGCTGTCGAACGAGTTCCGCACCTTGCTGATCCACACCTACTCGGGCGCGCTGTCGCAGATCAAGAATGAAACGGTTGAATTCAAGCCGCTGCGCGCCGAACCGGCCGACACCGTAGTGGAAGTGCGTTCGCAGGTCAACGTCGCCCGCGGCGAGCCGATCCAGCTGAACTACCGCCTCGCCAAGGGACCGTCCGGCTGGAAGATTTTCGACATCAACGTGCTCGGCGCGTGGCTGGTGGAAACCTACAAGGGCACCTTCGCCACCGAGATCGGCAAGGGCGGCATCGACGGCCTGATCGCCAAGCTGGCCGAGCGCAACAAGCAGCTGGCCAACAAGCCGGTCAAAGCTGGCAAGTAAGCACAGCGATGACGCAAACGACCGCCCAACCGCCACTGGAAACGCTGACGTTCCAGACCGCCAGGGACGCGCTCGAGCGCGGCCTGGCGGCGCTCGCCGGCGGCCAGACCGTATTCGACCTCGGCTCAGTCAAGCTGGCGGACTCGTCCGGCGTGGCCGTGCTGCTGGCGATGCAGCGCGCCGCCCGCAAGGCCGGCGTCGCGGTGTCGTTCGTCAACCTGCCGCTCAGCCTGAAAAGCCTGGCCAACCTGTACGGCGTCGACACCCTGCTGGTCGAATCACCCGCCAACCTGCATCACCATTGATCCTGCTTTATACAATTGCCTGACGCTGCTAGCGCGGCCGTCGGGCGATTTCCCCGGTTGTCCCCTCTCGTCATCCCGCCCTCGCGGCTGATCGGTCAATTTCCCCTATAATTGGCAGTTCCCCCCGCGAAAATCCTTGCCGCTGGATAAATCACGTAAGCACCGAACGAATGACTGCAATTCAGATCACCAACGTCGAAAAAAGCTACAAGCACCTGAGGGCACTGGGCGGCGTGTCGCTGTCGATCGAGGAAGGCGAATTTTTCGGCCTGCTCGGCCCGAACGGCGCCGGCAAGACTACCCTGATTTCCACCATCGCCGGCCTGATCCGTCCAGATGCCGGCAGCGTCGCCATCCACGGCCACGACGTCGTCACCGATTTCCGCGCCGCCCGCAGCAAGCTCGGCGTGGTGCCGCAGGAACTGGTGTTCGACCCGTTCTTCACCGTGCGCGAAACCTTGCGCCTGCAGTCCGGTTACTTCGGCCTGAAGAACAACGACAAGTGGATCGACGAGGTGATGGAGAACCTCGACCTGACCGGCAAGGCCGACGTCAACATGCGCGCGCTGTCGGGCGGCATGAAGCGGCGCGTGCTGGTCGCCCAGGCGCTGGTGCACAAGCCGCCGGTCATCGTGCTCGACGAGCCGACCGCCGGCGTCGACGTCGAATTGCGCCAGGGCCTGTGGAAATTCATTTCGCGCCTGAACCGCGAAGGCCACACCGTTGTCTTGACCACCCACTACCTGGAAGAAGCGCAGGCGATGTGCCAGCGCGTCGCCATGCTGCGCGCCGGCAAGGTAGTCGCCCTCGACACGATGTCGGCCCTGATCCGCCGCATCTCCGGCTCGCAGCTGAACGTGCACCTGGCCAGCGGCGCCCTGCCGGCCGAGCTGCGCCACCTGGTCACCCACGAGCACGGACAGAGCGGCCGCAAGTTCAGCCTGCGCGTCAACGACTATGCCGAAGTCGAACAGATCCTGGCCCGCCTGCGCGAGTCCGGCGCCGTCATCGACGAGATGCAACTGCAACAAGCCGATCTGGAAGACATCTTCTTGCAGATCATGGATGGAGGTTCGCTGTGAAGTTTGTTTCCGTAGGTTTCCAGACCCTGCTCTACAAGGAGACCTTGCGTTTCTGGAAAGTGGCGACCCAGACCGTCGCCGCGCCGATCCTGACCGCCATGCTGTACCTGCTGATCTTCGGCCACGTGCTCGAGGGCCGCGTCGAAGTCTATCCCGGCGTGTCGTACACCGCCTTCCTGATCCCCGGCCTGGTGATGATGAGCGTGCTGCAGAACGCCTTCGCCAACTCCTCGTCCTCGCTGATCCAGTCTAAGATCACCGGCAACCTGGTGTTCATCCTGCTGCCGCCGCTGTCGCACTGGGAGATCATCTCGGCCTACGTGCTGGCGTCGGTGGTGCGCGGCCTGGCGGTCGGCGCCGGCGTGTTCGTCATCACCGCCTGGTTCGCCCACCTGTCGTTCGTCGCGCCGCTGTGGATCGCCGTGTTCGCGCTGCTGGGCGCGGCCATCCTCGGCACGATGGGCGTCATCGCCGGCATCTGGGCCGAGAAATTCGACCAGCTGGCCGCGTTCCAGAACTTCCTGATCATGCCGGCGACGTTCCTGTCGGGCGTGTTCTACTCGATCAGGTCGCTGCCGCCTTTCTGGCAGGCGGTCTCGCATTTCAATCCGTTCTTTTATATGATTGACGGATTCCGCCACGGCTTCTTCGGCCAGTCGGACATCTCGCCGTGGATCAGCCTTGCCATCGTCAGCGCGTTCTTCGTGGTGTTGGCGACGATCGCCGTCAACCTGCTCAAGCGCGGCTACAACCTGCGTCACTAATCAAGGACTTTATCGTGACAACTACGCCTGAACTCATTCACGGCTACATCAGCGCCGGCCTCGAATGCACCCACCTCGAAGTCGACGGCGACGGCCAGCACTTCACCGCCGTCATCGTCTCGACCGCGTTTGCCGGCAAGCGCCCGATCCAGCGCCACCAGATCGTCTACGCCGCCCTCGGCGAACGCATGCGCGAAGAGATCCACGCGCTGTCGATGAAGACCCTCACCCCTGAAGAATATCAAGGATAACCATGGACAAGCTCCAGATCGTCGGCGGCAAACGCCTCAACGGTGACATCACCATCTCCGGCGCCAAGAACGCCGCCCTGCCGATCCTGTGCGCCGGCCTGCTGACGGCGGGCGACCTCGAACTGTCGAACGTGCCGCACCTGCACGACGTCAAGACGATGCTCAAGCTGCTGGCGCAAACCGGCCTGAAGGTTCAGCAGGAAGGCGCGACCGTCATCCTCAACGGCAGCGCCATCGACACGCTCGAAGCGCCCTACGAGATGGTCAAGACGATGCGCGCCTCGATCCTGGTGCTCGGCCCGCTGCTGGCGCGCTTCGGCGAAGCGAAGGTGTCGCTGCCGGGCGGCTGCGCGATCGGCTCGCGCCCGGTCGACCAGCACATCTTGGGCCTCGAGGCGCTCGGCGCCGAGATCACCATCGAAGGCGGCTACATCTACGCGAAGTGCCCGAAACTGAAGGGCGCCAGCATCCGCACCGAGATGATTACCGTCACCGGCACCGAGAACCTGCTGATGGCCGCGACGCTGGCCGAAGGCGAGACGATTCTGGAGAACGCCGCGCAGGAACCGGAAGTGACCGACCTGGCCAACCTGCTCGTGGCGATGGGCGCGAAGATCGACGGCATCGGCACCGGCCGGCTGGTGATCCAGGGCGTGCCGGCGCTGCACGGCGCCAAGCACGCGGTGATCTCCGACCGCATCGAGGCGGCCACCTTCCTGTGCGCGGTGGCGGCCACCGGCGGCGACATCATCCTGCGCAACACGCGCACCGACATCCTCGACGCCGCGCTCGACAAGCTGCGCGAGATCGGCCTGATCATGGACGTCGGCGCCGACTCGATCCGCGCCACGATGGAAGGGCGTCCACGGCCGGTCAGCTTTTCGACCACCGAATATCCCGGTTTCCCGACCGACATGCAGGCCCAGTTCATGGCCGTCAACACGATCGCCGGCGGCACCAGCGAAGTGAAGGAAACCATCTTCGAGAACCGCTTCATGCACGTGCAGGAGATGAACCGCCTGGGCGCGCACATCCGCACCGAAGGCAACACCGCCCACATCGCCGGCGTGTTCCGCCTGCGCGGCGCGCCCGTGATGGCGACCGACCTGCGCGCTTCGGCGTCGCTGGTCATCGCCGGCATGGCCGCCGAAGGCACCACCATCGTCGACCGCATCTACCACCTCGACCGCGGCTACGACCGCATGGAAGTGAAGCTGTCGCAGGTGGGCGCCGACATCGTGCGCATCAAGTAAGCGATGCCGATGAATCCATTTGCCACCGAAGCGAGCGGCCAGCTGATACTCGCGCTGTCGAAGGGCCGCATTTTCGACGACACCTTGCCGCTGCTGGCGGCGGCCGGCATCGTCGTTACCGAGAACCCCGAGACGTCGCGCAAGCTGATCCTCGCCACCAACGACCCGAACGTGCGCGTCATCATCGTGCGCGCGTCCGACGTGCCGACCTACGTCCAGTACGGCGCCGCCGACTTCGGCGTGGCCGGCAAGGACGTGCTGCTCGAGCATGGCGGCGAAGGCCTGTACCAGCCGATCGACCTGAAGATCGCCGCCTGCCGCATGTCGGTCGCCGTCAACGCCGGCTTCGACTACGCCAGCGCGGTGCGCCAGGGCGCGCGGCTGCGCGTGGCCACCAAGTTCGTGCAGACCGCGCGCGAGCACTTCGCCGCCAAGGGCGTGCACGTCGACTTGATCAAGCTGTACGGCTCGATGGAACTGGCGCCCCTGGTCGGCCTGTCCGACGCCATCGTCGACGTCGTCTCGACCGGTAACACGCTGCGCGCCAACAACCTGGTCGAAGTCGAAACCATCATGCAGATTTCGTCGCGCCTGGTGGTCAACCAGGCCGCGCTCAAACTCAAGCGCGCGCGGCTCCAACCCATCCTCGAGGCGTTCGAACGCGCTTCAAAAACGCAAGGCTGATTTCAAATGTCGATCCAGATCCGCAAGCTCGATTCCACGCAACCTGACTTCAAGCACAAGCTCGATACGCTGCTCGCGTTTGAAGCGTCCACCGACGACGCCATCGAATCGGCGGTCGCCTCGATCCTGGCCGACGTCAAGGCGCGCGGCGACGCCGCGGTGCTGGAGTACACCAACCGCTTCGACCGCATCAGCGCCGGCAGCATGGCCCAATTCGATATTGGCCAGGCCGAACTCGATGCGGCGCTCGCGGCGCTGCCGCAGGCCCAGCGCGCCGCGCTGCAGGTCGCGGCCGAACGCATCCGCGTGTTTCACGAACGCCAGAAAGAGGAGCTGAAGGGCTTCAGCTACACCGAGCCTGACGGCACCGTGCTCGGGCAGCGCATCACGCCGCTCGACCGGGTCGGCATCTACGTCCCCGGCGGCAAGGCCGCGTATCCGTCGTCGGTGCTGATGAACGCCATTCCGGCCAAGGTGGCCGGCGTGGCCGAGATCATCATGGTGGTGCCCACGCCCGACGGCGTGAAGAACCAGATGGTGCTGGCGGCGGCGGCGATTGCCGGCGTCACCCGCGTCATCACCATCGGCGGCGCCCAGGCAGTCGGCGCCCTCGCCTACGGCACCGCCACGATTGGCGCGGTCGACAAGATCGTCGGCCCCGGCAACGCCTACGTGGCGGCGGCCAAGCGCCGCGTGTTCGGCACCGTCGGCATCGACATGATTGCCGGCCCGTCCGAGATCCTGGTGCTGTGCGACGGCAGCACCGACCCGGACTGGGTGGCGATGGACCTGTTCTCGCAGGCCGAGCACGACGAGCTGGCGCAGGCCATCATGCTGTGCCCGGACGCGGACTACATCGCGCGCGTTGAAGCGAGTATCCACAAGCTGCTGCCGACGATGCCGCGCCAGGACGTCATCCGCACGTCGCTGCTTGATCGCGGCGCACTGGTGAAAGTACGTGACATGGAAGAAGCGTGCGAAATCGCCAACGCCATCGCCGCCGAGCACCTCGAGATCTCCGCCGAGGAACCGCAGCAGTGGGCCGACTTGATCCGCCACGCCGGCGCCATGTTCCTCGGCCGCTTCTCCTCCGAGTCGCTGGGCGACTACTGCTGCGGCCCGAACCACGTGCTGCCGACCTCGCGCACCGCGCGCTTCTCGTCGCCGCTGGGCGTGTACGACTTCCAGAAGCGCTCGTCGATCCTGTACGTCTCCGAAGCCGGCGCCCAGACGCTCGGCAAGGTGGCCGCCGAACTGGCCTACGGCGAGGGGTTGCAGGCGCACGCCCGCAGCGCGGAGCTGCGCTTTCAGCCCGTACGTATCAAGCAGCCGTCATGAACGCCTGGGTCAACCAGGTATTCTGCGAGGATGCCCTCGTTGGCCTGGCGCGCATCCCCGACGGCTCGGTCGACCTGATCCTGACCGACCCGCCGTACAACCTCGGCAAGGACTACGGCAACACCTCCGACCAGCAAAGCGCGGCCGGCTACCTGGCCTGGACCGAGCAGTGGATCAGCGCCGCGCTGCCCAAGCTGAAAGCCAACGGCAGCCTGTACATCTTCCTGACCTGGCGCTTTTCGCCGGAGATCTTCGTCATGCTCAAGCAGCGCATGACGATGATGAACGAGATCATCTGGGACCGCCGGGTGCCGTCGATGGGCGGCAGCGTGCGCAGCTTCACGTCGGTGCACGACACCATCGGCTTTTTCGTCAACCGCAAGGACTACTACTTCGACCTCGACGCCGTGCGCATCGCCTACGACGCCGAAACCAAGAAGGCCAGGTCGCGCTCGATCTTCGTCGGCGCCAAGTGGCTCGAAATAGGCTACAACCCGAAAGACCTGTGGAGCGTGTCGCGCCTGCACAAGGAACATCCCGAGCGCGCCGACCACCCGACCCAGAAGCCGCTCGAGATCATCGAGCGCATGCTCAAGGCCTCGTGCCCGCCCGGCGGCGTGGTGCTCGACCCGTTCATGGGCAGCGGCACCACCGCTTTGGCGGCCAAGCGCTGCGGGCGCAATTACGTCGGCTTCGAACTCAATGCCGACTACTGCCGGATCATCGAAAGCCGGCTTGCCGCACCAGGCGAAGCGGCGCCGGCCAAGCCGAAGCGCAAGAGCGCCAAGAAAAGCGAACCGGACGAACCACCTTCAAGCCAAGGAAAATTATGTCTTTCATCGACAACCTGATCGCCAACACCATCCGCGCCGACGTACGCGCCATCAACGGCTACGTCGTCGCCGAAGCGTCCGGCTTCATCAAGCTCGACGCGATGGAGAACCCGTACCAGCTGCCGGCAAGCCTGCGCGCCGAACTGGGCGAGCGCCTCGCCGCAGCGGCGCTGAACCGCTATCCGGTCGCTTCCTACGCCACCCTCAAGCAGCGCATCCGCGCCAAGCTCGGCGTGCCGGAAGGGTACGACGTCGTCCTCGGCAACGGCTCGGACGAACTGATCTCGATCGTCGCCATGGCCACCGCGCGCCAGGACCGCCGCGCCGTCATCGTCGCGCCGGTGCCGGCCTTCGTCATGTACCAGCGCTCGGCGAAGTTCGCCGGCATGGACTTCGTCGGCGTGCCGCTGCTGCCTGACTTCACGCTCGACCAGCCGGCGCTCTTGGCGGCCATCCGCGAGCACAAGCCGGCGGTGCTGTTCCTGTCCTACCCGAACAACCCGACCGGCAACCTGTACGACGCCGCCGACATGGCCGAACTGATCGACGCGCTCGGCGACACCGGCATCGCCGTCGTCGACGAGGCCTACGAGCCGTTCGCCCGCACCAGCTTCATGGGCCACCTGCCCGAGTTCGAGAACCTGGTGGTGATGCGCACCTTGTCCAAGCTCGGCCTGGCCGGCATCCGCCTCGGCTACATGTCGGCCGCCCCGGCCCTGCTGGCGCAGTTCGACAAGGTGCGCCCGCCGTACAACGTCAACGTGCTGACCCAGGTGGCGGCCGAATTCGCGCTCGACCAGCTCGACGTGCTCGACGCCCAAGCGGCCGATATCAACGCCGCCCGCGCCACGCTGGCGGCCGACATGGCCGCGCTGCCGGGCGTCGAAGTGTTCCCGTCGGCGGCCAATTTCCTGCTGTTCCGCGTGCCCGACTCCGATGCTGCCTGCGCGAAACTCGCCGCTGACAAGGTACTGGTCAAAAATATGGGTAAAATGGATGCACTGCTGGCCAATTGCATCCGCGTGACGGTCAGCACGCCGGAAGAAAATTCCGCCTTCCTGACTGCCCTTACCGCAGCGCTGAACAAATAGAGTACCCGTCCATGACCCGCACCGCAGAAATTACCCGCAACACCAACGAGACGCAGATCCGCGTCGCGATCAACCTTGACGGCACCGGCGTCCAGAAGCTCAACACCGGCGTGCCCTTCCTCGACCACATGCTCGACCAGATTGCCCGCCACGGCCTGATCGACCTCGACATCGAGTGCGTCGGCGACCTGCACATCGACGCCCACCACACTGTCGAAGACACCGGCATCACGCTCGGCATGGCGGTCGCCAAGGCGATCGGCGACAAGAAGGGCATTCGCCGCTACGGCCACGCCTACGTGCCGCTCGACGAAGCGCTGTCGCGCGTGGTGATCGATTTCTCCGGCCGCCCGGGTCTCGAAATGCACGTGCCGTGGAAGCGCTCGATGATCGGCGCCTTCGACGTCGACCTGGCGCACGAATTTTTCCAGGGCTTCGTCAACCACGCGCTGGTGTCGCTGCACATCGACAACCTGCGCGGCGAGAACGCGCACCACCAGTGCGAAACGGTGTTCAAGGCATTTGGCCGCGCGCTGCGCATGGCCGCCGAACTCGATGCGCGCTCCGCCGGCACGATCCCGTCCACCAAAGGCAGCTTGTAAGAATCAGCCATGAACAAGATCGTTGTAGTGGACTATGGGATGGGCAACCTGCGCTCGGTAGCGCAGGCGCTGCGCGCGGTCGCGCCGGAAGCGAACGTGCTCATTTCGGGCGAGGCGGCGGACATCGATAGCGCCGATCGCATCGTGCTGCCGGGCCAGGGCGCGATGCGCGACTGCATGCAGAGCCTGCGCGAATCGGGCGTCGAGGATGCGCTGCTGCGTGCCTCCAAAACGCGGCCGATGCTGGGCGTGTGCGTCGGCGAGCAGATGCTGTTCGACCGCAGCGAGGAAGCCGACACCGCCGGCCTGGGCCTGTTGCCCGGGCGCGTCGTGCGCTTCCAGCTCGAAGGCCGCCTGCAGCCGGACGGCTCGCGCTTCAAGGTGCCGCAGATGGGCTGGAACCGCGTGCGCCAGGCGCGCGCGCACCCGGTCTGGGAAGGCATCCTTGATGACGCCTGGTTCTATTTCGTGCACAGCTATTACGCCCAGCCGGTCGATCCGCAGGATGTCGTCGGCGAGGCCGATTACGGTGGCCAGTTCTGCTGCGCCGTGGCGCGCGAGAACATCGTTGCCACCCAGTTCCACCCCGAGAAAAGCGCCACCGCCGGACTGCAGCTGTACAAAAATTTCGTTCACTGGAATCCGTAGATTCCGCCATTTTTTCATCTCAACTAACCGACACCGCCGACCATGCTGCTCATTCCCGCCATCGACCTCAAAGACGGTCACTGCGTACGCCTCAAGCAAGGCGATATGGAACTTGCCACCGTCTTTTCCGAAGACCCCGCCGAAATGGCGCTGCACTGGCTGAAAAAAGGCGCGCGCCGCCTGCACCTGGTCGACCTGAACGGCGCCTTTGCCGGCAAGCCGAAGAACGAGGCGGCCGTCAAGTCGATCCTGCAGGTGGTGCAGGAGTTCGCCCTCGATAACGAGATCGACGAGATCCCCGTCCAGCTGGGCGGCGGCATCCGCGACCTCGACACCATCGAGCGCTACCTCGACGACGGCATCACCTACATCATCGTCGGCACCGCCGCGGTGAAAAATCCGGGCTTCCTGCACGACGCCTGCGGCGCCTTCCCGGGCCACATCATCGTCGGCCTCGACGCGCGCGACGGCAAGGTGGCAACTGACGGCTGGAGCAAGATGAGCGGCCACGAAGTGATCGACCTGGCGAAAAAATTCGAAGGCTACGGCGTCGAATCGATCGTCTACACCGACATCGGCCGCGACGGCATGATGGGCGGCGTGAACATCGAGGCCACCGTCAAGCTGGCGCAGGCGGTGCGCGTGCCGATCATCGCCTCCGGCGGCGTGCACAACCTGGCCGACGTCGAAGCGCTGTGCGCGGTGCAGAACGAAGGCATCGAAGGCGTCATTTGCGGGCGCTCGATCTACGAAGGCACGCTCGACCTGGCCACGGCGCAGGTCCGCGCCGACGAGTTGACGGGCGAAGGGGAAGCCTGACCCATGCTCGCAAAACGCATCATCCCGTGCCTCGACGTCACCGACGGCCGCGTCGTCAAGGGCGTCAACTTCACCGAGCTGCGCGACGCCGGCGACCCGGTTGAAATCGCGCGCCGCTACGACGGCCAGGGCGCCGACGAGATCACCTTCCTCGACATCACCGCGTCTTCCGACGACCGCGACCTGATCTTGCACATCATCGAGGCGGTCGCTTCGACCGTGTTCATTCCGCTTACCGTCGGCGGCGGCGTGCGCCGCGTCGAAGACGTGCGGCGCCTGCTCAACGCCGGCGCCGACAAGGTCAGCATGAACACCTCGGCGGTGACCAATCCCGAGCTGGTGTTCGAAGCGTCGCAAAAGCACGGCTCGCAATGCATCGTCGTGGCGATCGACGCCAAGCTCGTTGCGCCCGGCAAGTGGGAAGTGTTCACCCACGGCGGGCGCAAGGCCACCGGACTCGATGCAATCGCCTGGGCGCAGAACATGGAGCGCCTCGGCGCCGGCGAGATCCTGCTCACCAGCATGGACCGCGACGGCACCAAGTCCGGCTTCGACCTGGGCTTGACAAGCAGCGTGTCCGACGCGGTGAACATCCCCGTGATTGCCTCGGGCGGAGTGGGCGGCCTGCAGGACCTGGCCGACGGCATCAAGCTCGGTCGCGCCGACGCGGTGCTCGCCGCCAGCATTTTCCACTACGGCCAGCACACGGTCGAAGAAGCCAAGCGCTTCATGGCGGCGCAGGGAATCCCGATGCGCCTCGATTAAAGGAACAGCATGACAACCGTGACTACTGCCGGCAATGCATGGCTCAAGAAGGTCCGCTGGGACGAGAACGGCCTGGTGCCGGTGATCGCCCAGGAAGCGGCCAGCGGCGACGTGCTGATGTTCGCCTGGATGAACCGCGACGCCCTGGCCCGCACCGTCGAACTGGGCGAAGCGGTGTACTGGAGCCGCTCGCGCAAGAAGCTGTGGCACAAGGGCGAGGAGTCCGGCCACATCCAGAAGGTGCTGGAGATCCGCCTCGACTGCGACGAAGACGTGGTGCTGCTCAAGATCGAGCAGGCCGGCTCGATCGCCTGCCATACCGGGCGCCACTCGTGCTTCTTCCAGAAGTTCGACGGCGATGACTGGAAAAGCGTCGACCCGGTGTTGCAGGATCCGAAAACGATTTATACCAAACCGAAGAAAACAACATGAGCGTGACACTGGCCCGCCTGGCAGCCGTAATCGAATCGCGCAAGCTGGAGAACGGCGGCGACCCGGACAAATCGTACGTCTCGCGCCTGTTCGCCAAGGGCGACGACGCCATCCTGAAAAAGATCGGCGAGGAAGCCACCGAGACGGTGATGGCGGCGAAAGACGCGCGCGTCGACGGCGACGCCTCGAAGTTGCTGTACGAGTGCGCCGACCTGTGGTTCCATTCGCTGGTGATGCTGGCCCAGTTCAACCTGACGCCGCAGCAGGTGCTCGACGAGCTGGCGCGGCGCGAAGGCCTCTCCGGCATCGAAGAAAAAGCGGCCCGCAAGGACGCCTCGCGCGACGCCCCCGAAACCGACAAACACTGACCGGAGCCGACCAGTGGACAACTGCCTGTTTTGCAAGATCGCCGCCAAGCAAATCCCTTCCGCCGTGGTGTACGAGGACGACGACCTGTTGGCCTTCAAGGACATCAACCCGGCCGCGCCGGTGCACCTGCTGGTGATCCCGAAGATTCACGTGGCAACCTTGTCGGAATGCAACGGCAGCCACACGGAATTGCTGGGCAAGATGCTGGCGCTGGCGCCCCGTCTTGCCGCCGAGCATGGCTGCGCGGTGACCTACGACGCCGACGGCAACCCGGGCGGCGGTTACAAGACCCTCATCAATAGCGGCCCCGACGGCGGCCAGGAGGTGTACCATCTGCACCTGCACATGTACGGCGGGCCGCGCCCATGGCGGGGCCAGCGCTGATTGAGGGCACGAAAACCCAGCATCGCGTATACTGGTTCCGTACGTTTCCACGAATTGAAGGCGCCTGGCGCCGCGCAAGGAGAATATGATGGGTTCAATGAGCATTTGGCACTGGTTGATCGTGCTGGTCGTGGTGATGCTGGTATTCGGCACCAAGAAGATCAGCGGCATGGGTTCGGACATCGGCAAGGCCGTCAAGGGCTTCAAGGATGGCGTCAAGGGCGACGAAGACAAGCCCGGCGTCGTCGTGCCGCCTTCCCAGGTTGCCGACAAGTCCACCATCGACGTCGAGACGAAAGAGAAATCGAAGTTCTGACGCCGGCGCCTGCCCAGCAGGCACGCCTGTCTGACTTTGCCCATCCATGATCGATCTTGGACTTTCCAAACTCGCCATTATCGGTGTCGTCGCGCTGATCGTCATCGGCCCCGAGAAGCTGCCGAAGGTGGCGCGGATGGCCGGGACCTTGTACGGCCGTGCCCAGCGCTACCTGCACCAGGTCAAGTCCGAAGTGAGCCGCGAAATCGAGCTCGACGAACTGCGCAACCTGCACAAGGAAGTGACGGAAACGGCGCACTCGATCAAGGCCGACGTCGAGAGCAGCTTCCAGGGCGCCGCCGACGATGTCGAGGCGGCGTGGCGCGACCATCCGGCCACGACGCCGTCGCCGGCGTCGATGTCCGACCTCGAACGCAAGGCGCGCGACTTCCGCCGCAAGAAGCTCTCGCGTAACGCCGCGGTGCCTGGCTGGTACAAGCAGCGCCATGGCGGGCGCACCCACCTGATCTCGGGCGCGGCGCGCGTCAAGAAATTCCGGCCGCGCGCCTCCACCCCCTCTTCCTTCTTCTAATGACAGATACTGCAGCGGGCGAAGAGACCTTTATCTCCCACCTGATCGAATTGCGCGACAGGCTGGTCAAATCGTCGATCGGCATCGCCCTGATCTGCGCCGCCCTGATGCTGTGGCCAGGGCCGGCGGCGATCTACGACTACATCGCGCGGCCGATGATCGCCGCGCTGCCGGTCGGCTCGAAGATGATCGCCACCGGCGTCATCGCGCCGTTCCTGGTGCCGATGAAAGTGACCCTGGTGATCGCCTTCATCCTGGCGCTGCCGTGGGTGTTCTACCAGCTGTGGGCGTTCATCGCGCCGGGCCTGTACACGCACGAGAAAAAGCTGGTGCTGCCGCTGGTACTGTCGTCTTCGCTGCTGTTCATGGGCGGCGTCGCGTTCTGCTACTTCTTCGTGTTCGGCCGCGTCTTCAAGTTCATCGGCGACTTCGCGCCCAGTTCGATCGCCGTGACGCCCGACATCGAGAACTACCTCGACTTCGTCATGTCGATGTGCCTGGCGTTCGGCGCCACCTTCGAGGTGCCGGTGGTGGTAGTGATCCTGGTGCGCATGGGCGTGGTCAGCGTGGCCAAGCTGAAGGAAGTGCGGCCTTACGCCATCGTCGGCGCCTTCGTCATCGCCGCCATCGTGACGCCGCCGGACGTGGTCAGCCAGCTGGCGCTGGCCCTGCCGATGTGCCTGCTGTTCGAGCTGGGCATCATGGTCGCGCCGGTATTCGTCAAGCATACCCAAGCCCCCGAAGAAACTGCCTGAGCGCCTGCAGCAGGGGGCTGACCCGGTCTTCGGGTCGGACCCTGGATTCGCAGTCGCCAGCCAAGCCAGGTGTCTCGATCCTACTGCATCAACTCCCTGATCACCTTCACCGGCGCGTTGCCGTAGCTGAGGAACTGCTCGTGGAACTCCTTGAGCGCGAACTTCGGCCCGAGCGCCTGCTTGCGCTGTTCGCGCAGTTCCATGATTTCGCTGTAGCCGCTGAAGTAGCTGGTCAGCTGCACTGAACTCAACTGCACGCGGCGCCACTTCTCGCTCGCCTCGGCGTTGGTCTGGAACGCCTGGCGCACCAGCAGGTCCATCGCCTGCGCCTGCGTCATGCCGTTCACGTGCACGCTGTAGTCGAGGATCGTGTTGGTCACCACGCGCAGGTTCCATTTCGAGTACATCAGCCACATTTCGGGCGCGTTCTCGCCGTAGCCCGATTCGAGCATCATGCGCTCGGCGTACACTGCCCAGCCCTCGACCATCGCGCCGTTACCGAACAGCGACTTGACCAGCGACGGCGACTTGTTTGCGTACACCAGCTGCGCGTAGTGTCCCGGCACCGCCTCGTGGATATTCAGGATCTGCAAAATCCAGTGGTTGTACTCGCGCAGCGTGCTTTCGGCATCCTGCGCCGTCAGCGCGTCGAGCGGGGTGACGTTGTAGAAGGTGCGGTCCTGCGGCCGGTACGGGCCCGGCGCGTCGATGCTGGCGCCGGCGATGCCGCGCTGGTACAGCGGCGTCTCGCGCACTTCGAGTGGCCGCTTCGGATCGAGCGTGAGCAGGTTGTTCTTCACCACCCAGTCCTGCAGCACGCCGATCTGGCGGCGGATCTCCGGGAAGAAGTTCTCGCGCGCGACGTGGTTGGCCGACAGCTTGTCGATCACCATGCCGATCTTGCGGGTGCGGTCCTGCGGCTTGGCGGCGCCGCCCATGGTCTTGGTCCACAACTGGTCGGCCAGGCCATCCATGCGCGTCAGCAGCTCTTCGCGCGCGGCCAGCGCCTTCTGGTACGTCTGCTCGGCGCTGCCGGCGGCCTGGATGTCGAAGGCGAACTTCTGTTCGTACAGCGCCTTGCCGATCCGGAAAGTGCGTGCCGACTGCTTTTGCTGTTGCGTCTTGTCGAGCGCGGCGAGGAAGTCGATGTAGCCGATCAGCGCGGAGCCGGCGTTGGCGATGCGCTGCGCGAAAATCGCTTTCTCCTGCGCCGTCAATATCGATTCCTGCGCCGCCTTGCCAAGGTCGGCCAGCACCGTGATGGTGCCCGGCGCCTGGGCGATGGCCAGCTGCGTGTGTTCGTGGGTCGGGTTGACGATGCTCGCCTGCGCCGCCTGGTAGTAGGCCGGCACGTTGGCCAGGCGCTTGAGCAGCGTGCGAAGGCGCTGTGGCTTGGCCGCGTATTCGGTGGTGAGGATCAGGTCGATCGGCTCGGCGATGTTGTACATCGCAGGATTCCATTCGTGTTCGCGCAGCGTGGCCAGCTGAAAGCGGTCGGCCTGCACCTTGTTAACCAGCAGCGCCAGGTCGGTGCGCTGCTTGTCCGACAGTGCGCGCGCGTCGAACTTGGCAAATCGTTTCAGCCACTCCTCGGCGAAGGTGATGCGGGCGGCGCGGGTAGCCGCATTCGGGATCGTCAGGCTGGCGGCGCCGTCGTATTTACCGGCGCGGATCGCCGCTTCCGGATCGAGCCGCCATTGCGCGGTGAGGAACTGCATGCTGGTGCTGTCCATGCGACGGTCCGACGTGCGTTCGGCCGGGCCTGAGGATGGTGCCGCGGCGACCACCGGCGCCGGCGCCTGTTCGGCCTTGGGAGCGGCCTTGCCGCCCTTCGCTGCCGGTGCCTTGTCGGCGGTCTTGCCGCCCTTGCCAGCCTTGGCGGACTTGTTCGGCGCTGCCTTCGCTACCTTGCCGGCTGCCGGTTTGGCGGCCTTCTTTTCTTTGGCGGCGCTTGCGGGCGCCAGCGCGAAGGTCGTCAACAGGACGGCCAGCGCAATTTTCGTTTTCATCATCGTAAAAGCCTTGTTAGTAGGTGCAAACGCGCGCGTCAGGTTAGCATCAATCATGCCCGTTGCGGGGCGTTGATACAATTGGATGCAGGTGCGGTCGATCTGCGCACGGCCCCAGCGCAGCCAGCGCGTCTGCCTGGCAGATGCCGCGGGCCTCTGCCTCCACGCCGGCCGGCAGCCAGTCGGCGAACGGCGTCTCGACGTTGCGATGGCGCCCGCCGGCGGTGTGCTGCTGCGTCACCTGGCACAGGCGCTCGGGCGCAAAGTGCGCGGCGGCTGCGGCCAGCGCAGGCCACAGGCGCCGGTGCACCAGTGTCAGCTTGCCATCGACCAGGCGGCACACCAGGACATCGGCGTGCCCGCACACCGCTTCGAGCACCGGGAAAATCTGTTTGCCCTTCGGGTGGCCCCACCAGCTGCCCTTGATCTTTTCACCGGCGATCGCCTCGGTCAGTTTCGGCGCCGGGCCGGCAGCCGACACCAGTACCACTCCGTGCTCGCGCACGAAGGCATTCGCCGCGTCGAGGTCCATCATCAGTTGATCGCGTTGGTGCGGATCAAGTCCTGCTGGTATGCGTTCAGCGTATTGACGGCCGCCTTGCCGCGCGCGATATTGGTCAGCACGATCTCGTTGGCCTTGGTGAAGCGATGGCCGATGCGCACCGTGTAGGAGCCCGTGAGCCAGCTCCAGAATCCGGGCACGAAGGTCGCTTCGTCCATGTCGCGCCACTTCACGCCGGTCAGGCCCTTTTTCCACGGCAGGATGCCCGAATAGGTCCACACGCCGACGTCGTCGTAGTACAGCTGCACGCTGCGCAGCAGCAGCAGCCGGTAGCCGATCAGGCTCGCCGAGACGACGAACACCACGCCGGCGGCGATCTCGTTCCACATGAACGCCAGCGGCAGCAGGCCGAAAAACAGGATCGCCGCCAGCACCAGCGTGCCGAAATACGCGATCCACGACTTCACGCCGACCACGTGGGCGTTGGCCGAGGCTTTCGCTGAATTGTCTTCTTCCATGGTGCCTCACCGTCAAAAAAAGCATGATTGCACGAAATGCTGGTGTCAGGTCTGACATTCGGACATTTGGCCGGGGAATGTCCGAATGTCAGACCTGACACCAGCGTTTGACCGTTACCGCGCCAGGTCTTCCCGCAGCATCCGCAGCATGTCGCCCGGCGACATCCGCGCCGACAGATCCGAGCCCTCCAGCAGGCTGGCCCACGAAACGCAGGTATCAGCGCGCCAGCCCCTCCTGCAGCATCCGCAGCATGTCGCCGGGCGACATGCGCGCCGACAGGTCCGACCCCTCCAGCAGGCTGTCGGCCAGGTCGCGCTTGTGCTTGTGCAGCTCGACGATGCCTTCCTCGATCGTGTGGCGCGCCACCAGCCGGTAGATCGTCACCGGCCGCTGCTGCCCCATGCGGTGCGCGCGGTCGGACGCCTGGTCCTCGACCGCCGGATTCCACCACGGGTCCATGTGGATCACGTAGTCGGCCGCGGTCAGGTTGATGCCGACGCCGCCTGCCTTCAGGCTGATCAAGAATACGTCGCCTTCGCCGCCCTGGAAGGCGTCGACCCGCTTCTTGCGCTCCAACATGGGCGTCGAGCCGTCGAGGTACTGGTAGCCGATGCCGCGGGCATCGAGGTGCTGGCGGATCAAGGTCAGGTGGTCGACGAACTGGCTGAACACGAGCACCTTGTGGCGATTCTCCAGCAAGTCGTCGAGCAGGCGCGCGAACACCGCCAGCTTGCTGCTGGCCAGTCCCAGTTCGGGCGCCACCAGCATCGGGTTGCAGCAGGCGCGCCGCAGCTTCATCATTTCGGCGAGGATCTGGATCGACTTCTGGCTCTCAGGCGCTTGCAGCGAGGCGAGCTTTTCGATGGCGTCGCGGCGCAGCGACTCGTACAGCGCCGTTTCTTCCGCCGTCAGGTCGACCGGCAGCACGATTTCGGTGCGCGGCGGTAGTTCGGCCAGCACCTGCGCCTTGGTGCGGCGCAGGATGAACGGCCGGATCAGGCGCCGCAGCCGGATCCGCGCGCCTGCTTCCGCGCGCTTGTCCTGCGCCCGCTCGATCGGGCCGGCGAAGCGCAGCGAGAACTGGTCGCTGGTGCCGAGCAGGCCCGGATTGATGAAGCGGAACAGGTTCCACAATTCGCCGAGGTGGTTTTCCAGCGGCGTGCCGGTGGCCACCATGCGGAAGTCGCCCTGCAGCGCCATCACTGCCTGCGACCGCTTGGTCGCGTTGTTCTTGATCGCCTGCGCTTCGTCGAGCACGATGGTGTGCCACTGCACCTTGGCGAACGATGCCGCTTCCAGCTGCAGCAGGCCGTAGCTGGCGATCACCAGGTCGAAGCCTTCGACGCCTTCCAGCATCGCCGCGCGGTCGCCGGCGCCGAACAGCTTCACCTTCAGGGTCGGCGCGAACTTCTCCGCCTCGGCGATCCAGTTCATGCACACCGACGTCGGCGCGATCACCAGCGCCGGCCCCTGCGGCGCGCGCGAGAGCAGCAGCGCCAGCGCCTGCACTGTCTTGCCAAGTCCCATGTCGTCGGCCAGGCAGGCGCCCACGCCCCAGTGGGCCAGGCGCGCCAGCCACTCGAAGCCCTCCAGCTGATAGTCGCGCAGTTCGGCCTGCAGCGTGCTTGGCAGCTGCGGCGTGAACGCGCTGTTGTCGGCCATCTTCTTGAGGTGTTCTTTCCACAGCTTGTCGCCGTTGACGCCGCCGGCACCCTCCGCCAGTTCTTCCAGCGCGAAGCTGGCCAGCGGATGCACGCGCACGCCGTCCGCGTGGTTGTCGCCAAAGGAAGCGAGCTCCATCAGGCGCCGGTGCAGTTCCGACGACAGCGCCACGAACTGGTTGTCGCCCAGCGCGACAAAGCGGCCCTGGCTCGAGCGCAGCATGTCGAGCAGCGCGCGCAGGTCCATGATGCGCGTCTCGTCGACCTGCACTTCGCCGTTGGCGGCGAACCAGTCCTTGTCGCGCTTGATGGTCAGGCGCACCGATTTCGAGTCGACCTTCTTGCTGACCCTGAACGACTCGCCCTCCGGCCACGCCACCAGCACCTTGGCCGGGTCGAGCTCCTGCAGTTCGCTGAGCAGCTCCAGGCACGGCACCGGCTGGCCAAGCAGCCATTCGCCGTGCTCCGCTTCGGCGTACTCGAGGCTGTGGCAGGCCGCAATCAGCTGGCGCTCGGCTTCGCGCTCGGCATTGAGGCTGCGGCGCGCCTCGACCCGCACGCCATTGACGTCGGCGATCACGCTCTCGGCGCCGCTGCCGGGCGGGTAGTAGGCGCCGGCACCCGGCAGCGGGCGCACCAGCACCTGCATCTTCAGGCCCTGCTGGTACGGCAGCAGGTGCACGTGCAGGCGCGGGTCGGCTTCGACCTGGTCGATGTCGGCGGCGCTGCCGCCGATGTCCGACTGCACCGTGACGATCGACGAGATCGCACTGATCGCCTTGAGCACCTGTTTTTCTGCGTGCAGCGGCACCACCAGGCCGTCGCCGATGATGGCGCCGACGCGCCGGTGCTCGGCCGTCACGCGCACCACGCGCAGCCGGGTCGGCGTTTCCTTCGTGATCTCGATATCGTCCGAGCCGGCCGACACCGGCGGGCGCATCGTGATCATCACTTCGCCGGCGCGCGCCTTGACCAGCAGTTCCGGCTCGCCCGGCAGCAGTTCGAGGCGGGTGCCGGGTGCATCGATCCAGAACAGCAGCGGGTGACCGATCAGCGCGGCGACCGCCTTGTCGTTATCGAGCTCGTAGCGCGAACCGCTATGGCTGTAGTACTTGAACGCCTTGATGGTGGCGATCACGTTCAGGTCCTGGGCGGTGAGGAATTCGAGCTCGCCGGCTTCCTCGGACAGGCGCCGCAGCGCAACCATGCGCCCTTTGCTCCAGCCGCCCTGCGCGTCGCGCTTCTGCTCGCGCGCCTCGATGCTGTTGATGCCCCAGCTCGGGTCGTAGCCGATCATCCACACCAGGCGCGACTCCTTGACCGTTTCGACGTTCACCGCCGGCTGCAGGTTAATCAGCGCGTTGAGCTGGCGCTGCCACGGCTCCTCGCGCTCGAACCAGGTGGCCAGGTCGGTGAGGCGGTGGCGCTGGCGCAGCGTGATCGCCTGCTGGTCCAGGCCGACCGCGCCGAGGCGCCCGAGCAGCGAGCCAAATTGCGCCGCCAGCAGGTCGAAGCCGGCGCGCTGCGCCTCGTCGAAATGCTCCTCGAGCTGTTCGCGCCTGGCGCTCAAATGCGGCAGCGCCAGCCAGTAATGCATCAGCGCGCGGAACATCGCCGGCTGCAGCGCCGACTCCCAGTTCCGCGACGGCAGCACTTCCGGGTCGACGGTGCCGCCGCGGATATGGCGCAGCATCGCCAGCTGCACGTAGACGGCGGTGTCATGGTTCTGCACCGCGCGGGTGGCGATGTCGAGGTAGGCGTCGGCCAGCTTGTCGTGTTTCGGCTCGCCGCTGCGAATCAAGGCCAGCACGTACAGGTGGCCGCCGATGCCGCCGAAGACCGCCTTGCGCTTGCCGGTCTCCTTGCGCAGCGCCTTCAACGCCTGCTCGAACATCGGCATCGCTTCGTCCCGCCGGTCGCGCAGCAGCAGGATGACGGCGTTGTAGAACTGCGCATACGACAGGTCCATGTCGGCCAGCAGCCGCGCGGCGTCGTCGAGCCGGCCGCACAGGATCAGGTGTTCGGCAAGCGCCGAGCGCAGGAACATCGAGGCGCCGGGGCGCGCCGCCTGGCGCTCGGCAAAGTCGCGCAGCAGCGGCGCGCTGGCCGGTTCGCGCTGCGCGTTGGCGATCACGATGCCGAGCACCTCGTCCTGCATGGCCGGGTGGATCCGTTCGAACATGGCCGGCTCGAAGGGCCGCGCGCAGATGTCGACCAGCGGATGCAGGTAGAGCGCTTCGTGGCAGGCCATGCACGCTTCGAGCAGCGCGCCGACGGTGCGCGCATCTTCGCCGCCGACCAGCGCCATGCGCAGCAGCGCCACGCCCTGGCGATAGCTGCGCAGCACCACCGCGCCTTCCCAGTTGCGCCGCAGCGGCGTGATCTTTTCGTAGACCCGGCGCAGCGGCTCGAGCATGTCGTTGTCGAGCACGATGCGAATCGCCGGCCATACCGCGTCCGGGGCCAGGGTCAAGCCGCGGCCGACCGATTCGCTGGCGATGCCGAGCGCCTTGAACAGCTCGATGTCGTCGTCGAGCGTGGTGGACGGGATGACGACGCCCAGCTCGGCCAGGTGCAGCACGATGCGCGATTTGCCCATCGGTTCGCCTGCCAGCGCCAGCAGCGCCGCGATCAGCTGCTGGGTGGACGTGAACGCCTTGAACTGCTGCTGCAAACTGCTTGTCGTCATGCGTCTTCCGGCAGATTGTCGATCGCCACCGCCGCCAGCGGCTCGGGCGAGGTCACGCCGAAGATGCGCAGGTAGAAATACAGCTCCGCTTCGAGCGTGCGCACGATGCTGTCGGCCTTGCGAAAGCCGTGGCCTTCGCCTTCGAGCGTGATGTAGGCGACCGGCACGCCGGCATCGCGCAGCGCGGCGACCATCACTTCGGACTGCTGCGGCGGCACCACCTTGTCGTCTAACCCCTGGAAGAAGATCATCGGCCGCTTGAGCTGCGTGGCGTGGTTGATCGGGGAGCGCAGCAGGTACAGCATCTCCGCTTCGGGCTGCGGCGCGATCAGGTACTCGTTGTAGTGCGATTCGAACTTGTGCGAGTCGTTGTCCAGACCCTTCAGGTCCGACACGCCATAGTAGCTGGCGCCGGCCTTGAACACGTCGTGGAACGTCAGCGCGCACAGCGTGGTCAGGCCACCGGCGCTGCCGCCGCGGATCACCAGCCGCTCCGGATCGACCAGGCCGCGCGCGGCCAGGTGGCGGGCGCCGGCGACGCAGTCGTCGACGTCGATCACGCCCCACTGACCTTTGAGCGCGTCGCGGTACGCGCGGCCGAAGCCGCTGCTGCCGCCGTAGTTCACGTCGAGCACGGCGAAGCCGCGGCTGGTCCAGAACTGGGTCGCCAGTTTCAGCGTATTGCTGGCCATGCTGGTCGGCCCGCCGTGGCTGATCACCATCAGCGGTGGTTTGCTGCCGGGCGATGCTTCGAACCTGGCGTTGCGGGGCGGGTAGTAAAAGGCATGCGCCAACCGGTTGCCGCTGGTCCGGTAGGTGATGCTGTCCGGGGCCGACAGGTCGGCTGCATCGGGCAGCTCGGTGATCGAGCGGGCCAGCACTTCGTGCCCGCTTGTGTAGAGGTCGATGCGCGCCAGTTCCAACGGGATGGTCGGTGCGCCGCCCAGCAGGGCGACGACGCTGCCGGCCACGCGCAGCTCGCGGATCTCTTCATACGGATTGGCGATCAACTGGAGCTTGCCACTGCCGGTGGACAGCTGTGCCAGCCGGCTCACGCCGTTCTCTATATAGGTGCAGATGATTTCGTGCTCCGAGCGGAAGCCGTACATCGAGCCGCCGAACGACCAGTGCGGCGCGCCGAATTCGGCGGCGCGCTCGCACAGCGGTTGCGCCGCCGTGCCGTCGAAGCGATACAGGTTCCACCAGCCGCTGCGGTCCGAGACGAAGTGCAGCACGCCGCCGGGCGACCATTCAGGCTGGCAGATCGACTCGTCGGCGCCGCCGGCGACCAGGCGCGCGTTGACCATAACGCCGCCGGCGTCGATATCGGCCAGCCACAGTTCGGTGCCCTGCCATGGCATGCGCGGGTGGTTCCAGCTCATCCAGGCCAGCTGGCTGCCGCCAGGGGACAGGCGCGGCGCGGCATAAAAATCGCTGCCTTCGGCCAGCACCGTCTCGCTGCCGTCGAAGCCGATCGCGCACACCGTGTTGACCGGATGACCGTCGGCGGCATGGCTTTCGCGCACCGCGACCAGGCGCTGGCGCTGGCGGTCGAGCACGAAGTCGGCGTAGCGGTGCGAGCTCTCGGCCGTCAGCGCGACCGCGCCGTACCCTTCGGCCAGCACGTACAGCCGGTTGTCGGCGAAGTTCGAAAAGTAGACGGCGCCGTCGGCCACCAGCAGGGCGCCGCCGCCGTATTCGTGCACGCGGCTGCGCACATTGAACGGCGCGGGCGTGAGCTCGGCGACGTCGGCGCCGCGCTGGCGCAGCAGCGTGGTGCGGCCGCCCTCGCTGGCGCGGCCGGCCAGCCAGTACGTGTCGGCGCCGTCCTGCACCACCTGCGACAACGGCGACGCGCCGGCGGCGACGATGGCCGCGCTGATGGGCGAAGGCCAGGCGCCGCAGACGGCGGCTTGTTTGCTGTTCGATATGGTCATTGGCGGGCGATCTGGTGGAGGCGGTATGGCATGATAGATAATCCCGCGCCAAACATCCACTCTTGCGACAGCGGCAAGTGTGCGAAGCGCGACCGGACAGTGCGATAATAGCGCCTTTCTCCAAGCTACCGCCTGCTCCCATGCCCCAATTCGCCCCGCTCCAGAACGACACCTTCCTGCGCGCGCTGCTGCGCCAGCCCACCGACTACACGCCGGTGTGGCTGATGCGCCAGGCCGGCCGCTACCTGCCCGAATACCGCGCCACGCGCGAGCGGGCCGGCTCGTTCCTCGGCCTGGCGAAAAATCCCGACTACGCCACCGAAGTGACGCTGCAGCCGCTCGACCGCTACGCGCTGGACGCGTCGATCCTGTTTTCCGACATCCTCACCGTGCCCGACGCGATGGGCCTGGGCCTGTACTTCGTCGAAGGCGAAGGACCGAAATTCGAGCGCCCGCTGCGCACCGAAACGGACGTGATGGCGCTGCGCGCGCCCGACATGGAATCGCTCGACTACGTGTTCAAGGCCGTCACCCAGATCCGCACTGAACTGAACGGCCGCGTGCCGCTGATCGGTTTTTCCGGCAGTCCCTGGACACTGGCCTGCTACATGGTCGAAGGCGGCGGCTCGAAGGAGTTCCACACCATCAAAAAGATGGCCTACAACCGTCCCGACCTGATGCACCATATCCTGGCAACCAATGCCAGCGCCGTGGCGCAGTACCTGAACGCGCAGATCGACGCCGGCGCCCAGGCCGTGATGATCTTCGACTCGTGGGGCGGCGCGCTGGCCGACGGCGCCTACCAGGAGTTCTCGCTCGAGTACATGCAGCAGGTGATCGGGCAGCTCAAGCGCGACAAGGACGGCGTGCGCATCCCCGCGGTGGTATTTACCAAGGGCGGTGGACTGTGGCTCGACCAGATCGCCGACATCGGCGCCGATGCGGTAGGACTGGACTGGACCGTCAACCTGGGCCGCGCGCGCGCGCTGGTCGGCCACAAGGTCGCCTTGCAGGGCAACCTCGACCCGGCCATCCTGTTCGCCAGCCCGGAGCAGATCCGCGCCGAAGTGGAGCGTTCGCTGACCGCCTATGGCAAGCCGTCGGCCGGCTCCGGCCACGTGTTCAACCTCGGCCACGGCATCTCGCAGTTCACGCCGCCCGAATCGGTGACCGCGATGGTCGAAGCGGTGCACGGCTTCAGCCGCGCGCAGCGGGCCGGCTGAGGCGGTTTGCGCCAGTTAGCGGCCTTACATATTCACACTTATTCACATGTTTCGTTGAGGCAATAATTAGATCGGGACGGTGATGCTGGCTTGCCATCTTTTTTCCAAGTGCTTGATTTACATGGAGAATAAATCTCTTGCGGTGCGGCACCAAAGCGCAGCAAGGGGATGGTTTCAGAGGGAACGCACGCTTTTCCGAACATTGTCCACAAAGTTATCAACAGGCTGTGTGGATAAAAAGTGAAAGTCCTTTGGTTTCCGTGACTTAGCGCGGTTGCGCAGGTTTCACATGAGGTTGGTGCTGCAATGCATGATATTTTCATATGCATTCGAGGGAGCGGGCGCAATCTCCGGCGCCAATATCTCCGGCGCCGCAAAGCGGCGCTTGAAGGCCGATCGTTGTGTTTTTTCGCACACTGCTGCGCGAGGAAGATTGCCCGGATCGATCAGTTATGCACAACCGCGCAGTTAGAAACGCAAATGTGACGTGTCTATGACGCGATTTCCAAGTGATTGATTATAAAAGACAATTTTTTCTTGATTTTCGGTCGATCCGTTAGTCTCTTGATTAACAACAAACTTTACGACTGCCGCCGAATGCTATTGTCCACAAAGTTGTCCACATGCTCGACAGCACCCTTTGGCGGCTGCGCGGCGTCGGCCCGAAGCGCCTGAATGACGTTCTGCATCCTCACGATCGCGCTCGACACGCCGCTCAATAGCTGCTTCGATTACCGCTGGCCGTGCGCCGCTGGCGCCGAGCCGCTGGCCGGGCAGCTGGCGCTGGTCAGTTTTGGCCGGCGCGAGGTGGTCGGGCTGATTGTCGCGGTGGGCACCGAGACGGACGTGCCGGCCGAAAAGCTCAAGGATGCGCTGGCCGTGCGCAACCAGTTGTCGCCGTTGTCGCCGGCCTGGCTGGCGCTGGCCACCTTCGCCGCCGACTACTATCAGCGCCCGCTCGGCGAAGTGGCGCTGCCCGGCCTGCCGAAGAACCTGCGCGTGCTGACCACCGTGGCCCTCGACCGCGCGCTCAAGAAGCTGGCCAAGGGCGATCGCGGCGCCGGCGACGACACCGCCGTCGGCACCCCGCTGCTCAACGACGCCCAGCAGCTGGCGGCCGACGCCATCGGCGGCGCCGACGGCTTCACGCCGATCCTGCTGTACGGCGTCACCGGCAGCGGCAAGACCGAAGTGTATCTGCAGGCCTGCGCCCAGGTGCTGGCGCGCGACGCGCGCGCGCAGATCCTGATCCTGGTCCCGGAGATCAACCTGACGCCCCAGCTCGAGGGCAATATCCGTGCGCGCTTCCCCGGTCTGATGCTGGCCACCTTGCACAGCAGCCTGTCCGAGGGCGAGCGCATGCTGCACTGGCTCGCCGCCCACCAGGGCCAGGCCCGCATCATCCTCGGCACCCGCCTGTCGATCCTGGCGTCGCTGCCGCACCTGCGCCTGATCGTCATCGACGAGGAGCACGACCCGTCGTACAAGCAGCAGGAAGGGCTGCGCTATTCGGCGCGCGACCTGGCGGTGTGGCGCGCGCGCCAGCTGGCCATCCCGATCGTGCTCGGCTCGGCCACGCCGTCGCTGGAAAGCTGGCACCACGCCGGCTCGGGGCGCTACCGCAAGCTCGAACTGCGCGAGCGCGCCGTCAAGGATGCGGTGCTGCCGCGCGTCAAGCTGCTCGACATGGAGAAGGACCGGCCGAAGGACGGCCTGACCTCGCACCTGGTGGCGGCGCTGCGCCAGCGCATGGAGCGCGGCGAACAGTCGCTGCTGTTTTTGAACCGGCGCGGCTATGCGCCGGTGATCTGCTGCGAGGCGTGCGGCTGGATCAGCGAATGCACCCGCTGCACCGCGCACATGGTGCTGCACAAGCCGGAGCACCGGCTGCGCTGCCACCACTGCAGCCTCGAGCTGCGCATTCCGCGCCACTGCCCGACCTGCGGCAACGTCGACCTGCAGCCGCTCGGACGCGGCACCCAGCGCGTGGAAGAAGGCCTGCAGCAGCTGTTCCCCGACGCGCGCATTTTGCGCATCGACGCCGACTCGACGCGCAAGAAGGGCAGCGCCCAGGCGGCGTTCGACAGCGTCCACCGCGGCGAGGTCGACATCCTGATCGGCACCCAGATGGTCGCCAAGGGCCACGACTTCAAGAAGCTCACGCTGGTCGGCATCCTCAATCCGGACACCGCGCTGTTCTCGCACGACTACCGCGCCAGCGAGCGGCTGTTCGCCCAGCTGATGCAGGTGGCAGGCCGCGCCGGCCGTGCCGCGCGCAACGAGGGCGGCAGCGTCAGCGAAGTGCTGGTGCAGACCCGCTACGCCTCGCATCCGCTGTACGCCGCGGTGGTGAACCACGACTACGAGCGCTTCGCCGGCGGCCTGCTCGACGAACGGCGCGATGCCGCACTGCCGCCGTTCGTCTACCAGGCCTTGCTGCGCGCCGAAGCGCGTGAACTTGCCAGCGCCATCGAGTTCCTCGAGCAGGCGCGCGACTGCCTGGCCACCGACGGCATCACCGTCCACGATCCGATTCCGATGACGATGACGCGCGTGCACAACGTCGATCGCGCGCAGCTGCTGGTCGAGTCGCCCTCGCGGCCGGCCTTGCAGGCCTTCCTCAAGCAGTGGCTGGCGCTGCTGCGCGAGATGAAGAGCCGGGTGAAATGGTCGCTCGAGGTCGATCCGCTCGATATATAGTCATGCCCGCTTGGGATAGCTCAACATAAATGCAAATGAGAGTGATTCTCGTCATGGCGCTGGCCGGCTGCGCTACCATTGACGACATCGGCATCGCAGCACTGAGAGAAAGCACAGGCAATCCATGTTGATCACCATCGAAAACGTGTTGAACAAGGACGAAGTGCGCCAGTTCCGCGCCCATCTCGACCAGGCCGCGTGGCAGGCCGGCGCCGTTAGCGCCGGCACGCTGGCGCGCCACGTCAAGAGCAACGAGCAGCTGGGCGAAAACGCCGAACCGGCGATCAGCCTGGGCAACCACCTGCTGCGCCACCTCGGCGCCGATCCGCTGTTCATTTCAGCCGCCTTGCCGCGCAGGATCTACCCGCCGCGCTTCAACCGCTACGCCGGCGGCGGCAGTTACGGCACCCACGTCGACAGCGCCGTCATGCAGATCCCCGGCACTGCGCTGTCGATGCGCGCCGACCTGTCGGCCACCGTGTTCCTGGCCGAGCCAGACGAATACGAAGGCGGCGAACTGGAAATCGAAGGCCAGTTCGGCGCCCAGGCAATCAAGCTTGGCGCCGGCAGCATGGTACTGTATCCGTCATCGAGCCTGCATCGCGTGGCGCCCGTCACCGCCGGCGTTCGGGTGGCGTCGTTCCTGTGGATCGAAAGCCTGGTCGGCGACGACGCGAACCGCGCGCTGCTGTTCGATCTCGACCCGTCGATCCAGAAGCTGACGCCGGCGCTGGCGGCGCACCAGGACGAGCTGCTGCGCCTGACCGGCATTTACCATAACCTGCTGCGCCGCTGGGCGATCACCTGACCGCCGCGGCGCGCACCCTTTCCCTCAATGGAGCCAGCATGAAATCGATCATCGTCACCCTCGTCCTTGCCTTTACGGCCAGCAGCGCCTTCGCCCACGGCGACGTCAAATGCACGACCCGGCCGAAAGCCGAGTGGAAGCCGCACACCGAACTGGCGGCCAAACTGACGGCCGAAGGGTGGGTCATCCGCCGCATGGAAGCGACCAACTCGTGCTACGAGGTGTATGCGAAAGACCCGCACGGCAAGCGCATCGAGGCGTTCTTCGATCCGGTCACCTTCAAGCGCGTCAAAGAGTAATTGAAAAACAAGCAGCGCGTCTGGGATGCGCCGGTGCGCCTGCTGCACTGGACGCTGGCGGCCAGCATTGGCGCGGCCTGGTTCACCAGCGCCGACACCGGGCCGGCGCACGAATACATCGGCTACGGCTCGGCGGCGGCGGTGGCGGCGCGGCTGGCGTGGGGCCGGTTCGGCAACCGCTATGCGCGCTTCGGCCAGTTCGTGCGCGGCCCCGCCGCCACCTGGCAGTATCTGCGCGCGGTGCTGGCCGGGCGCGCCACGCGCCACCTCGGCCACAACCCGCTGGGCGGCGCGATGGTGGTGGCGCTGCTTTCTTGCGTGAGCCTGGTGGCGCTGAGCGGCTGGGCGATGGGTACCGACCTGCTGTGGGGCTATGCGTGGCCGGTGCGCGTGCACGAGGCGCTGGCCTGGCTGCTGGTCGGACTGATCGCGCTGCACGTCGGCGGCGTGCTTGCAACCAGCTGGCAGCACCGCGAAAACCTGGTCAAGGCAATGGTCACCGGCGACAAGGATGGCGCCGGCGCGGACGACGCGGCGTAAGCAAAATCGGCGGCCCGCTCGTCAATTCCCGGCGTGGCGTATCATCGCTTATCGAGAACTGCAGCATCCGCCACCCCAGGAACCGCACATGAAAATTATCGACGTCGACGTCGCCATCATCGGCGCCGGCACTGCCGGCCTGTCCGCCTACCGCTCCGCCGTCGTGCAGGGCGCGCGCACCGTGCTGATCGAGGGCGGGCCATACGGCACCACCTGCGCACGGGTCGGCTGCATGCCGAGCAAACTGCTGATCGCCGCCGCCGACGCGGCCCACATGCTGCAGGCGGCGCCGGGCTTCGGCGTGCATCCGGGCGAAGTGCGCATCGACGGGCGCGCCGTGATGGAGCGCGTGCGGCGCGAGCGCGACCGCTTCGTCGGCTTCGTCGTCGACGGCGTCGGACGCATTCCCGAGGCCGACCGGCTGGTCGGCCAGGCCCGTTTCACCGCGGCGCACACGCTGCAGGTTGGCGAGCACACCACCGTGCAAGCGGCGCGCGTGGTGATCGCCACCGGCTCGACGCCGTTTCGCCTGCCGCAACTGGCCGACGGCGGCCCCGGCGTCATCGTCAGCGACGACATCTTCGAACTGACCGACCTGCCGCAGTCGATGGCAGTCATCGGCACCGGCGTGATCGGTCTTGAACTGGGCCAGGCGATGAGCCGGCTCGGCGTGCGCGTGAGCTTCTTCGCGCGCGGCGGCAGCCTGGCGCAGCTGACCGACCCGGAAGTGCTGCACGACGCCACCAAGGTGCTCGGCGCCGAACTCGATGTGCGCTTCCAGAACCGCATCGTCGGCGCCAGCGGCGACGGCGCCGGCGTGCTGCTCGTATCGCAAGATGCCACCGGCGCCGAGCACCGCGAACGATTCGACTACGTGCTGATGGCTGCCGGCCGCGCGCCCAACGTCGGCGCGATCGGCATCGAGCACACCGGCCTGGAACTGGACGGACAAGGCATTCCGCTGTTCGACCGCCGCACCATGCAGTGCGGCGCCAGCCACATCTTCATCGCCGGCGACGCCGACAACGAGCGCCCGGTGCTGCCTGAAGCGGCCGACCAGGGCTGCATCGCCGGCGCCAACGCCGGCCGCTATCCGGACGTGCGTCCGGGCCTGCGCCGCACCGCGCTGACGATCGCCTTTACCGAGCCGCAAATCGCCACCGTCGGCGCCGGCTACCGCGAACTGTGCGCCGACGGCCGGCCCAAATTCGCGCTCGGCATGGTGTCGTTCGAGAACCAGGGCCGCAGCCGCGTGATGCTGCAAAATCACGGCATGCTGCGCGTGTACGGCGAATACGGCACCGGCCGCTTTCTCGGCGCCGAGATGATCGGGCCGCGTGCCGAGCATATCGGCCACCTGCTGGCGTGGGCCTGCCAGGCGCGCATGACGGTCGACCAGATGCTCGACATGCCGTTCTACCACCCGGTGGTGGAAGAGGGCGTGCGCACCGCGCTGCGCGCGCTGCATGCCGCGCTGGCCAAGGGCGCGCCCGATCCGGCGGTGGTCATCGACGCCCCCGGCGTCTAGCCGCCGCAAGGGCGCAGCGGCCGGCTAGTTCAGGTAGCTGGCATCGAGCCGGCCTTCGGCTGCCAGCTCGCGCAGCAGGCGGATGACGTCGATGTCGGCTTCCTGGTAGGCCGATTTCTTGAACTCGTCGTACATGGCGTTGGCCGCATCGGTGGCCGCGTCGTGGCCGTCGTCGTAGCGAAAGCGCACGAACAGGATGTGCTCTTCCGGCGCCTCGATCGTCACCGTCAGGTTCGACGCGCTGATGTCGCCCTGCGCATGGACATCGTAGCGGATCTGCTGCAGCGGCGTCAACGTGACGCGGTCGTCGATGCGCAGTTCGCCGAAGCGGCGGCTGCGGGTAAAACCGCTATCGGTGCGCTCGCCGATGGTGCACTCGTCCAGGTGCGGCACGAACAGTTTCGGCGACTCGGCATGCAGCACAAGACCGCGCCACACCTGCTCACGCGTGAGCGGGTCGATCAGCGGGTTGAGCGGGTCGTTAATTTCAATCAGGTGTTCAAATTTCATGGTGCGCTTTCTCGCAGGACGCTCAAAGCAAGATGGTAACGCATGGCGCCCCCGAGCCGGCGCGTACGTTAAACTTTTGCCATTGCAAGCGGCGCGCCGATGGCCGACACTGCTGGCAAAATAGGTGTTGGAAGCAAACATGCAGATTCAACGCGTCACTTCTTTGCTCCAGGGAATCGCCTCGGCCCGCAGCTGGCTGCGCAAGCACATTCCCCTGACCAGTTCGATGGCCGGGTACGACCTGTTCCTCAAGATCGCCAACGACACCACGGCAGGCAAGCCGTTGACCTTGCCGTCGCTGCTGGTCGGCCTGCAGCACCCCGAGCGTGTGGTGCTGCACCAGATGAGGAAGATGGAAGCTGCCGGGCTGATCCGCAGTCATGCCGGCCTGCACGCCATCGAGCCGACCGAGAAATTTTTGCAGCTGCTCAAAAGTTTCAGCCAGCAGTTCGAAAGCCTGTTCATCTTGCGCAAGGGCCTGCGCGACCAGCAGCTCGTCATCGGCACCGAAGACGCTGCGCTGCGCGATTTCGTCGAGAGCCTGTACGACCATTTCTACGACCTCGGCTGGCTGTATCTGCACAATTTCGGTTCCGCGTGCTTTCTGATGGCGACGCCCGCTTCCTGCTCGGCGCCGAAGGGTACGCCAAGCCGGGCCAGATCGACGGTCATGCGGTGTGCATCCTGGACGAGTCGGTGATGATCGACTTCGGGCTCGGCAACGTGCGGCGTGGCTACCGGCGCGATTTCCCTTGGGCGATCGCGTGCGACGTGAACCGCCAGGGGGCGATGCTGGGCGGGGTGGCGCTGCCGGGCGGCGAAACCATCGTCTGGAAGGACGACTGGCAGTCGCCCGGCTCGGCCGAGGAGCTGGCTCGCTACGCGCCGCACATGGACCAGTTGTACTTGCAGTACGACAGCTACTTCCGCCAAGCCATATTCAACGGAACAGGGTCACTCGGCTACACTGGGGTTTTCGGGGGGCACGCATGAAGCACAAGCGCAATCATAACCAGACTGCCGAATCGGCCCAGCAAAAGAGCAGCCACGACCGGGTGGCCGAGCACATCGCCGCGCGCCGGCCGATCAGCCGCACCTTGCTCGAGGAGCCCGAGGCGGCGTCCTTCGGCCAGCGCGCCGCCGACGCGGTGGCCCGTTTCGGCGGCTCGTGGACCTTCATCATGCTGTTCGCCCTTGTGCTGTGCACCTGGGTGCTGCTCAATTCGTGGCTGCTGGCGCGCAACGGCGGCAAGGGTTTCGATCCGTACCCGTACATCTTGCTGAACCTGTTCCTGTCGATGCTGGCGTCGATCCAGGCGCCGGTGATCTTGATGTCGCAGAACCGCCAGGGCGAAAAGGACCGGCGCGACGCGCGCCACGACTACGAGATCAACCTCAAGGCCGAGCTCGAGATCATTTCGCTGCACGAAAAGATCGATGCGCTGAAGGTCACGCAGTGGGAGCAGCTGATCGCGCTGCAGCGGGAGCAGATCCGCATGCTGTCGAGCCTGTGCGGCGTCGCGCCGCGGCAGGCCTGAGTCAGTTCGACAGCAGGATCGCGTGCTGCTTGCGCTGCAGGAATGCAATGCCGACCAGGATGGCGAACGAGATCAGCAGCAGGATCAGCGCATAGGCGTGGGCGGCGCCGTAGTTGAGCTTTTGCGCCTCGTCGTACAGCGCAATCGACGCGACCCGCGTCTGGCCGGGGATGTTCCCGCCCAACATCAGCACCACGCCGAATTCGCCCATCGTGTGCGCGAAACTGAGCGACACGCCGGTCAGGATGCCGTGCTTCGACAGCGGCATCACGATCGACCAGAACAGCTGGCGCCGCGTCAGCCCAAGCGCCAGCGCCGAGTCGATCATGTTGCGCCCGACGCCGCGAAAAGCGGCCTGGAATGGTTGCACCGCGAACGGCAGGCTGTACACCACCGAGCCGGCCACCAGCCCGGCAAACGAAAACGGCAGCGGATGGCCGAACACCGATACCCAAGCCGCGCCGACCGGCTGCTGCGGCGCCATCGCCATCAGCAGGTAGAAGCCGATGACGGTAGGCGGCAGCACGATCGGCAGGCTGACCAGCGTCTCGATGAAGATGATGCCGCGCCAGCGGCTGTTGTTGAGCCAGTTCGCCAGCGGGATGCCGACCAGCAGCAGCACCAGCGAAGTGGCGAGCGCCAGCCGCACGGTCAGGAAGACCGCGCTCCACAGTTCCGGCGGCAGTGACCACTCAGCCACGCGGTGCTGCCGGAGCGGGCGGCAGGCCGAAGCCATGGCGCTGCAGGATCGCGCGCGCGGCCGGCGACGACAGGAACTGCACGAAGCGCGCTGCCAGCGGATTGTCCTTGCCGGCCGCGGTGACGATGGCGCCCTGCACGATCGGCGCCAGGCCGGCGTCCGGCACCAGGTAATAGCTACCCTGGCCCGTCAGCCGCGGCGACACCACGCTGGCGAGCGAGACGATGCCGATCTGCGCGTTGCCGGTCTGGACGAACTGCACCGCCTGCGCGATGTTTTCGCCGATTACCATTTTCGGCTGCAGCGCCGGCCACTTGCCGGCCGCTTCCAGCGCCGCCTTCGCGGCCCGGCCGTACGGCGCGACGGCCGGGTTGGCCATCGCCACGCGCGTGATGCGGGCGTCATCGAACACGCGCATGCCCTGTTGCACGTCGAAGCGCTCGTCCAGCGTCCACAGCACGATGCGTCCAAGCGCGTACGGCGTCAGCGTGGCGCCGACCGCGGCGCCGTCGCGCGCCAGCTGGGCCGGATAGTCCATGTCGGCCGACAGGAACACCTCGAACGGCGCCCCATGGCGGATCTGGGCGAAGAAATTGCCCGACGCGCCGGTCGACACTTTCAGCTGCGCCCGCGGCGATTGTTTGGAAAAGGCGGCGCCCAGTTCGTCGATGCAATAGCTCAGGTCCGACGCGGCTGCCACCAGCAGCGTTTCCGCCCGGGCCGGCAGCGCAAGCAACAGCGTCAGAAGCAGGATCAGTCTTTTCATCTTGTTATTCTACCGCGCAACAGCTTGGCGGGCGGATGCGGCGACGCGTTACAATGGCCGGCTGTTTTCCCGAAAGAAGCTCCTGCCGATGTCCACTGCTCCCAAGTTCGGCCTCAACGTTCCCCAGAGCGAAGCCGTGATCTATCTGGACGGCCCCTGCCTGGTGCTGGCCGGCGCCGGCTCGGGCAAGACGCGGGTGATCACCCAGAAGATCGCCCACCTGATCGAAGACCGCGGCTACGATCCGCGCACCATCGCCGCGCTGACCTTTACCAACAAGGCCGCGCTGGAGATGCAGGAACGCATCGCCAAGCTGCTCAAGCAGCCCAAGCAGGCCAGGCAGCTGACGGTGTCGACCTTCCATTCGCTCGGCGTCAAGATCTTGCGCCAGGAAGCGAACGGCGTCGGGCTGAAGGACAAGTTTTCGATCATGGACAGCGACGACTGCTTCGGCCTGGTGCAGGACCTGGCGATCACCACCGACAAGCAGCTGATCCGCCGCATCCAGAACGCCATCTCGCTGTGGAAGAACGGCCTGGTCGTCCCGGAGGACGCGATCCGCAACGCCGTCGACGAGGACGAGGCGCAGGCCGCGCGGGTGTTTCGCAGCTACGTGGCAACGCTGTCGGCCTACCAGGCGGTCGATTTCGACGACCTGATCCGCCTGCCGGTCGAGCTCTTCCGCAACAACGAGGCGATCCGCGACAAGTGGCAGCGCCGCCTGCGCTACCTGCTGATGGACGAGTACCAGGACACCAACACGTGCCAGTACGAGCTGGTCAAGCTGCTCGTCACCGGCATCAACAAGAAGCCGATGTTTACCGCGGTGGGCGACGACGACCAGGCGATCTACGCCTGGCGCGGCGCGTCGGTGGAAAACCTGGTCACCCTGCAGACCGATTTCCCCGACCTGCGGGTGATCAAGCTCGAGCAGAACTACCGCTCGACGACGCGCATCTTGCAGGCGGCCAACGCGGTGATCGGCAACAACCCGAAGCTGTTCGACAAGAAGCTGTGGTCCGAGCACGGCCTCGGCGAGCCGATCCGCGTGCTCGGCATGCAGAACGACGACCAGGAAGCCGAGCAGGTGGCGATCATGATTTCGGCCGACCGCTTCCAGCGCAAGAACAAGTGGTCCGACTACGCGATTTTGTACCGCGGCAACCACCAGGCGCGGGTCATCGAGCAGTCGCTGCGCAAGGAACGCATTCCGTACACGATTTCCGGCGGCCAGAGTTTTTTCGACAAGGCCGAGATCAAGGACATCATCAGCTACCTGCGCCTGGTGGCCAACGAGAACGATGACCCGGCCTTCATCCGCGCCGTGACCACGCCCAAGCGCGGCGTCGGCATGGCCACGCTGGAAGTGCTGGGCGCGCTGTCGAAGCAATGGAATTGCTCGCTGTTCGAGGCGGTGTTCAAGGGCGGCCTCGAGGCCAAGCTGGCCGACCGCCAGCTGCTGCCGCTGCGCGAATTCTGCAACTTCATCAACAACCTGGAGTCACGCGCCAGCCGGCCAGGTCCGTCGGGCAGCGGCGAAAATGCCGCCGCGGTGCTCGACGACATGATGAAGGAAATCAATTACGAGTCGTATCTGTACGACAGCTTCGACGACCGCGCCGCCCAGGGCAAGTGGAGCAACGTGCTCGAATTTACCAACTGGCTCAAGGAACGCGGCTGCGGCGGCAAGGACAAGTCGGGCGAGGAAAAAAACCTGCTCGAGCTGACCCAGATGGTTGCCTTGATGACGATGTTGGAGGGCAAGGACGAAGAGCCGGACGCGGTGCGCATGTCGACCTTGCACGCGTCGAAAGGGCTGGAGTTTCCGCATGTGTTTCTGGTCGGCGTGGAGGAGGGCATTCTGCCGCACAAGGGCGATCCGGATGCGTCGGTTGAAACGATCGGCGCACGCGTGCAGGAAGAACGGCGCCTGATGTACGTGGGCATCACGCGCGCGCAGCGCTCCTTGCAGATCACCTGGTGCAAGCAGCGCAAGCGCGCCGGCGAGCAGGTCCATTGCGACCCGTCGCGCTTCATCAAGGAAATGGCGCTCGATGTGGGCAACGCCGTGCCTACCGAAGCGGAGACGATTTCGCCGAAGGACCGGCTGGCAAGCCTGAAGGCGCTGCTGGCGACGCCGAAGCCGCCGGCCACTTGAGCGCGCGGGCTTGTTAGCAACGCACGCCGTGCGCGTCGTGGCGGCCGCGGCGAAGTTGCAGAAATATCGGCGGGGTCAGTGCCGACAAATGGACACGGACTCTTTCGTGGAAGTGCAATAAGGCTGTGGTTGTGTCCGAATGTCGGCACTGACCCCGGTGGTTGGACCCCGGTGGTTCGAGCAGGTGCATTGCAACGTGGCTTAAACGTCGTTTGGGGCGGACAAAGTCTGCCGGAAATGCCCCGTCGTCAGTGCAGCTTACTTAGCAGCGCACGCCGTGCGCGTCGTGGCGGCCGCGGCGAAGTTGCGGCTGATACAGCACGCGCGACACGACCGCTGGATCGACGGCATTCGTCGCCAGGTATTCCGCGGCGCTGGGCGTGCCCAGCATTGCCTGCAAAATGATCGCTACCTCGACTCTTTGCGCCGTCAGATGATCCGGGCGTCCGGTAGCGCGCAACGGCGCCACCGCAGGCGTGGCTGCATCGTTGGCTGGGATGGCCGAAACGAGTGAAGAAGTTTCCATGCGCACATATTGCATGGGAATGATTTGCGCGTCCGTGCGCTAGCGCTCACAGCCCGTCATCCTAATCGTCCGGCATAATGCAGCTTTTGCACCAGGGGCAGGCCGTGAGTAACGAAGACCGTTTTGTCGATATCGAAATCAAGCTGGCGCAGCAGGAAGACATGGTCGAGTCGCTTAACGACGTTGTCATCGAGCAGAGCCGCCGCATCGACAAGCTCGAAGCGATGGTCAGCCAACTGGCCGAGCACATCCGCAACAATGCGCAGTCGGGGCCGAATCCGGTCAACGACGTGCCACCCCACTATTGAGCGAGGCAGCGATGGGCAAATCCCTGATCCGTCTGGCAGTGGTCGCGGCGATGCTGGCGCTGGCCGGCACGGCGCTCGCGCAATCGGTTGCGTTCACTTTCGATGACGGTCCACAGCTGAGCGAAACGCCGCGCATGACCGCGCAACGGCGCAACCAGGCCATTCTCGACACCCTGGCGCGGCGCGAAGTACAGGCAGCACTGTTCGTCACCGCCGGCTACGGCGCCAACCGTGCGGAAGGATACGCAATGGCAAAAGCCTGGGGGCAAGCCGGCCATGCGATCGGCAACCACACGATGACCCATCCCGACCTGGACAGCGCCAAGGTCAGCCTCGCGCAATACCAGCGGGAGATTCTCGACTGCGACGCCATCGTGCGCACCTTGCCGGGCTATCAGAAATGGTTCCGCTACACCTGCCTGCGCGAAGGAAATATGCCGGAAAAGCGCGACGGCATGCGCGCCTTCCTGCAGCAGCTAGGCTATCGCAATGCCTACGTCAGCTTCGACACGAGCGACTGGCGCTTCGACGACAAGCTGCGCGAAGTTCTCAGCAAAAATCCCCAAGCCGACCTGGCGCCGCTCAGGCAGCTGTACCTGGCGCATGTAAAACAGCGGGCGCTGGCATACCGCGCCTTGTAGAAACAGTTGCAGGGCCGCGATATCGCCCAGGTGTTGCTGCTCCACCACAACCTCGTCAACGCGCTGTGGCTCGACGACATCATCGCCCAGTTTAACGACATGGGCTGGGCCATCACGACCCCGGCGGCCGCATTCGCCGACCCGGTGTACCAGCTGGCGCGCGCGCGCGCGGCGCCCGGCCAGAGTTTGCTGCTGTCGATGGGACGCACGATGGGCCTGGGGAAGTTTCCCGGCGGCGAGCGGCTGGTCGATGATGGCGACTACGAAATGGACTTGCTGAAGGAGCGCACACAATGAGCGACGCCAAGGTCATCGATTCCTGGACGAAGAACACGGACCCGTGGACGGCGGCGGTGCGCAGCGGCGAAATCGAAAACCGCCGGCTGGTGACGAACCAAGCGATCGTCGACGCGGTGCGCAGCCATGGGCCGCAAACCGCCCTCGATATCGGGTGCGGCGAAGGCTGGCTGGTGCGCGCGCTCGACGGCGTCGACATGATCGGCGTCGATGTGGTGCCCGGACTCATCGAAGAGGCGCGCGCTGCCGCCGGCGGCGAATTCAGAGTGATGTCGTACCAGCAGATTGCGGCGGGCGAATTGGCGCTCGCGGTTGATGTCGCCGTCTGCAATTTCTCGCTGATGGGCAAGGACGCAGTGGAGGGCGTGTTCGCCGCGGCGCCCTCGTTTCTCAAGGCGCACGGAAAGATGATCGTGCAAACGCTGCACCCGCTGGCCGCCTGCGGCGACGCTGCGTATCGCGATGGCTGGCGAGAGGGCAGCTGGGCCGGCTTCAGCACCGGCTTCACCGATCCGTCGCCGTGGTATTTCCGCACGATCGAAAGCTGGATCGCCTTGTACGCGCAAAACGGTTTTCGCCTGCTGGAATTACGCGAGCCGGTCTTTCCAGCAAGCGGAAAACCGGCATCGATCATCGTGATCGGCGAACTGAGCTAGACAGCGGACTACGGGATCCCGCAACGACCAGGCTGATCAGTTAAAACGACCCAGCTGTCGCTCCGTATTTTCCTTGCCTTCGGCGTGGCGGATCTGTCCGGTCAGTTTCAGGGTGCCCATGCCGGTCGCCATGTCCTGGGTGCCGTTCAACGCGCCTCCGCCGGAGGCCTTGGCGTATTCGCCGTTGCCGCCCGTGATCTGGAACGTGGCGCCGCTAAAGACGTAGTTGGCGCCAACGCCGGTCGGCACGAACTGGCCGCTGTAGGTGGCGAAAATCTGGTCGCCCGACGTGGTGACGACGACAAAGCGGCCTTCGCTAAAGTTGAACAACGGCGGCTGCGGCGTGATGCAGTCAGTGGCGATGAAGGCGACGCGGCCGAGCTGCGCGCTCTGGCCGTGGCCGGCGATGGTGCCGCCGAATTTCGACGGGCAGCGCGCGGCAGGACCGGCCTGCTCTTGATATACGCCCGCGATTTCAAGCGGCTTGGTGCTCGCGGGTTGCGCGGACGCGCCGATCGACGCCAGTAACAGTACGGCAGTGGTTGCAAGGCGTTGGGTGGACTTCAGCATGAAATTGCTCCGATATCTTATGAAAAATTTAATGATAGCTTTTGCGCATGGAAAGCTGCGCACGGCAGGCTGAGCTGTGGGGATTGCGGGGCAATGGCCTTTTTTTGACACCCGAGCGTCTGTTAAGCTGCGCGATTCCTTCAGCAACTCCAAAAATGAAAAGCAACGCAAAAAATGCCGGCAGCGGTTTGGTCTATTCCACCGAGCTTGGACGCGCCTGCCCGCAATGCCGGCAAGCGCTGACCGCGTGCACCTGTAAGGCCAACGTTGCACCGGCCGGCGATGGCGTGGTGCGCGTGTTGCGCCAGACCAAGGGCCGCGGCGGCAAGAGCGTCACCGTCGTCAAAGGAGTGGCGCTGGATGCGGCCGCGCTGGCCGTGCTCGGCAAGCAGCTGCGCACTGCCTGCGGATCCGGCGGCACCGTCAAGGACGGCGTGATCGAGGTCCAGGGGGACCATTGCGAGCGGATCGTCGCAGCACTCAAAGCGTTAGGGCACAACGCGAAATAGTTTGAGTGGTTACGAATCGTGCAACATGGCGATTGTGATATCGTAGGGCCATCGATCACTTCGCGCAGAGGTCCAGCATGCATATGCCTTCCCACGTTGTCGATCAAATCGTCGCGCTCGAAGACCGTCTGCGCATCGCCATGCTGGCCGCCGACTGCGACGCGCTGGACCAGCTGATCGCGGCCGACCTGATCTTCACCGATCACATGGGCCGCGTGCTCAGCAAAGCCGATGACCTCGACGCGCACCGCTCGGGGCTGCTCAAACTGGATCATCTCCAACCGTCCGAAATGAAGGTCAGCGCCACGCTTCAATTGGCGGTCGTATCCGTGCGCATGAAGATGACGGGCACCTACGACGAAGCGCCATTCGCCGCCGATCTTCGTTATACGCGCGTCTGGCGCCTGTCGCCGAGCGCCGGGTGGGAGGTGCTGGCTGGCCACAGCAGCCACGTCGTGGGGACGTGACATGGTGCTCAATCCCGGCGAAATCGTCGTCATGGAGGGAACGTTCCTGTATGACGGCACGGTCGAATGCGACTTGCGCATTGTCCGCAATGATGTCTGCCACGGCTCTGCCGACTACGACGATTCGACAGAAATCGCCCAAGACCAGCACCGTTAGACTTTCTACGTTCACTACGGTTCGACAACACTGCGCGGAACATCTACAGCGGTAAGCCAGGGATTCCGCGCCGGCACGCTGTATTCCTGGCGCGCCAGCAAGCGCTGTGTGTCGCTGGCGTAGCTGTTCGACGTTGGCTGCTTCCCCGCCGCCTTAAGCACCTGAACCACCGTCTCGTCGACGTGGATGAAGGGCGACTCGAGCAGCGCGCGCGCATGAGGTTGTGCAGCGGTTGCAGCAACTGGCCGGCGCCGATAATCCAGCGCGCCAAAGTCTGGCGCGGCACGGTCACGCCGTGGCGGTCGAGCACGTATTCGAAGCGGTACAGCGGCGGGCCGTCAATGAACTTGACGATCAGCAGCATGGCCAGGAAGTCGGCGCTGGCGTTGCTCTTGGGCAGAGGCTGCGTGGACCACGTCGACGCGCTGCAACTTCGATGGTAATGGCGCGCGCTTGCCGCGCGCCGGCTTGGATGCCGGTTTGCCCTTGCCCGGCTCCGACTCGGGTGGCAACGGCGCCACGTCTTTCGCCTCGGTGCTGTCGGCGGCGAGCGTCTCGGCCTCGTCGAACAACCGCCCCTGGTTCGCCGACGGCAAAATCGGTGTGCATGCGTCTGATGGCGGCGCGGCCTCTGCACCGGATACAGCCGACGCTGATTTATCGCCGCACCAAGAATCTCAGGGCGGTTCAGCTGTTGCTTGGTCATACTCGTCTCGGGAGCACAGTCCGATATTTAGGGATCGAAGTCGACGACGCGCTGGAGATGGCTGAGCAAACGGACGCATAGGTCTCCGGGCGGCGCCAGCCGCCCCATTGCGGACATTGAAGATGCATGTTTGACGCAGTGGTTTCTTGAATTCTTTAAGTCGGGATTTAACAATGAAACCACGAAATCCCCGGAGCGATTGACCTTTCCCAACCGCGTCTGAATTAGTTTGGATTTCATGGGCTGACCAAAAAAAGACCTAAAGATCACGCAGCCCAGCCGGTCATCGTTCATCTTCAAAGCGTACGGCATTGCGGCCGGACTCCTTGGCGCGGTACATGGCTTCATCGGCTCGGCGGAATAAGTCCATCTGGTCTGATCCGGTGGGCGAAAAAAGTGCGCCGCCAATGCTGGCGGAACATCGGTGCGTAATTGCAACCTCACCCAAGCCCTGATGCACCGTAAAGGTGTAGATATCCGAAATGCGTTTGCGAACTTTCTCAGCAATCCGCATGGCGAGTCGGTGCGAATCCGTCTGGCTGTTGCTTAATGCCCCCAGCGCGATAACGAACTCATCACCGCCGATACGGGCTACGGTGTCGACTTCACGAACACTATCCCTAAGCCTGTTGGCGACTTCCTTGAGCAAGAGGTCGCCCACTGCATGGCCAAATTGGTCATTGAGGGGCTTGAAGTTGTCCAGATCGATCACCAAAAATGCGCCGTAGGTTCCACTGCGCTTGTTGCTGACTATGGTCATATTGAGGCGCTCTTGCAACGGGCGCCGGTTAGCAAGTTTGGTCAGGCTGTCATGGAAAGCGTAGTCGTACATGAGGGTTTCGGCTTCTTTGCGAGCCGTGATATCGGCATGAACGATCACCGCGCCCCGGTCGCCAGTGTGCATGGGCGTAGCCGTCATGACAAACCAGCGCTGCTTTTCTGGTGAGTGACAGGGATACTCACAACTGAATTTTGGCAACTTACCGTTCATCACGGATTCGATCCCGTCGCGGATGTTGACAATGTCAGTGGGCTCGGGCGGCAAGGTGGTCAGGGCGGCGAGGTAGTTGGCCCCGACGTCGACGTTATCGTTTCTAGCGCTATTCAAGCAGCCGCCATTGTCTTCGGCGAATCGTCGCCAGGACTCGTTGGTTGCCACAATGATCCCGGACTCGTTCAACACTGCAATCTCGCTGGACACCGAGTCAAGGATGTCCTTCGTAAACAGTCGGCCCTGTTCCAGGGCCCATTCGGCCTGCTTGCGTGCGCTGATGTCGCGTGCCGACGCGTACAGGAAGTCGACACCGTCCAGCACCACGCCCTTGGCATCTCCACATCCAAGATTATTCCGTCCTTGCGCCGATAACGGGTCTCAAAGGCCCTCGGCTGGTCAATCAGTCGACCTATTTCGGGAATCAACTCATCGGGCTCAAACATGACGTCCCAGTCGCGGACGTTAAGCCGTGCTGCTTCTTCCGAGGTATAACCAAGCAAAAGGGCAAACGATTGACTGAATTGTAAGACATTCCCGTCACGGTCCAGAATGTGGATGCCGTCACTGGCTGTGTCGAGCAAGGTCTGTAGACGCGCAGTCAAATTCTTTCTATCGGTAATGTCCTGAATTTGGGACACAAAGTGAACCGGCGTACCGTCCAGTGTGCGAACTAGTGACACATTAAGCTGCGCCCAAATGGTTCGACCGTATTTGTGGAAATAGCGCTTCTCCATTTCATAGGTGTCGACAACGCCCTGTAGCAATTCCTCAATGTGGTGCAGGTCCAATGCCAAGTCATCTGGATGAGTGATTGTTTGGAAATCGGTCACGAGCAGTCCGGCTTCGCTGTAACCTAACAACTTGCATAACGACTGGTTAACCTTGAGAAAGTTTCCATGAACGGAAACCAGTGCAATGCCATGCGAAGCCGCTTCAAACGATCCGCGAAATTGCGACTCGCTGATCACGAGCGCCGCTTCGGCAAGGCGGCGCGCGGTAATGTCCTGAAACGCGCCCACCAGACGCACGGGCTTGCCATGTTCAAATTCGGCCACACCCAAGGCACGTACCCAAATTCCGGTGCCATCTTTCTGAATAAACGGTAGCTCAAGATTCCAGTGTTGGCCGGTTGCGATCGCCTTTGTAACTGCGGCCTCAATCACTGGTCTTGCCTCTGGCGCGTAAAACTCGATCGCCTCGTTCAGCTGGGGCGAATACCCGAGCGCAACCCCATGAATGCGGCAGGTTTCATCGGACCAGAAAATCGTGTTTGCGACCAGATCCAATTCCCAGCCACCGATCCCTGCCATAGAGCCCGTACGTTCCAGCAGCGTTTTGGTGCGTTGCAAATCAAGGTGCAAGGTATTTCTGCGCTGAACTGCATGAGACCCTTCGATAATTCTAGCGGCGGTGGCCGCAAGAGCCACTAATTTCTGGGCCAGGCTAGCGTCTGGCGAATGTGCCGTGCAATCTACAACACACAAGGTACCCGCGCGCTGTTGGAATCCCAACATTATCGGCGCGCTGGCGAAAAATCGGATTCCGACTGGTCCGGTAACCCAGGGGCTGGCAAATAATCGAGGGTCATGCGCAGCGTCGTCCACCACGACCAGTTCTTCATTATCCTTAGCGAGGGCCACAAACGTCTCGTCGCTCAGCAGGGCCGATACTGCAGCAGGATCGACAGTCGCGACATAACAGGGTTGCGTACCATCAGAAAAGGCAATCCACGCCACAGTCACCCCCAACGCAATTGTGAGACACTCCAATAGGGGCAGGGATTCGGGCAGGGTGTCAGCATCCGACACCAGGGGTGGACGCGTCGCAGTGGACGACAGCTTGGGGGGCGAAGTAAGTGAGAGGTCGTCCATGAGTCGCTATCCATTCTCAAATGCGGCTTGGGGACGACAGGCCTTGATTGCGGATTATTACTCGCTTTGTCGAGAAGCTGGCATTTCCCACCTCCAGACCAAGGAGCCAATCATGGACAGCCCAAATGGGAGTGACGGCTTCTGGCCGAAAGCGGAAGTTACCCGTAGACGATTGTACCGTACAGGTATACCCGTGCGAGGCGCTGCCATCGAGACGCTTTTCGTGTCTGACACGGGTTGATACGGCACCTTCGAGACATCGCCGCCTGATTGTCTAGATCCCAACGAGACGATATTCATGGCCTTCCGGTGCTTGCAGTTACCGCGAGCATGCCACCATGGAATACGAGCCAGAGCGGTCGATTGCAAGCTCATTTGCAGATAGCGTGAGCATGAGCGCCCCGTCATTTGCAGTTAATCCGAGCCGAAATCAGCGTCGAATGCGAGCACGCCCATTTTCAAACGCGAGCCGCTACACATCCGTACACTTACACAAGCCGTTGATCGGTCCAAATTGACGTCGAGTGGGCGCCTGCCGCCTGAAATGGTGAAGGAGCGCCTGGTCATCGTTTTGAACGGCAAGATGGAGGAGGGCTGCATGGTAGTACCGCTGTCTTCAACGAAGCCTGCAAATATCGCTAACGGAATCAATGTCCTCGTCGACAGTACAATGATTGCTGGCCACTCCTTTTTCGTAGCAAAGGATCGATGGGCTTCGGGTGATCAGATGCAACAGGTGAGTAAGTTGCGGTTGCGTACATTTCACCCAGATCGAAATCAACGCCCTGTGCTTCCTCACCTGCACCTGCTGTTCTGGCTGTCGCTGCTGCCGTTCGTCACCGGCTGGATGGGGGAGAACCATTTCCAGACCATGCCGGTCGACGACTACGGCGTGGTGCTACTGATGTGCGCCGTCGCCTACTCGATCCTGGCGCGCAGCCTGTTCGCGCATCACAGCGAAAACGCCGCCCTGGCTGAAGCCATCGGCAAGGACCGCAAGGGCTGGATATCGATCGTGCTGTACATACTCGGCATCGGCCTGTCGCTGCTGCATCCGTTGCTCGGATTCGGCATATACATATGTGTAGCGATCATGTGGCTGATTCCCGACAGCCGCATCGAAAGCCGCCTGAAACACTGACGCCGCGGGCGCAGTGACGGCGCCAGGTCATCCTGATATCATCACGAACCCATGTGCTGCCGCTTACCGAGCGGCAGCGTCCCCAAGCGCCCGTGAAAGATGCCATGAACCGTCCACACCTGCTGATCGTTGCCGCCAGTCTCGCCTTCATCCAACCTGTCTTCGCCGCCCCGGCCGCCCCTGTGACCGCGCTGGAAGCGTCGAACCCGTTCGCCAAACTGAGCACCTTGCCATTCCATTACCCGGCCTTCGACAAGATCAAGGACGAGCATTTCGTGCCGGCCTTCGCGGCGGGCATGCGCGAACAACTGCGCGAGATCGACGGCATCGCCAACAATCCGAAGCCGGCAACGTTCGACAACACGATCGTCGCGATGGAGCGCTCGGGCCAGCTGCTGACGCGCGTGGCGACCACGTTCGCCAACCTGCAGGGCGCTAACACCAACGACAAGCTCGACGAAATCGACCGCGAAATGTCGCCGAAGCTGGCCGCGCACAACGATGCCATCTTCCTCAACGCCAAGCTGTACCAGCGCGTCAAGTCGCTGTACGACAAGCGCACCAAGCTGGGCCTCGATGCCGAATCGGCCTACCTGCTCGAGCGCTACAACAAGGACTTCGTGCGCGCGGGCGCCAAGCTCTCCGCTGCCGACAAGGTCAAGCTGAAAGCGTTCAACGGCGAAATCGCCACCTTGCAGACGACCTTCACCCAGAACGTGCTGAAGGAAATTAACGCGTCGGCGCTGGTCGTCGACACCCGCGCCGAGCTGGCCGGCATGTCGGAGGCGGCCATCGACGCCGCTGCGGCGGAGGCGAAAAAGCGCGGCATGGACGGCAAGTTTGTCGTCGCGCTGATGAACACCACCGGGCAGCCGCCAACTGCGCTGCTGACCAACCGCGCCGTGCGCGAGCGCCTGATGGCGGCATCGATGGCGCGCGGCAGCCGCGGCGGCGAATTCGACAATCGCACCGTCGTCACCCGCCTGGCCAAGCTGCGCGCCGAACGTGCAACTCTGCTCGGCTATCCGAACTACGCCGCCTATTCGCTGGAAGACCAGACCGCCAAGACCACCGGCGCGGTCAACAAGCTGCTGGCCGAGTTGGCCAAGCCGGCCGTCACCAACGCGCGCAAGGAAGCGTCCGAGATCCAGAAGATGATCGCCGCCGACAAGGGCACCTTCCAGATTTCGGCGGCCGACTGGGACCTGTACACCGACAAGGTGCGCGCGGCGCAGTTCAACTTCGACGAGAACCAGCTGAAGCCATATTTCGAGCTGAACAACGTGCTGGAGAAGGGCGTGTTCTTTGCCGCCGGCAAGCTGTACGGCCTGACGTTCAAGGAGCGCAAGGACCTGCCGGTGTACAACCCGGACGTGCGCGTGTTTGACGTGTTCGATGCGAACGGCAAGCAACTGGCCATTTTCCTGGCCGACATGTACGCGCGCAGCAACAAGCAGGGCGGCGCATGGATGAACGAATACGTGTCGCAGTCGGGCCTGATGGGCACGCATTCCGTGGTGGCCAATCACCTCAACATTCCGAAGCCGCCGGCGGGCGAACCGACCTTGCTGACGTACGATGAAGTCAAGACGACCTTCCACGAGTTCGGCCACGCGCTGCACGGCATGTTCTCGAACGTGAAGTTCCCGCGCTTTTCCGGCACCAACGTGCCGCGCGACTTCGTCGAGTACCCGTCGCAGGTCAACGAGATGTGGGCGCTGTGGCCGGAAGTGCTGGCCAACTACGCCCGCCACTACAAGACCGGCGCGCCGATGCCGAAGGAATTGCTCGACAAGGTAGTCGCCGCGAAGAAATTCAACCAGGGCTTCATGACGACCGAATACCTGGCCGCGTCGCTGATCGACCAGCGCTGGCACCAGCTGACGCCGGCGCAGGTGCCGACGGACGTGCTCAGCTTTGAGGCCGCCGCGCTGAAGGAGGCCGGCATCGACTTCGCGCCGGTGCCGCCGCGCTACCGCACGACGTACTTCTCGCACAGTTTCTCCGGCGGTTATTCGGCCGGCTACTACGCCTACCTGTGGAGCGAAAAGCTCGACGCCGACACGGTCGAGTGGTTCAAGGAAAACGGCGGGCTGACGCGCAAGAACGGCGACCACTTCCGCAAGACGCTGCTGTCGCGCGGCGGCACGATGGATGCGATGGACATGTTCCACAGCTTCCGTGGTCGCGATGCGAAGATCGAGCCGCTGCTCGAGCGCCGCGGCCTGACGGCGCAGTAAGCTCAAATCCACAACATGGGGTCCTCGCGCAGGCGGGGACCCCGTTCAGCCAATTCAGCTAAACCAGCCAAGAAAAAATTCATGACCCGACCACGACTACTGCTGATCGCCGCCGCACTTGCAATGCCTTTCGCTGTAGCGGCCCCCGTTGCCGCCTTCGACGCCAGCAACCCTTTCGCCAAGCAAAGCCCGCTGCCATTCCAGTACCCCGCCTTCGACAAGATCAAGAACGAAGACTTCGCCCCGGCCTTCGCCGAAGGCATGCGCGTGCAGGCACTCGAAATCGCCGCGATCGCCAACAATCCAAAGCCGGCCACGTTTGAAAACACGATCGTTGCGATGGAGCGTTCCGGCCAGTTGCTGTCGCGCGTGAGCAGCGTGTTCGGCAACCTGTCCGGCGCCAACACCAACGAGACGATGCAGGCGCTCGACCGCGACCTGGCGCCGAAGCAGGCTGCCCACAGCGACGCCATCCGCCTGAACCCGAAGCTGTTCGCCCGCATCAAGACGCTGCACGACAAGCGCGCCAAGCTTGGCCTCGACGCCGAGTCGCTGTATCTGCTCGACCGCTACAACACCGACTTCGTGCGCGCCGGCGCGCGCCTGTCGGCCGCCGACAAGGACAAGCTGAAGGCCTTCAACGCCGAACTGGCCAGCCTGCAGACAACGTTCAGCCAGAATGTGCTGAAGGAAGCGAACGCGTCCGCGCTGGTGGTCGACACCCGCGCCGAACTGGCCGGCATGACGGAAAAAGCGATCGACGCCGCCGCCGCCGAAGCGACCAAGCGCGGCCTGGCGGGCAAGTTCGTTGTGCCGGTCGTCAACACCAGCGGCCAGGCGTCGCTGGCTGTGCTGACCAACCGCACCACGCGCCAGCGCCTGCTCGACGCATCGCTCGGCCGCGGCAGCAAGGGCGGCGATTTCGACAACCGCGCCATCATCGTCAAGCTGGCGACCCTGCGCGCCCAGCGCGCCGCGCTGCTCGGCTACCCGAGCCACGCCGCCTATGTGCTGGAAGACCAGACCGCGCGCGACACCGGCGCCGTCAACAAGCTGCTCGGCGAATTTGCCAAGCCGGCAGTGGCCAACGCGCGCAAGGAAGCGGCCGAGATCCAGAAGGTAATCGACGCCGACAAGGGCGGCTTCCAGGTCGCCGCCCAGGACTGGTCGTTCTACTCCGACAAGGTGCGCGCCGCGCGCTTCAATTTCGACGAGGCGCAGCTGCGCCCGTACTTCGAACTCAACAGCGTGCTGACCGACGGCGTGTTCTTCGCTGCCGGCAAGCTGTATGGGCTGTCGTTCAAGGAGCGCAAGGACCTGCCGGTGTACGATCCGGACGTGCGCGTGTTCGACGTGTTTGATGCCAACGGCAAACAGCTGGCCATTTTCATTGCCGACATGTACGCGCGTGGCAACAAGCGCGGCGGCGCGTGGATGAATGCCTACGTCGGCCAGTCGCGCCTGCTGGGCACCCATCCGGTGATCGGCAACCACCTCAACATTCCGAAACCGAGCGCCGGCGAGCCGACCTTGCTGACGTTCGACGAACTGCGCACCTTGTTCCACGAATTCGGTCACGCCTTGCACGGCATGTTTTCCGACGTGAAGTATCCGCGCTTCTCCGGCACCCGCGTGCCGCGCGACTTCGTCGAGTTCCCGTCGCAGGTCAACGAGATGTGGGCAGTGTGGCCGGAAGTGCTGCGCAACTACGCCAAGCATTACCAGACCGGCGCGCCGATGCCGCAGGAATTGCTCGACAAGGTGCTGGCCGCCAAGAAGTTCAACGAAGGCTTCCGCACCACCGAGTACCTGGCAGCGTCGATCCTTGACCAGCGCTGGCACCAGGTCGGCGTGAACAATGTGCCGACGGACGTGCTCGCGTTCGAAGCGGCCGCGCTGAAGGAAGCCGGCGTCGATTTCGGGCCGGTGCCGACGCGTTACCGCAGTACCTATTTCTCGCACGTGTTCTCCGGCGGCTACTCGGCCGGCTACTACGGCTACCTGTGGGCCGAAAAGCTCGACGCCGACACCGTCGAGTGGTTCAAGGAAAACGGCGGCCTGACGCGAAAGAATGGCGACCACTTCCGCAAGAAGCTGCTCTCGCGCGGCGGCACGATGGATGCGATGGACATGTACCGCGGCTTCCGCGGCCGCGAAGCGAAGATCGAGCCGCTGCTCGAAAAGCGCGGGCTGACGGCGAACTGATCCGGTCTGGGGCCTGACCCGGTTGGGACTCGGCGTCGCCGTCAGACCCCGGTGTAGCTGCCGGCGACGACGATACGGTATATACTTTCTCACAACAACCCAAGGAAACTTCGCCGCAATGAGTGTTCAGGAATTACACGGCATCACCCTGGAAGCGATCCTGACGCGCTTGGTCGACCACTACGGCTGGGAGCAGCTCGGCAAGCGCATCGACATCAACTGTTTCCTCAGCGACCCGAGCATCAAGTCGAGCCTGAAGTTCCTGCGCAAGACGCCGTGGGCGCGCGCCAAGGTCGAAGAGTTATACCTGCAGACGCAGTTCACCCCATAAAGCGAGACGACCATGTTGAACGAAAACGCATCGAACCTGAAGCAGCATCTGAAGACCCTGCACGCCGACCTGGCCAGCACGGGCGAGGTGGACGCGGAACTGAAAGACCTGCTGCGCCAGCTCGACGGCGACATCAAGACCTTGCTCGACCGCCGCATGGCCGAAGACGCCGGCGTCGATGCCGAAGAAACGACGACGTACGGGCTGGCCGAGCGCTCGCAGGAAATCACCGCCAAGTTCGCCGCCAAGCACCCTCGGCTGGAGCCCGCGCTGCGCGAGTTGGGCACGATTCTGGCAAATATGGGTATCTGAGGGTCGCCGCCAGCCACACCGGGGTCTGACCCTTAGGGGTCATAGCCCAGACGCGAAATCCGCAAGCTATTGAAAAGTAAGACGTTTTTGTGCATGAGTTGGCAACGGAAACTGCCCGCCTCGCGGCTTCCCGCGGCGTTTTCCGGTACAATGCGGCCCAATGAGCTCCCCAATCAACCTGTTTGCGACCGTCCCGAAGCGGTCTAGCCGCGCTGCCTCTGCGCCTTTTCTGCCGATGTCCCGCGTCGAAATGGACGCGCTCGGCTGGGATTCGTGCGATGTCATCCTCGTCACCGGCGACGCCTATATCGACCACCCGAGCTTCGGCATGGCGCTGGTCGGCCGCCTGCTCGAGGCGCAAGGCTTTCGGGTCGGCATCATTGCCCAGCCGGACTGGCTGTCGGCCGAGCCGTTTCGCGCGCTCGGTAAACCAAACCTGTATTTCGGCGTCACCGCCGGCAACATGGACTCGATGGTCAACCGCTACACGGCCGACCGCAAGATCCGTTCCGACGACGCCTACACGCCCAACGGCGAGCCGAACAAGCGTCCCGACCGCACCGTCACCGTGTACGCCCAGCGCGCGCGCGAAGCCTACCCGGACGTGCCGGTCATCATCGGCTCGATCGAGGCGTCGCTGCGCCGCATCGCCCATTACGATTACTGGTCCGACAAGGTGCGCCGCTCGGTGCTGCCCGATTCGAAGGCCGACCTGCTGCTGTTCGGTAACGCCGAGCGCGCGCTGGTCGACCTGACCAACCGCCTGGCGGCCGGCGAAAACATCCGCGACATCCGCGACCTGCGCGGCACCGCCTTCATGGCGCCCGCCGGCTGGCTGCCGGCCGACGACTGGACCGTGGCCAACTCGACCCGCGTCGACGTGCCCGGCAAGGTCGACGCCCATCCCGATCCGTATGCGATGGCTCAGGAAGACAAGACCGCGTGCGCGACCGACAACGCCGGCGCGGCGCCGGAGGTGATCAAGCCGATCCGCATCATGTCGCGCGAGGAGCGCCTCGCGCTGGCCAAGGAAAAGCACGACAAGACCGTGGTGCGCCTGCCGGCCTACGACGTCGTCAAGGACGACCCGGTGATGTACGCGCACGCCTCGCGCGTGTTCCACCTCGAAAGCAATCCGGGCAACGCGCGTGCGATGGTGCAGGCGCACGGCGAGCGCGACGTCTGGCTCAACCCGCCGCCGCTGCCGCTGGCCATGGACGAGATGGACGGCGTCTACGACATGAACTACGCGCGCGCGCCGCACCCGAGCTACGGCAAGGCGAAGATTCCCGCGTGGGACATGATCCGCTTCTCGGTCAACATCATGCGCGGCTGCTTCGGCGGCTGCACCTTCTGTTCGATCACCGAGCACGAGGGCCGCATCATCCAGAGCCGCAGCGAGCCGTCGATCCTGCGCGAGATCGAGCACATCCGCGACAAGACAAAGGGTTTCACCGGCACCATTTCCGACATGGGCGGCCCGACCGCCAACATGTACCGGCTGGCCTGCAAGGAAAAGACGATCGAGGAATCGTGCCGCCGCCTGTCGTGCGTGTACCCGACCATCTGCGTCAACCTGGGCACCGACCACAGCAAGCTGATCTCGCTGTACCGCAAGGCGCGCGCCATTCCCGGCATCAAGAAAGTGCTGATCAGCTCGGGCTTGCGCTACGACCTGGCGGTGCGTTCGCCCGAGTACGTCAAGGAGCTGGTGACCCACCACGTCGGCGGCCTGCTGAAGATCGCGCCGGAGCACACCGAAGAAGGCACCTTGTCGAAGATGATGAAGCCGGGCATCGGCGCCTACGACGAGTTCAAGGCGATGTTCGACAAGTTTTCTTTGGAGGCGGGCAAGAAGCAGTACCTGATTCCTTACTTCATCGCCGCCCACCCGGGCACGACGGACGAGGACATGTTGAACCTGGCGCTGTGGCTGAAGAAGAACAACTTCAAGCTCGACCAGGTGCAGACCTTCATGCCGACGCCGATGGCGATGGCGACGACGATGTACCACTCGCGCAAGAATCCGCTGAAGAAGGTGACGGCCGATTCCGAAGTGGTCGAGACTGCCAAGAGCGGCAAGGTGCGGCGCGCGCACAAGGCGTTCTTGCGCTACCAGGATCCGGCCAACTGGCCGATCCTGCGCGAGACCTTGGTGAAGATGGGCCGTGGCGACCTGATCGGAAATGGCGACAAGCACCTGGTGCCGAGCTGGCAGGCGTCCGAAGACGGCGGCCTGGCCGCCGGCGAGCGCAAGCGCCAGACGTCGGGCGCCGGCACGCTCGACAAGTTTGCCGCTGCGCCCAAGCGCGTCAGCGCACGGGCGATTGCGCCGACGCCGTTCATCGCTCCCGAGTCAAAGGTGCGGCCGTCGATCCTGGCGACCATCAAGACCAAGCCGAAGGCCGCCGCGGCCCCGCAGCAAAAAGGCCGCGCCGGCCGCAAGTAAGTGCCAACTCGCGCCGGGTGCAACGCCCGGCGCGGGGAAGCGGCCGTCATCCCTGCGGCGATGACGCATCATAATTAGACCCCGCGCACTAAATCAAAACGTCCCATTCAAATGCCGTGTGATATAGTTCCACAAGGAAACACATGTGGCAATTTAGGCATCTGCCTCGGCGTCGGGTCGCACCCTCGATCCGCCTAGTTCAACGGCCTCGTTGTTGCCAAAAAATTAGCAACAGGCACGCCCACCCACGAGGAATGGCAGTGATCGATATCAGGACCTTTATGCTGGTGCTCGCCATCGGCAATATTGGCTTCGCCATGCTGGTGGCTGGCTATGCGCGTTCGGCCCCCATGCCCGCGGCCCTGCGCGTGTGGGCCTGGGCCAAGGTGGTGCTCGGTTGCGCCCACCTGCTCGGCTGGCTGCATCCCGACCTGCCTTACTTTGTCGTGCCGCTGTTCGCCAATACCGCGATGATAGTCGGCACCGCCCTCGAACTGGCCGCGTATTGCATTTTCTTCCGCTTCGCTGGCTGGAAGCCGGTGCTGGTACCGTGCACGGTGCTGGCGCTGTTGATCTTTCATAGCGCGCGTTACGGCGGGGCGTCGAGCAACCAGGCGATGGTGCTGATGTCGATCATTATCGCGCTCTACACCGGCGCCATGGCGTCGATTTTGCTGCGTCCGGACAAGAGCTACTCGCTGTTGCGACGCCTGATCGGGGTCAACGACCTGATCTTCTTCTGCGCCATCGGCCTGCGCGGCTACACCGGCATGGTGCAAGGCCAGATGACAATGTTCACGCCGGGGCTGGTCAACAGCATGACGTTCGTCGCCGGTTTCCTGCTGATGATCGTCAACAGCTTCGGCTTCCTGCTGCTGTGCAAGGAAGAGGACGACCGCACGATGGCGCTGCTGGCCACCACGGACAGCCTGACGGGCCTGGTGAACCGGCGCGCCTTCTTCGAGCGCACCGAAAGTGCGCGCCTGCTGGCCACGCGCCTGCGCAGCCCGATTTCGCTGATGATGGTCGACATCGACCACTTCAAGAAGCTCAACGACCGCTTCGGCCACGCCACCGGCGACGAAGCGCTGTGCGTGTTCGCCGACACCGCCCGCACTGCCTTGCGCGAGCACGACATCATGGGCCGGCTCGGCGGCGAGGAATTTGCGCTGGTGCTGCCGGGCACCGACCTCGAAGGCGCCATGCAGGCCGCAGAGCGGCTGCGCAGCGCGGTGTCGGCGGCCGTGCTGCCCACCAGCGGTAACCAGTACACGATGACGGTGAGTATCGGCGTGGTGGTGATCGGCCCCAACGAGCACATCAACTCGGCGCTGGCGCGCGCCGATCACGCGCTGTACGCGGCCAAGAGCGCCGGGCGCGACCGCGTGGAGACCGGCGCGCCAAGCATGCACGTAGCTTGCTGACCGATGCGGCGCCGATGCCACAGCGGCGGCGCGCCGATTCGCCGCTGAGGGTCGCGCTGTGCCGCGCAGCCTGTTATATTCTTCAGTATTCACGCGCAGTTAGCGCAGCCCTTCATTTCGACCAAGGATTTTCCATGACTTCTCACCCCTTGCGCGGCGCCTTCCTCGCCGCCGCCCTCGGCGTCGCGGTGCACGCGCACGCGGGCAGCTTCACCTCGTCGGCGTCCTCCGCCGGTTCGGCCTCGAGCGGCAGCGTTTCCGATTCGTTCCAGGGATCGAGCAACAGTTCGACGGGCGACCACAAGCGCGCCGACGGCAACTACCAGATCATCGACATCGACCAGACCCCGGGCCGCGCCGGCAGCACCCGCGTTGCCATGCAGGCGGGCAATCCGCAGCAGCGCATCGTGCTCGACCTGCCGGCCGCCGTGTTCGCCGCGCAAGGCCTGGCGCGCGGCGACATGATCCACGCGCAGAACCGTTCGTACGGCATCGAGTTCGCCCGCGCCGACACGCGCCAGGCATTCTTCTTGGTGCTCGAAGACAAGGTCTACAACGAACTGGCGCCGCGCAAAGTCGCGTTGTGAAGTTTGCCGCACTGCTGGCGCTGGCAGGCTTGATCGCTGCCGGCGGCGCGCAGGCGTCGTCCGGCACATTGTCGCCGGCGTTTTGCGACCGTACGCAACCGCTGACGGCGAGCCAGCAAGACAAGCTGCTGCGCTTTGCCGCGGTCGTGCGCGAGGAGCTTGGACAGGATGGCGGCGACGCCGCGCTGGTGAGCCGCTCAGGCCTCGACCTGTCGCGCTTTCAGATACGCTACTCGCACACCGCGGTCGCCTCGCGCGATGCGGCCGGCGTCTGGTCGGCGCGCCAGCTGTACTACGCTTGCGACGAGCGCCGCCCGCGCATCTTTGACCAGGGCGTGGCCGGCTTCGCGATGGGCATCGACAATCCCGCGCTTGGCTACGTGTCGATCGTGCGGCTGCCGGCCGTTGCCGCGGCAACGTTGCGCCAGGCCGCGCTCGATACGCCGCGCGTGCTCGACCTGGTCGCGGTCGACTACAGCGCGAACGCGTATGCATTCAGTTTGCTTTACCAGAACTGCAACCAGTGGGTGATGGAGATGCTGGCGGTCGCGTGGGGCGAGCTGGCCGCCGGCGACGGTTTGCGCGCGCGTGCGCAGGATTGGCTGCGCCTGGTGCAGTACGAGCCGCAGCCGATCGCAGTCGGTTCGCGCTTGCTGATGATGGCTGCAGCCTTCGTGCCGTTCCTGCACCTTGACGACCATCCGGCGGAAGATCGCGATGCCATGTTGCTGCGCGTCAGCCTGCCGACCACGGTGGAAGCGTTCGTGCGCGAGCGGGTGGCCGGCAGCGAGCGCATCGAGCTGTGCCACGATGGCCGCCGGGTGGTCGTGCACCGCGGCTGGACGCCGATCGCCGAAGGCTGCAAGCCGGGCGAGGGAGATCGCATGGTGCCGCTGGATTGATGTCGTTAGCTGTCGATCCTTCGTTCCCGCCTGCGCGTGATTGACGGCATTCAGGTCGCGTATGAATCAAGATCGAGCATGCGCGCCACCGTCAGCTGCGGATCGAGATGGCTGGTCAGCACGATGCACGTCTCTCTGGCCGCCGCGCGCTGCTCCAGCTCTTTTCGCAAATGCGCCATGCCGGCGGCATCGAGTCCGTTAAACGGCTCGTCGATCAGCAGTAGCGTCACCGGCAACGCCAGCGCGAGCGCCAGCTGCAACTTCTTGTGCTGGCCCAGCGACAGCGTGGTGAGCGCCTGCGGCAGCACATCCATGATCCCGAACGCCGCCAGCTGCGCCTCGAGCGCCTGCCTGCGCGTAGCCGGATACAGCGCCAGGTGCAGGTCGACCCACTCCGTCACCGTCAGCCACGGCAGATCCGGACTATCGCCGCCGCAGTAGAAGCTCGAGAGCCGGTACGCGACCGGCGCTTGCGCGCTGTCGACGCCATTCATCGCGATGGTGCCCGCCGCCGGTGCCAGGGCACCGGCCAGCAGTTTCAGCAAAGTCGTCTTCCCCATGCCGTTGGCCCCGCGCAGCCACGTGATGCCAGGCGCCAGCGCGACTGAAAAACCGGCAAAGACGCGGCGGGTATCGAAGTGAAAACGCAACGCATCGATCTTCAACACAGGACTCAATTCCATATTTCGCTTCCTACCGCGGTGAGTATGACGATCGACGCGACCACGAGTCCAACTCGCGCGCGCGGATTAAAGCGCGGGATTGCCACCAGCAGCACAGGCGCCAGCATGGCCAGCGTCAAGTACACGTGGCCGGCCGTATGCTGCCACAGTCCCGCGCCGAACAACAGCGCCAGCAACAGCGCGACCGGCGCCAGCGAAAACGCGCGCGCGCACATTTCGAGCGCGCGCCGTTGCAGCGGCCACGCCGCCATGATCGGGCGCAGCACGCCAAGCTGTTCGCGCACCGCCTTGTCGCCTCGGTCGGCCAGGAGAATCAGGGAAGCACTCGCCGTCAGGTCGAGCACTCCGCCCATGATACCGGCCGGCGCCATGGTCCATGCTACTGCGCTGGCGATGGCGCCGAGGAGCAGCGCCGATTGCTGGTGTCCGATGACGTTATCGCCGCGCCAGAAGGGCAGCCAGAACAAGCGGTGCCAGAGATAGGCGATGCGCGGGCCACGCCATGGCTCGCCGAGCGCCAGCGTTGTTAGCCGGCGCAAGCGCGGGCCTGGGCGCGGCCCGCGCGCGCGCAGATGCAGGATTGCGCTTGAACAGCCGCATGTCACAAGGAAGGAGAACACGGTCGCAGGCAGCGCGCGGTCGGCCTGCAGCCATTCCGGGCCTTGCGACATCCAGATCGCGGCGGACACAATGTACGCCAGCGCCAGCGGGCCAGCTAGTATGCCGGCCACCAGCGCATCGGCCGCCAGCGCGATACGGGGCGGGATCGGCAGCGGATGCATGGCGAGCACCACGTCCCGCGGCAGCACGCGCCGGCGCAGCAGGAACAATGGCAGGCTCATTGCCATGCCGTGCGCGAGCAGCAGCGGGATCGATTGATAAAAGGGGAGGGCGCTCGCCGCCATCGGTGGCATCGCGATCAGCGCGAACAGGCCAATCAGTACCTGGCCAAACACCAACACGACGATTTCGCCTGAGCTCTTGAAGCTGGCGATGAAGTCGGCCAGGGCGTGGCGCGCCAGGCGGATCCGAAACGTCACGTATGCGTGGGCCAAGGTGTCCCGATCTGAATAGACGACGTACATATGCGGTGAGATGCACAATAGAAAAAGGGCCGGACGAATCGGGCCCTTCTCTTCAATGCTGGCGGAGCGGACGGGGCTCGCCTACCTGCGGCAGGCCGCCGAATCGCTTGCAAGCGATTCGCTTCGAGTCCCAAACCGGACTCCCCGCAGGGGGGGTCCTTTGACCCGTATGTATAAGAAAAAAGCCCCGACAAGCAGGGCTCTTTTCGTGATGCTGGCGGAGCGGACGGGACTCGAACCCGCGACCCCCGACGTGACAGGCCGGTATTCTAACCAACTGAACTACCACTCCGTATTACTCTGATCGGTATTGCTGATCATGAATCAGTCTCTGATTTGGTGGGCGCTGAGAGGCTCGAACTCCCGACCTAAGCCTTGTAAGGGCTCCGCTCTACCAACTGAGCTAAGCGCCCGCACACTTCTAATCAGATCTGCTTCAGACGTTTGTCACCACGTCTTAAGAGGCCCGAATCATATCTAGTAATTTCACGGCGCGCAAGGCCTTTTTGTTACGCCCGCGCTTTTTTATTCGCCAATCTCCCACTGCGACAGCATCCACGCCATCTGGAAAGCACCCTCGCGAATGGCGTCATACCGACCCGAAGCGCCGCCGTGGCCAGCGCCCATGTTGGTTTTGAGCAGCAGCGGATTGTTGTCGGTCTTGTGCGCGCGCAGCTTGGCCACGTATTTGGCCGGCTCCCAGTACATCACCTGGCTGTCGTTCAGCCCGGTGGTGACGAGCATCGCCGGATACTTCTTGCGCTCGATGTTGTCGTACGGCGAATAGCTGCGCATGTAGTCGTACGCCGCCTTCTGGTTCGGGTCGCCCCATTCGAGGTACTCGCCGGTCGTCAGCGGCAGCGATGCGTCCATCATCGTGTTCATCACGTCAACGAACGGCACCGCCGCGTGCACGGCGCGAAACAGGTCCGGACGCATGTTGACGACCGCGCCCATCAGCAGGCCGCCGGCGCTGCCGCCTTCGATGATCAGGCGGTCCGGCGACGTCCATTTGTTCTTCACCAGAAATTCGGCGCTGTCGATGAAGTCATTGAAGGTGTTCTTCTTTTTCATCAGCATGCCGTCGTCGTGCCAGTGCTCGCCCATGTCGGTGCCGCCGCGGATGTGCGCCTGCACGTAGATGACGCCGCGCTCGAGCAGGCTGATGCGCTTGCTGGCAAACGTCGCCTCGGTCGAATAGCCGTACGAGCCGTACGAATACAGCAGCAGCGGCGCCCTGCCGTCGAAGCGCGTGCCCTTGCGGTACACCGCCCACAGCGGCACCTTGACGCCGTCGCGCGCGGTGACCCACATGCGCCGCGTGACGTAGCGCTTCGGATCATGGCCGCCCACCACTTCCTCGCGCTTGAGCACGGTGCGCGCGCCAGTGGCCATGTCGACGTCGAGCACGGTCGGCGGCGTCACCGGCGACTGGTACGACACACGGTAGGCGCCGGACGAAAATTCCGGGGTGCCGGCGCCGCGCGCCAGGTACACCGGGTCGTCGAACTTCACGCTCTTCCACGTCTTCTTGTTGAAGTCGTAGATGCGCATGCGGTTCAGGGCATTCGTCTTTTCGCTGACCACCAGGTAGTCGCGGAACGCTTCGACGTTTTGCACCAGCACCTTGCCGTCATGGCGCAGCAGCGGCTTCCAGTTCTGCTGCTGTGGCGCGCTGGCCGGCGCGGTGACCACGCGGAAATTCTTGGCGTCCTTGTTGGTCGTGATGAACAGCTCGCCGTCGCGGTGCTCGACGCGGTAGCGGTGGCCTTTTTCGCGGCCCAGGGAAACGAATGCGCCTTCTGGCTGGCCGGCCGGCAGCAGCCGCACTTCGCTGGTATCGGTGGCGCCGATGTCGAGGCGGATGAATTGCTTGTCGCGCGTGGCGGACACCTGCAGGTCGAACTGCTCGACCGGCTCGTGGTACACCTGCACCGGCGCGCTGCCCAGCTTCATGCGCAGCAGGCGGTCGCCGCGCTTGGTGGTGGCGTCTTCCTGCACGAAGAACAAGGTCTGGTTGTCGGCCGCCCATGCCGCGCTGGTCACGCGCGGCGCGCTGTCGGGCAGCAGCTGGCCGGTTTTCAGATCCTTGACGAACAGCGTGTACTGGCGAAAGCCGGTGGTGTCGGTGGCATACGCGAGCAGCCGGCCGTCCGGGCTGACCAGCACGCTGGCGACGGCGAAGTACTTATGTCCTTCGGCCATCTTGTTCTGGTCTAGCAGGATTTCTTCCGGCGCGGCCGGGTCGTATGCCATTTTCGCGCCGGCCGGGCGACGGCAGATGATCTGGTACTGCTTGCCCGCTTCGAGGCGGTTGTAATAGTAGTAGTCGCCCTTGCGGGTCGGCACCGACAGGTCGACTTCCTGCATGCGCCCCTTGATCTCGGCGTACAGCTTGTCCGACAGCGGCGCAATCGACGCCGTCATGGCGTCGGTGTAGGCGTTCTCGGCGTTCAGGTGGGCGATGACGTCCGGGTTTTCCTTCTTCTGCAGCCAGCGGTAGTCGTCGGTGACGACGGCGCCGTGGCGGGTTTCCTGCCAGGCAGCCTTGGCCGCGACCGGCGCGACCGGGGCGTCGGCAGCGCCGGCGGCGCCGGCGGCGAGCGCCAGGGCAGCGAACACGGTGGAGATGGTGGAGATGGTGGGGTGGGACACGTACGCTCCTGGAATTTTGTTGTGGTCGTTATCATATCCCGCGCCGCCAGGCCAGCAATGGAAAAATAGTGTTGTTTGCGAATCTTTCATCTAGATAAAGTTCTTGCGCCTCACCGGTTGCCTGTCCGAAAATAGCGGCCATCTGAGTCTGGCAATGTAAAGACATCCCAAGGATGCGCGTCAGCGGGCAGGAGACAAGGCAAGGTCACTCATCGCACGTCATTTTCCAGGAAAACTCATGATCAAGATCTCCAAGATGCACCAGCGCGTTTTGCGCGCCCACGGCGCCATGCTGGCCCTGACGGCCATGCTGCCGCTCGGTTCCGCGTTGGCCCAGGCGGTTGCCGCGCCAGAGCTGCAAAGCGTTACCGTCACTGCCCAGCGCCGCAGCGAAAACATCAAGGAAGTCCCGGTCTCGGTCACCCAGATCAAGGGCGAGAAGCTCGACGTGCTGGTGTCCGGCGGCGAAGACATCCGCGTGCTGGCCGGCAAAGTGCCGAGCCTGAACGTGGAATCGTCGAACGGGCGCACCTTCCCGCGCTTCTACATCCGCGGCTACGGCAATACCGATTTCAATACCTTCGCCTCGCAGCCCGTTTCGCTGATCTACGACGACGTCGTGCAGGAAAACCCGATCCTGAAAGGTTTCCCGATTTTCGACCTGGCCGGCGTTGAAGTGCTGCGCGGCCCGCAGGGCACGCTGTTTGGCCGCAACACCCCGGCCGGCGTGGTCAAGTTCGAATCCGAAAAGCCGAACATGCGCAAGATCGAGGGCTACTACAACGGCACTGTCGCTTCGCACAACACCATCAATGTCGACGGCGCCATCAACGTGCCGCTGTCGGACCAGTGGGCGATGCGCTTTTCGACCTTGCGCCAGCACCGCGACAACTACGTCGACAACTACGCCGACCCGGCGTTCACCGTCAAGCGCGGCGAACTGGACGGCTACAACGAGCACGCCGAGCGCCTGCAGCTGCTGTACGCGCCGGACACGAGCTTGTCGGCGCTGTTTAACGTGCACCAGCGCACGACGACCGGCAGCTCGCGCCTGTTCCGTGCCAACCTGATCAAGAAGGGCACGAACGACTTCGCCGACGGCTTCGACGCCGACCGCGTCGTCACCAATGCGCAGAATTACCAGAACCTGAAGACCAGCGGCGCCAGCATGCGCCTGTCGTGGGACCTCGGCGCCGTCAAGCTGTACTCGATCAGCGGCTTCGAGCAGGTCAACCGGTATCTGAGCCGCGGCGACATCGACGGCGGCACGCCGGCCGGTCCCGGCTTCATCCCGTTCCAGGTCGAGACCGCGGGCGGCATCAGCGGCGTCAAGCAGTACACGCAGGAGTTCCGCGCCGAATCGAAGGTTGCCGGCCCGCTCAACTGGCAGGCTGGCCTGTACTACTTCAACGAAGACGCCAACGGTTACACCGACAACTTCAACAGCACCACCGGCGCGCAGACGTCGCACCTGGCCAGCCACCAGGACAACACCGCGTGGGCGGCGTTCGCTTCGCTCAACTACGCCGTCAGCGATGCCTTCACCGTGCGCGGCGGCGTGCGTTACACCAACGACAAGAAGGACTTCAACACCGTGTCGGCGGTCAACGTGGTGCAGATCGGGCCAGGTTCGGTCAGCACCAGCAAGAGCAAGGCCAACTGGGACCTGAGCGCGACCTACAAGGTCAACAAGGACGTCAACGTCTACGCGCGCGCCGCCACCGGTTTCCGCGCGCCGAGTATTGCCGCCGCTTCGGCGTCGGTGCCGATCACGGTGGCCGATGCCGAGACGATCGTGTCGGTCGAAGCCGGCGTCAAGGCCGACCTGTTCGAGCGCCGCGGCCGCGTCGCCTTCAGCATCTACGATTTCAACGTCAAGAACCAGCAGCTGACGGTCGTCGGCGGCAACTCGAACGTCAACCGCCTGATCAATGCGGCAAAGACCAAGGGCCGTGGCGCCGAGCTCGATTTTGAAGCCTACGTCACCAGCGACTTCAAGGTCACCGCCGGCGGCAGCTACAACTTCACCGAGATCAACGATGCGAGCCTGTCGGTCAACAAGTGCGGCAGCTGCACCGTCACCGATCCGCTGAATGCGGCCGGCCGCGTCGTCATCGACGGCAACCCGTTGCCGCAGGCGCCGCGCTGGACCGTCAACGCGACCGCGCGCTACCAGTGGCCGCTGGCCGATGGCCAGCTCTACGTGCTGACCGACTGGTCGTACCGCAGCAAGATCAACTTCTTCCTGTACGAAGCGGTTGAGTTCAGCGGCAAGCCGCTGACCGAAGGCGGCCTGCGCCTCGGTTACATCTGGAACAGTGGCAAGTACGAAGTGGCAGCGTTCGGCCGCAACATCACCGACACGCGCCGCATCACGGGCGCGATCGACTTCAACAACCTGACCGGCTTCATCAATGAGCCGCGCACGGTCGGCGTCCAGTTCAAGGGCAACTTCTAAGTCGCAACGTATCAGCAAAAAGGCCACGAGCGATCGTGGCCTTTTTTTATGCTGGTGTCAGGTCTGACATTCGGACATTTTGCTGGGGTCAGGTCTCTTAAGCAAACACCATAAGAGTGGAGCTTCCTAGAACCAGCAGTAACTAAGGTGTTTGCTTCGGGGCGATCTTCGGCGCCCGCCGCCGATTATTGCGCTGACCCCAGCTCTTAATGTCGATCTTGCATTGTTCAATATCAAATCGATCAGCGTGACATTTGGTGAAAATTCGTTTCCGCCGAACAAGCTACGAATCTTCGTCCCCAGTGTTGCGAAAACTCAAGCTCGTGTGAGATTTCCCAGATGAATTAACTTCTTTTTGTGTAATCTTAATCTCCCGTCGTTACAGGCGGCCCGGTGTGGACACCACCCGGGAAAAAAACGGCAGCCAGGCCATGCGCCCGGAATTGCCAATCAAACAATCGGAAAACAAGAGGAAATCACATGAAGCAGAATCAGACCACGAAGCCATCATTGGTGAGATTGTGTGCAGTTCTCGCGGTCGCCGGCGCCTTGCCGCTGACGGCGATGGCCGGTGTACCTGAGTTTCACGCTGCGGCCCAGGCCGTCCAGCCGATCATGCAGACCGACCGCCTGATCGTGAAGTACAAGGATGCCACCCCGGCCGGCAAGGGCGCAGCCAAGGTGCCGGCCATGGCGCCGGCGCGCAAGGCGCTGGTCGACCGCGCCGGCCAGCAGTTCGGCCTGTCGATGAAGATGCTGCACACCATCGCCACCGGCGCCCATATCGTTCAGCTGAGCAAGAAGATGTCGGCCGACGAAGTCGCCGCGCTCGCCGCCGAACTGGTCGCGCGCGACCCGTCGGTCGAGTACGCCGAGCCCGACCTGATCATGCAGAAAATGTTCACGCCGACCGATCCGCGCTACAACGAGCAGTGGCATTACTTCGAGACGAACGGCGGCCTTCGCCTGCCGGCGGCCTGGGACAAGGCGACCGGCACCGGCGTCAATGTGGCGGTGATCGATACCGGCTACCGTCCGCACGCCGACCTCAGCGGGCAAATCCTGCCGGGCTATGATTTCATCTCCAGCGCCACCATCGCCAACGACGGCAACGGCCGCGACAGCGATGCCAGCGATGCCGGCGACGCCATTGTCGCCGGCGAATGCGGCACCGGGCAGCCGGCCCAGGACCAGTCGTCGAGCTGGCACGGCACCCACGTCGCCGGCACCATCGCCGCGCGCACCAGCAACGGCCTCGGCGTCGCCGGCGTCGCCTTCAACGCCAAGATCGTGCCGGTGCGCGTGCTCGGCAAATGCGGCGGCTACACGTCCGATATTGCCGACGCGATCATCTGGTCGTCCGGCGGCGCCGTCACCGGCGTGCCGGCCAACGCCAACCCGGCGAAGGTGATCAACATGTCGCTCGGCGGCGGCGGCGCTTGCGGCGCCACCACGCAGAGCGCCATCGACAGCGCGCGCTCGCGCGGCACCGTCATCATCGTTGCCGCCGGCAACGAGAACACCAACGCCAGCAATTCGAATCCGGCCAACTGCGCCGGCGTCGTCACCGTCGCTGCGACCAACCGCTCCGGCGGACGCGCCTGGTATTCGAACTACGGCACGGTCGTCGACGTGGCGGCGCCAGGCGGCGACACCAGCGTGGCCGCCAACGGGATCTTGTCGACGCTCAACGCGGGCACGACCGCGCCGGGCGCCGACAACTACGCGTTCTACCAGGGCACGTCGATGGCCACGCCACACGTGGCCGGCGTTGCCGCGCTGATGTTGTCGAAGAACGCCAGCCTGACGCCTGACGAAATCGAGAGCAAGCTCAAGTCCACCGCGCGCGCCTTCCCGGCAACCTGCACCAGCTGCGGCACCGGCATTGTCGACGCCAACGCGGCGGTCGATGCGGCCAGCGCGACAGTGACGCCGGCGCCGGCGATGAACGAAGTCGAGGCGAACAACACCCTCGCCAGCAGCAACAGCGTCGCCACCAGCGGCACCGTTGTCAGCGGCAACATGGGCTCGAGTACCGACACCGACTTCTTCGTCGTCCAGCTGCCAGCCGGCAAAACGCTGACGTCGACCTTGACGATGGGCACCTCCACCGCCGACTACGATTTGTACGTCTACAACAGCAGCGGCACCCAGCTGGCCAAGAGCGAAAACGGCGCCGGCGTGGTGGACGCGGCATCGGTAAGCAACACCGGCACCACGACCAGCGCCCGTTACGTGCGCGTGGTGTACTACAGCGGCGGCACCGGCGCCACCAGCGGCAAATACACGCTGAAGATGGCCTGGTAAGCGAGCGCGCCTGAAGGGGTAAGCCTGAAGGGGTGACGCAAGCGTCGCCCCTTTTTTCGTCTGGCGTCGTGGTTCATCCTGCCCGCTGCTTGCAACAATGCACGTTTCCGGGAATACTGTATGCATTTACAGTATTTCGAACCAGCGTGAACGACTCGTCCCGAAAAATCATCCATTGCGATTGCGACTGCTTCTACGCGGCAGTGGAGATGCGCGACGACCCGACCTTGCGCGATGTGCCGCTGGCCGTCGGCGGCCGGCCCGATCAGCGCGGCGTGGTCGCCACCGCCAACTACGAGGCGCGCCGCTACGGCATCCACTCGGCGATGGCGACGGCGCAGGCGCTCAAGCTGTGTCCGGAGCTGGTGGTGCTGCCGCCGGCGATGGAAAAGTACCGCATCGCATCGCGTCAGATCCTGGCCATCTACGGCCACTACACCGACCTGGTCGAGCCGCTGTCGCTCGACGAAGCCTACCTCGACGTGTCGGACTCGCCGCACTGCAAGGGCAGCGCCACCCTGATCGCGCAGGAAATCCGCCAGCGCATCTTCGACACGGTCGGCATCACCGCCTCGGCCGGCGTGGCGCCCAACAAGTTCGTCGCCAAAATCGCCAGCGACTGGAACAAGCCGGACGGTATGTGGCTGGTGACGCCGGGCCAGGTCGACGCCTTCGTCGCCGCGCTGCCGGTCAAGAAACTGCACGGTGTCGGCAAGGTTACCGCAGCCAAGCTGCACAAGCTGGGCGCGCAGACTTGCGAGGACCTGCGCGGCTGGACCTTGCTCGAGCTGCAGCATCACTTCGGCAGCTTCGGCGCCCGCCTGCACGACCTGTGCCGCGGCATCGACAACCGGCCGGTCTCGAACGCGCGCGAGCGCAAGTCGGTCAGCTGCGAGGAGACCTACACGCCGGACGTGCCTGACCTGCCCGCCTGCCTGGCGCTGCTGCCCGAGCTGTACGACAACCTGCTTGGGCGCATCAAGCGCGCCGGCGCCGAGAAAAATGTCAACAAACTGTTCGTCAAACTGCGCTTCGCCAACTTCACCCAGACCACTGTCGAATGCGTGGGACGGGAACCGAACATGGCGCAGTTCGAGAAGTTGATGGAGACTGGCTTTGCGCGCGGCAGCCAGCCGGTGCGCCTGCTTGGCGCCGGCGTGCGCCTCGGCGAAGCCGAATCGATCGAGCAACTGAGCCTGTTCGGCAACGCCTCGCTGGATTAACCACAGGCGCAAATTTGGGCCGGGGCCGCTGGCCGCGGCGTGTAAAATGTCGTTCCTTCTGTAATGCTGAAACAAACGGATATCAACTATGTGGTTTAAGAATCTTCAGATTTATCGCCTGCCAGCACCGTGGAACTACACCCCTGAGCAACTGGAAACATCCCTCGCGCCACAAAGTTTTGTTCCCGCCACCAGCAACGAACTGCTGCGCCAGGGCTGGGATACGCCGCGCCCGAATGGCGGTCTGGTCCATGTCGTCAACAAGCAGATGCTGATCCTGCTTGGCACCGAAAAGAAACTGCTGCCAGGTTCCGTGATCAACCAGGTCGCGAAAGCCAAGGCCGCCGAGCTGGAAGAAGCGCAAGGCTTCGCACCGGGCAAGAAGGCGATGAAAGAACTGAAGGAGCGCGTGGCCGACGAATTGTTGCCGCGCGCGTTCAGCATCCGCAGCAACGTCTTTACCTGGATCGATCCGGTAAACGGCTGGCTGGTTGTCGATGCGGCGAGCCCGGCCAAGGCTGACGAAGTGATCAAGCTGCTGCTGAAGGCGGTCGACAAGTTGCCGCTAGAAAGCCTGCGCGTGCAGCGTTCGCCGGTCGCGGTGATGACTGCCTGGCTCGAGACCGACGAGGCGCCGGTCGGCTTCACGGTCGACCAGGACACCGAGCTGCGCGCCACGGGCGAAAGCAAGGCGGCGGTCCGTTACGTCAAGCACGCCCTGGAAGTGGACGACATCCGCCGCCACATCGCTGCCGGCAAGCAATGCACGCGCCTGGCGATGACGTGGAACGACAAGATTTCCTTTGTGCTGACCGAGTCGCTCGCCATCAAGGGCATCAAGCCGCTCGACGTCATCAAGGAAAGCGACACCTCGACACGCAACGACGAAGAGCGATTCGACAACGACATGATGCTGATGACGGGCGAGCTGTCGAAGATGATGGCCGACATCGTCGAAGCACTCGGCGGCGAAGCCAAAGCCTGACCCGCAGGGGTCTGACCCGCCTTTGCTCTTAAAGGGTCCGACCCCGAAGTCCCCGGCGCCAACAAAAAACGCGGTGAAAAAGCGGTGAAAAAGCGGGGTCAGACCTAGGTCTGACCCCGCTTTTCTTACAGCGGCTGAAACACGCCTGCGGCGCGGTTCTTTATCACGTTATCCCATGCGAAGACCTGGCCGTTCATCGCCACGTACACGCCGGCCGCCAAGGTCTGCGCAACGCCGGCCGCAAACCCCATATTGAACAACGCATCGGAATTGGCGATCTCGTAGGGAATCATCGCGCCGGTCAGCACGATCGTCTTGCCCAGCGCCGCCGCGCCCAGCACGGCGGCCGTCTCGCGCATCGTGTCGGTGCCGTGGATGATGACGATCGCGCTCTCGCTGGCCGCGCGGCACGAGGCCAGCACGCGCTCGCGATCGGCATCGTGCATGTCGAGCGAATCGAGCAGCGGCAATTGTTCCAGCGCCACGGGAATCGTCATGCGCGTGCGCGCCAACGCCGCGGGCAGATGGCTGTCGGCAAAGCCAAGCGTACCGGTCAGTTCGTCGTAATGTTTGTCGAAGGTGCCGCCGGTGGCGATGATGCGCAAGCTCATGGTGTGTGCAGGTTCGTTAGAGAAGAGTGCGCCATGATAGCGTGCACCACACTCGCCGGGCAAACACGCAAAGGGATTGTATCTGCTTGTGACTGCGCTAGAATCTTCGTCAGCGCTTCAGTACACTTGGCCTTTTTTCGCACGACGACTCGATGAAAACGCTTGCTCCAGGAACCGTCATTTTTCACCGCCACCGCGGCTACGGCGTGATCACGCACGTCAACCTGTTGACCGGCTGGATCAGCGCCCGCTTCGGCAGCGAAGCACGCACGCTCGATTTGAACCTGTCGACCGACGACGTGCAGCACGCCGACGGCGAAGCAATCCTGTTCCGCCGCGCGCCGCCCGACCGCATGCCGCACGCGCGCCTGATGGCGATGGTGCGCGCGCTGCACCAGGCCGGTTACGAGAAGCTGTACCTGTATTCCTGGCCGAAACCGTCCGGGCTGCACTGGCGCTGGCACCTGTTCACCGGCCAGCGCCACTGGATGCAGCGGCCGTGGCGCGAAGGCTGGTACGGCTCCGGCGCCGACTACAACGTCAATCCGGTGATGGGGTGGGGCGATTCGCCCGGCGCCACCACCGACGAGCTGATCACTGCGCTGGCGCGGTTCGATCCGCAAGGCCTGGCGCAAGCGCTGGGCCGCGACGAGGATCACACTGCCTGGTTCGAAGGTGTCTGCACGGCGCTGCTGCCTGGCTACATGTACAGCCTGGATATGGAACGCGCCACCGCCGACGGGCTGCGCGAGATCCCGCCGGTGCCCGTCATCGCCGTGCGCGCAAGCTTGCCGGCGTATTCCGGTCCGCAGCTGAGTTGGCCACCAGGCTGGGCCGGCTTGTGGACGCGCGCCCACGTGCTGCCGGCGCCGCCAGCCAACATCACCGGCGAGCCGGTGCAGCTGACGCGCCGCCTCACCGAAAAGCCGTAGCGCTGCAAGGTATCCGCAGGGGTCTGACCCGTTTCTGCTGTCGGGGTCAGACCCCGGAGTTGCCGGCATCAGCAAATCCGGGGTCTGACCCTGAAGAAAAAACGGGTCAGAGCCGTGCGGATTTGCCCAGCGCCTCAGGATTCAAGATCCCGCTCGGCTTGCCCTCGGCGAAATTGACCACGTTGCGAAACGCCGCCTCGAAATACAATTCATAGCTGTCACGTTCGACATACCCCAGGTGCGGCGTCGCCAGCACCGTCGGCATGCGCAGCAGCGGCGCGTCCGGCGCCAGCGGCTCGCTGGTAAACACGTCCAGCGCCGCCGTGCCGGGACGGCCTTGCTTGAGCGCCGCCTCCAGCGCGCCCTCGGCCACCAGCTCGGCCCGGCTCGTGTTGACGAACAGCGCGCTGCGCTTCATGCGCGCCAGGTCCTGCGCCGTGACGATGCCGCGCGTGGCGTCGGCCAGCCGCAGATGCACGCTCATGACATCGGCGCGCTCGAAGAATTCCTCCTGTGACGCCGCCGCCTGGAAGCCGTCCGCCACCGCCGCTGTCCGGCTCGCCTCGCGGCCCCACACCAGCACGCTCATGCCGAACGCCTGGCCGTAGCCGGCCACCATCCGGCCGATCTTGCCGTAGCCCCAGATGGCCAGTGTGCGGCCGCGCAGCACAATGCCCAGGCCGTTGAGCGCCGGGTTGATCGACGCCGTCTGCCACAGCCCGTCCTTCAGGTTGTTCGCGTACGGCACGATCTTGCGGCTGGCCGCCATGATCAGCGCCCACGTCAGCTCGGCCGGCGCGACCGGCGAGCCGACTCCCTCGGCAATCGCCACGCCGCGCTCGGTGGCGGCGGCGACGTCGATGTGGCCGGCGACCTTGCCGGTCTGCGAGATCAGCTTCAGGTTAGGCAGCTTCGCCAGCAGCGCGCGCGACAGCAACGTGCGCTCGCGGATCAGCACCAGCGCGTCGAATGGCGCCAGCCGGATGGCCAGCTGGCCCAATCCTTTTGTCGAACTGGTCAATACTTTGACCTCATGCGCGTCTAACAGTTTGAAGCAGTCGAGGGTGCGTACCGCGTCCTGATAATCGTCGAGCACAGCTATTTTCATTTTGATTGACACAATGTTAATAAAAGTTCGTAGGTAAATAACACTGAATCCCGAGGCGCCGAGTAGCCTACTACTTTAGTCGGCTATTATTACTACATTTTTGCCGGTCAGACGTCTGCGGCAGCGTTTTGGGGGTGTACAATCGGCCCGATATTTTGGGATTTGGCTGGTAAACGCTGCTGCCAGGTTCCTCTGCAACACCGTCCCGCAACCGCCGCAGCGTTGCCGACGAGACCGCCGTGACGCCGGCCCTGCGCGGAGTAGTTCTCCGCGGGCAGCCTGATGCGAGCGACGGTCGACAACCGAATCTTAATTAGCATTTGGAGGTTTTTATGAATCAGCCCGTCATGGGAGGCGTGTCCGCATTGAACGTCCCAGTTTACATCAAACACCAGAAACTCATCAATTGGGTGGCGGAAATCGCGGCCCTTGCCAAGCCCGACCGCATCTACTGGTGCGACGGCTCGCAGGAAGAGTACGACCGCCTGTGCGGCGAGATGGTTGCCGCCGGCACCATGAAGAAGCTCAATCCTGAAAAACGCCCGAATTCCTACCTGGCCTGCTCGGACCCGACCGACGTCGCCCGCGTCGAAGACCGCACCTACATCTGCTCGGCCACCAAGGAACAAGCCGGCCCGACCAACAACTGGATGGCGCCGGAAGAAATGCGCAGCACGCTGCACGGCCTGTTCGACGGCTGCATGGCCGGGCGGACGATGTACGTCGTGCCGTTCTCGATGGGGCCGCTTGGTTCCCCGATCGCCCACATCGGCGTCGAACTGTCCGATTCGCCTTACGTCGCCGTCAACATGCGCATCATGACGCGCATGGGCCGCGCCGTGTACGACGTGTTGGGCGACAGCGGCGCGTTCGTGCCGGCCGTACACACCGTCGGTGCGCCGCTGCGTGCCGGCCAGGCCGACGTCGCCTGGCCATGCAACGACACCAAATACATCGTCCACTTCCCGGAAACGCGCGAGATCTGGTCGTACGGCTCCGGCTACGGCGGCAACGCGCTGCTCGGCAAGAAGTGCTTCGCGCTGCGCATCGCGTCGAACATGGGCCACCAGGAAGCGCAGCAGGGCGGCACCGGCTGGTTCGCCGAGCACATGCTGATCCTCGGTGTCGAGTCGCCCGAAGGCAAGAAGCACTACGTCGCGGCCGCCTTCCCGTCGGCCTGCGGCAAGACCAATTTCGCGATGATGATCCCGCCGGCCAGCTTCAACGGCTGGAAAGTGACGACCATCGGCGACGACATCGCCTGGATCAAGCCGGGCGCCGACGGCCGCCTGTACGCGATCAACCCGGAAGCGGGCTACTTTGGCGTCGCGCCCGGCACCAACGAGCAGACCAACTACAACTGCATGGCGTCGATGCGCGAGAACACCATCTTCACCAACGTCGCGCTGACCGACGACGGCGACGTCTGGTGGGAAGGGCTGACCAAACAGGCGCCCGCGCACCTGATCGACTGGCAGGGCAATGACTGGACGCCGGCGTCGGGTACCAAGGCGGCGCATCCGAATGCGCGCTTCACCGTGTCGGCGACGCAGAATCCCGTGCTCGATCCGGCCTGGGACGATCCGACCGGCGTACCGATTTCGGCGTTCATTTTTGGCGGCCGCCGTTCGAGCACGGTGCCGCTGGTGACCGAGGCGCGCAACTGGACCGAAGGCGTGTACATGGCCGCGACGATGGGCTCCGAGACCACCGCCGCTGCCGCCGCCAAGGTCGGCGTGGTACGGCGCGACCCGTTCGCGATGTTGCCTTTCATTGGCTACAACATGAGCGACTACTTCCAGCACTGGCTTGACATGGGCAAGAAGCTCGACGCGGCCAACCTGCCGAAGATCTATTGCGTCAACTGGTTCCGCACCGACGACGACGGCAAGTTCGTCTGGCCTGGTTTCGGCGACAACATGCGCGTGCTGAAGTGGATGCTCGACCGCATCGAAGGCAAGGCCGGCGGCGCCGAGAACCTGTTCGGCACCACGCCGGCGTTCGCGGACCTGAACTGGGAAGGCCTCGATTTCACCGAGGCCAAGTTCGACCGCATCACGTCGGTCGACCACGCCGGCTGGAAGGAAGAGGTCAAGCTGCACGACGAGTTGTTCGACAAGCTCGCCTACCACTTGCCGCAAGAGCTGGTCGACACCCGCAAGTCGCTCGAGGCCAAGCTGTCCAGCTAAGGATAGTTAGCCCCAAAACCGTCGCCCCGCCTTCGCGGGGGCGACGGTGTTACATTTTCTGGTGAACTTAAGCCTGCTGATGGACGCAAAAAAGGGGGCTTTCGCCCCCTTCACTTATTTCAGCAACGGTCCCAGGTACTTGCCCGTGACGCTGTTCGGATTGACCGCCACGTCCTCCGGCGTGCCGCTGGCGATGATCTGCCCGCCGCCGGCGCCGCCTTCCGGCCCCAGGTCCACAATCCAGTCCGCCGTCTTGATGACGTCCAGATTGTGCTCGATGATGACGAGCGTGTTGCCCTGGTCGCGCAGCCGGTGGATCACCTTCAGCAGCAAATCGATGTCCTGGAAGTGCAAACCGGTGGTCGGCTCGTCGAGGATGTACAGCGTGCGCCCGGTGTCGCGCTTGGACAGTTCGAGCGACAGCTTGACCCGCTGCGCTTCGCCGCCAGACAGCGTCGTCGCGCTTTGTCCCAGCTTGATGTAGCCAAGGCCGACGTCGAGCAGCGTCTGGAGTTTGCGCGCGATCACCGGCACCGGCTTGAAGAACTCGTGCGCGTCCTCCACCGTCAGGCCCAGCACCTCGGTGATGTTCTTGCCCTTGTACTGCACCTCGAGCGTCTCGCGGTTGTAGCGCTTGCCGTGGCAGACGTCGCACGGCACGTACACGTCCGGCAGGAAGTGCATCTCGACCTTGATGACGCCGTCGCCCTGGCACGCCTCGCAGCGCCCGCCCTTGACGTTGAACGAGAATCGCCCGGCGCTGTAGCCGCGCTCTTTCGCCGTCGGCACCGTCGAAAACAAATCGCGGATCGGCGTGAACAAGCCGGTGTAGGTCGCCGGGTTCGACCGCGGCGTGCGCCCGATCGGCGCCTGGTCGACCGAGATCACCTTGTCGAAGTGTTCCAGACCGCTGATCGAATCGTGCGGCGCAGGCTCGGTCTGCGAACCGTACAGGTGGCGCGACAGCGCCGGATAGAGCGTGTCGTTCACCAGCGACGACTTGCCCGAACCGGACACGCCGGTCACGCACGTCATCAGCCCGACCGGCAGATTCAGCGACACCTTCTTCAGGTTGTTGCCGGTGGCGCCGGTGATCACCAGCTGCTTGTCCGGATTGGCAACGTGGCGCTTCTTCGGCACCGCGATCTTCAAGGTGCCGTTCAGGTACTTCGCGGTCAGCGATTTCTTGTTCTTCAAGATCTGCGCCAGTGTGCCTTCGGCGATCACCTCGCCGCCATGCGCGCCGGCGCCCGGACCCATGTCGACGATGTAGTCGGCGGTGCGGATCGCGTCCTCGTCATGCTCGACGACAAGCACCGTGTTGCCGATGTCGCGCAGGTGCTTGAGCGTCTCGATCAGGCGGTCGTTGTCGCGCTGGTGCAAGCCGATCGACGGCTCGTCGAGCACGTACATCACGCCAGTCAGGCCCGAGCCGATCTGCGACGCCAGCCGGATGCGCTGCGCCTCGCCGCCCGACAAGGTGTCGGCGCTGCGGTCGAGCGACAGGTAATCGAGGCCGACGTTATTGAGAAACTTCAGGCGCGAGATGATCTCCTTGATGACGCGGTCGGCGATGTCTTTCTTCGCGCCTTTCAAGGTGAGTTTTTCGAAGTAGGCCAGGCAGTCGCGCAGCGGCTTGTTAGCCACCTCGTAGATCGCGCGCTGTTGCTTGCCGGCGCCGAGCTTGACGTAGCGCGCTTCCACGCGCAGGCGCGCGCCGTCGCACGACGGGCACTGCTTCTCGTTGATGAACTTCGCCAGCTCCTCCTTCACGGCCATCGAGTCGGTCTCGCGGTAGCGCCGCTGCAGGTTGGTCACCACGCCTTCGAAGGTGTGGTCGCGGATCACGGTGCGGCCACGCTCGTTCACGTACGTGAACGGGATGGTGGTCTTGCCGGAGCCGGTCAGCACCGCCTTCTGCGCCGCTTCCGGCAGCTGCTCGAACGGCATGTCGATGTCGAACTCGTAGAACGCGGCCAGGTTCGACAGCATCTGGAAGTAGAACTGGTTGCGCCTGTCCCAGCCCTTGATGGCGCCCGAAGCGAGCGACAGGTTGGGAAAGGCGACGATGCGCTTCGGGTCGAAGAACTCGATGTGGCCGAGGCCATCGCACTCCGGGCACGCGCCCATCGGGTTATTGAACGAGAACAGGCGCGGCTCGAGCTCCTGCAGCGAGTAGCCGCAGACGTTGCAGGCGAACTTGTTCGAAAAGACGTGCTCCTGCGTGCTGCCTTCCGCGGCCCGGTCCATCTCGAGCGCGACGGCGCGGCCATCGGCCAGGCGCAGCGCCGTCTCGAAGCTTTCGGCCAGGCGCTGCTTGATCTCGGCGTTGACCTTGACGCGGTCGATCACCACGTCGATCGTGTGCTTCTCGGTCTTCTTCAAGGTCGGCATGTCGTCGATCTCGTAGATCTTCGCCGCGTGGGTGCCGCTCTGGATGCGGAAGCGCACGAAGCCCTGCGCCTGCATCGACGCGAACAGGTCGGCGTGCTCGCCCTTGCGGTTGGCCACCACGGGCGCGAGGATCATCAGCTTGGTGCCTTCTTCCATCGCCAGCACGGCGTCGACCATCTGCGACACGGTCTGCGCGGCCAGCGGATGCTCCGCGTGGTCGGGGCAGTAGGGCGTGCCGACGCGCGCGTACAACAGGCGCAGGTAGTCGTGGATTTCGGTGACCGTGCCGACCGTCGAGCGCGGGTTGTGCGACGTCGCCTTCTGCTCGATCGAGATCGCCGGCGACAGGCCCTCGATCAGGTCGACGTCGGGCTTTTCCATCAGCTGCAAAAACTGGCGCGCGTAGGCCGACAGCGATTCGACGTAGCGGCGCTGGCCTTCGGCATACAAGGTATCGAACGCGAGCGATGATTTACCGGAGCCGGACAGGCCGGTGATGACGGTCAGCTTGTTGCGAGGCAGGTCGAGATTGATGTTCTTGAGATTGTGCGTACGGGCGCCGCGGATGCGGATCTGTTCCATGTAGTGTGCTTTCAATGGTAATGCGGGCCGGCGCGTACGAACCAATGTCGGCGGGCCAAAAAAAGGGGGCAACCTGTAACTATAGCCGTGTTTCAATGCTGGCGCTCCCGGCAGCCACGATTGCCGGACGGGCGGCGTGGTGGATTTTGGGATGACCACTGTATATAATACCAGTATTATTGCTGACGGTATATGAAGCTGGCGACGCTCGTATCTGGGACGTGGTTCAGCCGTTCCAATGGCAAAACCGCCAGAAGTTCAAAATAAATTTCCGGCCTCCCAGGCCGGTCAGATAGTGTGAAAATAGCTAAACAAGGCGTTTAACTTCCGCGATAATAGCGGGTGTTCGCAAGGACACCGATATCCCTGGCGCTTAGTCAAGTGCAGAGCCAGGGTCCACAAAAATTCAGAGGAGCAACACATGGCATCTGTAAACAAGGTCATCATCGTCGGCAACCTGGGGCGCGATCCGGAGATCCGCTACATGCCGAGCGGCGACGCGATCGCCAACATTGCTGTCGCCACATCGTACAAGTCGAAAGACAAGAATACCGGCGAGCAGAAAGAGCTGACCGAGTGGCACCGCATTTCGTTCTTCGGCCGCCTGGCTGAGATCGTCGGCCAGTACCTGAAGAAAGGTTCCTCCGTGTACGTCGAGGGCCGCCTGCAGACCCGCAAGTACACTGACAAGGACGGCGTCGAGAAGTACGCAACCGATATCATCGCCGAGAACATGCAGATGCTCGGCGGTCGCCAGGGCATGGGCGGCGACAGCGGCATGGACGATGGCGGCGGCTACGAGAACAGCGCGCCGAGCCGTCCACAGCCTCAGCAGCAGCGCCAGGCGCCGCCGGCGCCGGCGGCCCGTCCGCAGCCGAAACCGGCGCCGAACTTCTCGGACATGGACGACGACATCCCGTTCTGATTCGCAGCGCAACAGATTCAACCGAAACTGCCTGGGACGCTTTGAGTTCCAGGCAGTTTTTCTTTGGCGCTTGGTGGCACGCGACTTGCATGGGTATCTGCATCCATGCGGGTTCACGCAACCGGTGGCGCTCGATCCGGGCGCTTGCCTGCAAATGCCTCGTCCGCCGCACCATCTGCTTGCGGCCGGATGCCATTTCAGGGCGGCAGGTGGCACCGAAGTTGAACCGTATGGTCACAACCATCCAATCGCAACCAAGGAATCGCCATGAGTCGCCTCAACGTCACTGAAAAAATCATTACCGCCAAAGTCACCCGCGGCCTGAAATGGGCCGACGTGGCCGCCAAAGTCGGCCTCAGCAAGGAGTGGGTCACCGCCGCCTGCCTTGGCCAGATGACGCTCGACGCCAGGCAGGCCGGCATCGTTGCCGACTACTTCGGCCTGAGCGAAGAAGACCAGCGCTGGCTGATGGCGGCGCCCTACAAGGGCTCGCTGCCGACGCAGGTGCCGACCGATCCGCTGATCTACCGCTTCTACGAATTGATCAGCGTGTACGGCACCACCTTCAAGGAACTGATCCATGAAGAGTTTGGCGACGGCATCATGAGCGCAATCGACTTCAAGATGGACCTGGCGCGCGAGCCGAACGACGCCGGCGACCGCGTGAATATCCAGATGAGCGGTAAGTTTCTGGCGTACAAGACCTACTGAGATATCGGTAATGTTCGGCGCTCGTTCATCCTGTGGCGCGGGTACTCGATGCCGGCGCCGCAAAGGCCATCGTGAAGAACTGGTAGCTGTTGCGCCCGGTATTCTTGGACACATACATCGCCAGAAGTACGCCACCGACATCTGCGCCGAGAAGCATGCGGATGCTGGGCGGGCGTCAGGGTGTCGGCGGCGACAGCGGCACGGATGACGGAGCTGTCATCTCTATGCCACCTTCTTCATCCAGTCCGGCTCTGCGACATTGTTCTTTGTGTAGAAATTGTCCAGACGGCCGCGATTTCCTCGCCCCCGTCGCAAGCCGAGATATTCGACTGCATTCTGGCCGAAAAACGCATTTGCCAAGGTGGTCTGTCGTGCACCCAAACCGGGCTCGACGAGTTCTATGCGCCGCATGACTTCGATGAAATCTGCGAGGTAACTCGTGACGTTCCTTTCGGTCAAGATCATTGACCAGTCTGAACCGTACATTAACCTTTCCAGCATGATGCGATTATCGGAAGCGTAGAGCTTGTTAAGAATGTCGCGCATCTTGTCGTAGTTCAGCATGGTGCCGGCAAAATAACCGCTGTCGGCAAATGCGTGCCGGCCATTCGATTGCTCGCCAGGCGTCATCAGCTTCAAGAATTTACGGGTCCGTTCGCCATCGTGGTCCTCCGGATCGGAGTCGCCGAAATGTCCAAAATTGACGCGCAGGCCTGGAAACTTCGCCAGCGCGAGCTGCCAGTAGTGACTGCCGGCCAACGCTTCGAATTCCGGATAAGGACCATTCGAATTGTTGGTGTGCGCCATGATCGGCACGTCGTTATCGAGACAGTAAATGAACAGACGCTTCATCGAAGCGTCGAGCTGAACGCCGAAGTCGGGCCGGGAAGCGGCAGACGGCAGCGTTCGCTTACCCTGCCACTCGTTTCTTCCCGAGTTCCCCCAAGCTGCAAAGCCCATCGGAGGGTACAGTTTGACACCGATGAATCCGCGCGACTCGACGGCATGCTTGACCAGCCGCATGGAATCACCCATGCCGGTGGCGTCGATGGTCATCATTTCGCGGAAGGGACAGAATGGCGCGAACCCGTGTACGCGTCCCCCCAACAATATCGAGATTTCACCCATGACGTCGACCTGCTCACGCAACGACGAGGGGGTAGCGTTTCCCTTGGCCAGCCAGTAGTCGTAGTCCACCAAGCTTGGCGTCACCAGGTCGATCTTCCGCGGCGAACCCTTGGAATAGGTGTTCAGGTAGTCGATTGCATTGACATGACGATAATTGAAGTGGTGTAGCACGAAACGAAAAAAACCCTTCATCGTCTTGTCGGTTGCCAGTATTGAAGCAACCGGGGCTTTTTCGAATGACTCGTAGTCTTCCGGCAAACTGTCGATGAAATCGCCGACATCGCTCTGGTCAGGCCTTGCCGAGAGAATTGCAGCGCCGGCCGTTGTTTGCCTGAGCGCAGCCGCCGCATTGCGCAGTGCCCGCCGCCCGATCTTGTAGCCGTCATTGTGTGCGCCTTTGCTGGCGTCGCGCAGCTGCCCGGAATCGGTGCAGCCGCGCTGCAGTCTGGCGTAGTCGGCAATCGCTGCACGCTCCTGGGCCACACTCGGCGCCAGTTGCCACGCGAGCGCTTGCAAGACGCCGCCAATAGCGTTCACTAACAGGGCGTTGAAAAAGGCATGAATACCTTCGGGTTTTATCGATGATCAGTCGAAATTTATCGATCCAAACCCGCATGCCTCCTGAGAACCAAGTTCTAGCCGCTTTTCAGGGCGA
>NZ_JAFCWM010000007.1:0-219033 GCF_049897565.1 Massilia sp. TWR1-2-2 | reverse complement strand
TCAAGGTCGGAAAAACTCTTCTGCATGATCAACTGGACGGTAGTGTGCGTGCCGTTATTGTCTCAGGTCTTGCTAGCAGACGGAACCAGTGCCCGAAGAATAAATCAGTGCTTCCCTAGATCAACCGAATTGGCGACGCCCGACAACGCTGCCGATGAAGCGGGCCGGAACGCTACGTTTGACATCTTGGCCTCAGGGGCCACGGTGCCGGCAATCGTCATTGGATTTACGCGGCCAGCCCGGCAAGTTTGATACACCTGAGGCCCGCAGTTTGTCACCGCGTTTGCGACGTTGCCGAGCACTTGGGATGCTGCGCCTGGCGTGGCTTGATTGACGCGGTCCAGGTTAAGAATGTACTGACCATCAGTCAAAACGGTTTTAGGTTCCGTCGGCGCCGCGCCCGCAACCACATAGACGCTCGCGCCTGGTGAACCGCCGACACCGAAGCAGCCCGAGGACTGATTGGTTGCGATCTCGATTTCAAAGCTCAGCTTGTACAGCGTCGAAGGCGCATACCCGCTGAATTTCTTTTTGCTGTAGATGAAAAGATCGTCGCTGCGATTTGTCCCACCAGTGTAGTAAGCGCTTCCCGACAGCGGGGCCGTCAAAGAACGGGGCGCCCAGACGACGTCGGTCGGTTCAGTTGCGCCGTGATAGTCGGAGTAACCACCTTGCCAGCCATCTGCGCTGGTCGTGAACGTGCTGGCTATCTGAGGCGGTAGCGGGGGCGTGTCGTTGCCGCCACAAGCGGCCAGAAGGCAGGCAGGCGCAATGATGCCTGCAATTCGCAATTTTTGAATAGCCATCGGACTTCCTGTGTGGTGATGCGGAAACCTGAGGATATGTGGACGATTCGACTACGAGTAGGCAAGATTTGCCAGCGAATTGTCGCGCAATTGCAGGCTGTTGAGCTAACCGGCTCTGCACCGACTACTACGCATACCAGGTCGCATACGGAGTGTTGACGACGAGCCGACGGTTGAAATCGGGGGAACCATCGGTCCACCACACCGGTCCCCGCTCGCCGAGCGCGCGTTTTGCCCCGTCGACTGCCGCGCGCGCGGCAAGCATCGCTTCGGCGTCGCCCGCCTTCTTCGCTGCGCCGACCTGCCTGCGCGCGGTCATGAGCTGGTCGACCAGTTCCTGGCGGACTTCGGGTGCCAATCCAGGATTGCTCGTACGCCACAGCCGGCCGTTGACGATGAAATACCGCCCGTCCAGCGTGACAGTGTATTTTTGAGGAGGAGGCACGCCGGCGACGCTGTCCGATGTGATGTTTTTGCTGGGCATATAACGCGGCACAAGTTCGAGCGCGGCAGCTACCCGAACGCCTCCTCCAGCGACAGGATCTTCCCCGTATCGGCCGCATCGTACCCGGTCAGCTCATTGACCCGCAGGTGATACTCGGGCAACTGCAAGATGGCAATGAACTGGCGGATCAGCGGGTCGTCCACCGCATCCTGGCGCAGCGCGAAAAAATAGCGCTCGCGCACCAGCGGGATGAAATCGAGATTGAACCGCTGCGCCGCCGTGCGCACGCCGATGCCGACGTCGGCCATGCCGCTGGCGATGTACGCGGCCACCGCCGAATGGGTGAACTCGGCGCTGTTGACGCCATTGATGTCGTGCACATTGATGTCCCCGGCGTCGAGCATCAGCTCAAGCAGCTTGCGCGTGCCCGATCCGATCTGCCGGTTGACGAAACGAATGTCGGTGCGCACCAGGTCTTCCAGCCCGCGGATGTTCAAGGGATTGCCGGGCGCGACGAACAGCCCCTGGTGACGCACCGCCAGGTGAATCAGGCAGTGCTGGGCCGGATCGAGCCAGCGCGTGTACCAGTCCATCGCCGCCGGCTGGAAGTGGCCGGTCGGCACGTGGAAGCCGGCCAGGTCGCATTCGCGCCGCGACAACGCCGCCACCGCATCGGTGCTGTTGCGATAACGCAACTCCACCGGCATCTCCACCTTGTTCAGGTGAACCATCAACGCCGCCACCGCGAAGCCGTGACTGGCGTCCATGCGGATCATGCGCAGCCGGTCCGGCGCCATCTTGCCCAGTTCAACTTCCAGTTCCGACGCCAGGCTCTCGAGGGTGGGCGACAGCCGGGCGGCGATGCGGCGGTCGGCCCAGACCAGCTTTTGCGCCAACGGCGTCAAGGTGGTGCCGCGCCCGCGGCCCGTCTGCAGCAGGCTGTCGCCGAATAATTGTTCAGCATCGCGCAACAGGCCCCAGGCGTAGCGGTAGGACAGCTTGACCGATTTGGCTGCCTTGGCGATCGAGCCGGTGTCCTGGACGGCCAGCAGCAGTCCCAGCAGTGCGGCGGTGTCGAGCGGGGGCGAGGCGCCGAAGCGAATTTCCCAGTGCGGGCGGATTTGAACTTTGAGCATATGCTTAAAATAGCCTATTTCGAACCAAATTGCATCGTGCTACTCTGCAAAAATAATAAAAGTGGTTGGGGAAATATGCTTAAAAAAGCATATTCATAAAACGTAAAAAATGGAGTGAGACATGGCTTTATTGGATGTACTAGACAAGGAACGCACCATTGCGGCTCCGAGTTTTAATCGCTGGCTGGTGCCGCCGGCGGCCCTGGCTATTCACCTGTGCATCGGTATGGCGTATGGCTTTTCCGTGTTCTGGCTGCCGCTGTCGCGCGCGATCGGCATCAAGGATCCGGTCGCTTGTGCGAAAGAAATGAGCCTGCTGGCGGAACTGTTCACCACCACCTGCGACTGGAAAATCTCCTCGCTGGGCTGGATGTACACCCTGTTCTTCGTCTTCCTCGGCGGCTCCGCTGCCATGTTCGGCGGCTGGCTCGAGCGCGCCGGTCCCCGCAAGGCCGGTGTCGTGTCGGCGCTGTGCTGGTGCGGCGGCCTCGTCATTTCAGCGATCGGTATCTACAAGCACCAGATGTGGATGATGTGGCTCGGCTCCGGCGTGATCGGCGGCATCGGCTTAGGTCTCGGCTACATTTCGCCCGTGTCAACGCTGATCAAATGGTTCCCGGACCGCCGCGGCATGGCCACCGGCATGGCCATCATGGGCTTCGGCGGCGGCGCCGTCATCGGCGCGCCAATGGCTGCAGCGCTGATGAAGTACTTCGCCAGCCCGACTTCGGTCGGCGTGTGGCAAACCTTCCTCGTCATGGCAGCTGTCTACTTCGTCTTCATGATGGCCGGCGCCCTGTCCTACCGCGTGCCGGCTTTGGGCTGGAAACCAGCCGGCTGGACGCCACCGGTCAGCGCCAAGACCAACACCATGATCACGCCGCGCCACGTGCACGTGAAACGCGTCTGGGGCATTCCGCAATTCTGGCTGCTGTGGGGGGTGCTGTGCCTGAACGTGACGGCCGGCATCGGCATTCTCGGCATGGCCTCGCCGATGCTGCAGGAAATCTTCGCCGGCAAGCTCATCGGCGTGGACCTGGCCTTCAACGACCTGTCGGTGGCGCAGAAAGCGTCGATCGCAGCGGTCGGCGCCAGCTTCCTCGGTTTGCTGTCGCTGTTTAACATCGGCGGCCGTATTGTGTGGGCGTCGTGCTCGGACTACCTCGGCCGCAAGCCAACCTATTCGATCTTCTTTATCCTCGGCTTCATCCTGTACGCGTCGATCCCGAACTCGGCCCACGCCAACAACCTGTTCCTGTTCGTCGCCGCGTTCTGCATTATCATGTCCATGTACGGCGGCGGTTTCGCCACTGTGCCAGCCTACCTCGCCGACCTGTTCGGCACCCAGATGGTGGGCGCGATTCACGGTCGCCTGCTGACCGCATGGTCGGCAGCCGGCGTGTTCGGTCCGGTGCTGGTCAACTACATCCGCGAATATCAAATCGCCAATGGTGTGCCGAAGGCGCAGGCGTATGATGTGACTATGTACGTGCTGTCCGGGATGATAGCGCTGGGCCTGCTGTGCAACCTGCTGATCCGCCCGGTCGCCGACAAGTACTTCATGACCGACGCCGAACTGGCCGCCGAAAAGAAGCTGGCGCACGACCGCGATGTCAGCCTGAACAACAGCATGGCTGGCACCTCGGGCAATACCGGCGGCGTCGTTGTGATCAACAACAACCCGGCTGTCGCCGCCTTTGCCTGGCTTGCAGTGGGCATCCCGCTGTCGATCGGCATCTGGCTGACCTTGCAAAAGGCAGCGGTGTTCTTCAAGTGATACCGCTTCGTGTGTCAATGACATATTGACACTACAACAAACCTTCGCCAGGGCTAGCCGTCGCGCCTGCCCTGGCGCTTGTTCCCCTCGTTCCACCGGACAAAGCAATGAACCACCCAATCATTCCCATCGCCGTGCAGGGCGCATCGCGCGAGCGCAAGCGCCAGGCACCAAAAGGCCGCCGCGTTGACCCGCAAGCGCTCGCCGACGTGCAGGCCCTGCTGGGCATTGAATCGCGCCAGGCCGACCTGCTGATCGAACACCTGCACAAGATCCAGGATCGCTACGGCAGCCTGTCGGCCCAGCACCTCGCCGCGCTGGCGGCGGAAATGAAGCTGGCGCAAGCCGAAGTGTACGAAGTGGCGACGTTCTACCACCACTTCGACGTCGTCAAGGAAGGCGCAGACGCGCCCGCCGCGCTGACGGTGCGCGTGTGCGACGGCTTGTCGTGCGAAATGGCCGGCGCCCGTGACCTGCTGGCGCGCTTGCCCGGCATTCTCGGCACCGAGGTGCGTGTTCTCGCCGCGCCGTGCATCGGCCGCTGCGAACAGGCGCCTGCCGCCGTCGTCGGCCAGCATCCGGTGCCAAACGCCACCGTCGACACCATCGTCGCCAAGGTCGCCGCCGGTGAAACGACCCATACGCCGCAAGGCTTCATCGATCTCGACGCCTACCGCGCCGCCGGCGGCTACGCGCTGCTGCGCGACTGCACCGACGGCAAGCACGACGTCGAATCGGTCATCCAGAAAATGGAAGGCTCGGGCTTGCGGGGCCTCGGCGGCGCAGGTTTTCCGGCCGGGCGAAAATGGCGCATCGTGCGCGGTGAACCGGGCCCGCGCCTGATGGCGATCAACCTCGACGAAGGCGAGCCGGGCACCTTCAAGGACCGCTACTACCTCGAGCGCGATCCGCACCGCTTCCTCGAAGGCGCGCTGATCGCCGCCTGGGTCACGGACGTCGAAACCGTCTTCATCTACCTGCGCGACGAATACCACGGCTGCCGCACCATGCTCGAAGCTGAACTCGAGAAGCTGCGCATCGACCCGCCGATGGCGCGCATGCCGAAGCTGGTGCTGCGGCGCGGCGCCGGCGCCTACATCTGCGGCGAAGAGTCGGCCATGATCGAATCGATCGAAGGCAAGCGCGGCATGCCGCGCCTGCGCCCGCCGTACGTCGCCCAGGTCGGCGTGTTCGGCCTGCCGACCTTGCAGCACAACTTCGAAACGCTGCACTGGGTGCGCGACATCCTCGAAAAAGGCGCCGACTGGTTCGGCAGCCATGGCCGCAACGGCCGCAAAGGATTGCGTTCGTTCTCGGTATCGGGCCGCGTCAAGCAGCCGGGCGTGAAGGTGGCGCCGGCCGGTATCACCATCCAGGAGCTGATCGACGAATACTGCGGCGGCATGCTTGAGGGGCAGACCTTTTACGGCTACCTGCCGGGCGGCGCGTCGGGCGGCATCCTGCCGGCGTCGATGAACAACATCCCGCTCGACTTCGATACGCTGCAGCCGTACGGCTGCTTCATCGGCTCGGCGGCGGTCGTGGTACTGTCGAACCTGGACACGGCGGCAGCGGCGGCGCGCAACACGCTGAAGTTTTTCAAGGACGAATCGTGCGGCCAGTGCACGCCGTGCCGCGTCGGCACCGCCAAGGCGCTGACCCTGATCGAACAGCCCGTGTGGGACCTGGTGCTGCTGGACGAGTTGTCGCAGGTAATGCGCGACGCCTCGATCTGCGGCCTCGGCCAGGCAGCGCCGAATCCGATCGACTGCGTCGTCAAATATTTCCCGAATGAGTTGGTGAAACCATGAATGCGATAACCAGATTGAACCGCGTTGCCCTGCAAGGCGTGGCCGTCACTTTCGACATCAACGGCCGCACGGTCGAAGCGCTGTCGACCGAAACGCTGATCGAAGTGGCCGACCGCGAGGGGATCGACATCCCGCGCCTGTGCTACCGCGAAGGCATGGAAGTGGTCGGCAACTGCCGCTCCTGCATGGTCGAGATCAATGGCGAGCGCGTGCTCGCGCCGTCGTGCTGCCGCTACCCGACCGACGGCATGAAGGTCACGACCGACAGCGCGCGCGCGGTCGCGGCGCAAAAGATGGTGCTCGAACTGCTGCTGTCGGACATGCCGGAAACCGAATACACGCGCCACAACGAAGTCGACTTCTGGGCGCGCAAGCTTGCCGTCGGCAAGCCGCGCTTCGCCGCGCGCCGCCAGCCTCGGCAAGACGCGTCGCACGCGGCCATCACCGTCAACCTCGACGCCTGCATCCAGTGCACCCGCTGCGTGCGCGCCTGCCGCGACGAACAGGTCAACGACGTGATCGGCCTGGCGTTTCGCGGCGACCAGACAAAGATCGTGTTCGACATGGACGACCCGATGGGCGACTCCACCTGCGTGGCCTGCGGCGAATGCGTGCAGGCCTGCCCGACCGGCGCCCTGATGCCGGCGCGCGAAGTGGCGCTGACGGCGCCCGACAAGAAGGTCGATTCGGTCTGCCCTTACTGCGGCGTTGGCTGCCAGCTGACCTACAACGTCAAGGACAACAAGATCCTGTTCGTCGAAGGGCGCGACGGCCCGGCCAACCACGAGCGCCTGTGCGTCAAGGGCCGCTACGGCTTCGACTACGCGCACCATCCGCACCGCCTGACGGTGCCGCTGATCCGTCGCGCCGACGCGCCGAAACGCGGCGACTTCGTGATGGATCCGGACCGCGTCATGGACGTGTTCCGTGAAGCGACCTGGGAAGAAGCGCTGGCGCTGGCCGGCGGCGCCCTGTCGAACATCCGCGACACCCATGGCAAAAAATCGCTGGCCGGCTTCGGCTCGGCCAAGGGCAGCAACGAGGAAGCCTACCTGTTCCAGAAACTGGTGCGCACCGGATTTGGCAGCAACAACGTCGACCACTGCACGCGCCTGTGCCACGCCTCGTCGGTGGCCGCGCTGCTCGAGGGGATCGGTTCGGGCGCGGTGTCGAACCCGGTGATGGACGTGACGAAAGCCGAAGTGGTGATCGTCATCGGCGCCAACCCGACCGTCAACCACCCGGTGGCCGCCACCTGGATCAAGAACGCCGTCAAGAACGGCACCAAGCTGGTGGTGTGCGATCCGCGCCGCTCCGACCTGGCGCGCATGTCGCACCGCTACCTGCAGTTCAAGCCCGACACCGACGTCGCCATGCTCAACGCGATGATGCACGTGATCGTCCACGAGAACCTGGTCGACGCCGACTTCATCGCCAGCCGCACCATCGGCTACGATGAACTGAAGCAGAACGTCGAAGGCTACAGCCCCGAGCTGATGGCGCCGATCTGCGGCATCGACGCCGACACGCTGCGCTACGTGGCGCGCCTGTACGCTACCTCGAAGGGCTCGATGATCCTGTGGGGGATGGGCATTTCGCAGCACATCCACGGCACCGACAACGCGCGCTGCCTGATCGCGCTGGCGCTGATGACCGGCCAGATCGGTCGTCCCGGCACCGGCCTGCATCCGCTGCGCGGCCAGAACAACGTGCAGGGCGCGTCCGACGCCGGCCTGATCCCGATGATGTTCCCGGACTACCAGCGGGTCGACAACCCGGCCGTGCGCGCCAAGTTCGAAGCTGCCTGGAACACGCCGCTCGATGGCACGCCTGGCCTGACCGTGGTCGAGATCATGCACGCCATCAAGGCGGGACAGATCCGCGGCATGTATATCATGGGCGAGAACCCGGCCATGTCCGACCCCGACGCCAACCACGCGCGCGAGTCGCTCGCCGCCCTCGAGCACCTGGTGGTGCAGGACATCTTCCTGACCGAGACCTGCTACCTGGCCGACGTCATCTTGCCCGCTTCCGCGTTCCCGGAAAAGACCGGCAGCTTCACCAATACCGATCGCACGGTGCAGATGGGCCGCCAGGCGATCGACCCGCCGGGCCAGGCTAGGCAGGACCTGTGGATCCTGCAGGAGCTGGCCAGGCGCCTGGGCCTCGACTGGAACTACAAGCACGTGTCGGAAGTATTCGACGAGATGCGCCACACCATGCCTAGCATCGGCGGCATCACGTGGGATCGCCTCGAGCGCGAACACTCCGTCACCTACCCGTGCGTTGCCGAAGGCGACCCGGGCGACCCGGTGGTGTTTATCGAGACGTTCCCGCGCGACTCAGGCCGCGCGCGCTTCGTCCCGGCCGACATCATCCCGGCCGACGAGCGGCCCGACACGGCCTACCCGATGGTCTTGATCACCGGGCGCCAGCTGGAGCACTGGCACACCGGCAGCATGACGCGCCGCACTGCGGTACTCGACGCCCTCGAGCCCGATCCGGTGGCGCTGGTGCACCCGCTCGACCTGACCGGCATGGGCGGCAAGCCGGGCGACGTCATCACCATCGAGTCGCGGCGCGGCAAGGTGACGCTGTACGCGCGGGCCGACGACAGTTCGCCGCGCGGCGCCATCTTCGTGCCGTTCTGCTACTACGAGGCAGCCATCAACAAGCTGACCAACGCCGCGCTCGACCCGTTCGGCAAGATCCCCGAGTTCAAGTACTGCGCGATCCGGGTGGCGCTGGGCGGCGAGGTGGAGGCGCAAAGCAGCTACGGCGGCGGCCAGGTCTTGCGGAGGCTGACACCGGCGTGACGATCCATCCACAGAGCGCCTGATGCCGATTCTCGACGCCATCCGCGGGGCCTTCGCCCTGCTGCTGTCGGGCGACGCCGCCCTGTGGACCATCGTCTGGATTTCGCTCAAGACGAGCGTCGTCGGCCTGCTGCTGGCCGCGCCGCTGGCCATCGTGCTCGGCTACGCGATCGCCAGCTTCCGCTTTGGCGGGCGCCGGCTGGTGATCTGGCTGGTGCAGGCGTCGCTGTCGATGCCGACCGTGTTGATTGGCCTGCTGCTGTACCTGATGCTGTCGCGCCAGGGACCGCTGGGGGGCCTGCACTGGCTGTTCTCGCAAAGCGGCATCATCGCCGGCCAGTGCCTGATCGCGCTGCCGGTGCTGCTGGCGTTTACGCTGTCGGCGGTGCAGGCGGCCGATCCGCGCTACGCCGAAACGGCGATCACGCTCGGCGCGGGCCGCTGGCGCGTGATGGCGACGGTACTGTTCGAGGCGCGCTTCGGCGTCATGGCCGCGGTCATCAGCGGCTTCGGGCGCGTGATCTCGGAAGTCGGCTGCGCTCTCATGGTAGGCGGGAACATCGCCGGCGAAACGCGCACCATCACCACCGCCATCGCGCTCGAAACGAGCAAGGGCGAATTCGCCCAGGGCATTGCGCTGGGCATCGTGCTGATCGTCGTCGCGCTGGCGATGAACGGCGCGCTGATGCTGGCGCAGGGCGACGCCCACGCCGCGCGGGGGCGGCCATGAGCAGCCTGATGATGGTCGGCCGGCTGCGCCGCCAGCACGGCGAACGGGTGGTGTTCGACATCGCCGACTTCTCGCTCGATGCCGCCACCGCCTACGTCCTGACCGGCATCAATGGCGCCGGCAAGACCACCTTGCTGCGCATGCTGGGAGGGCTCGACAAGAGCGAGCCGTCGTCGCTGCTGTGGTGCGGCGAGCTGCTGCAGCTTGCGCCCTACCCGCCCGAGCTGCGCGCCGGCGTCGTCTACGTGCACCAGGACCCGATCATGTTCGCCACCAGCGTCGCCCACAACATCGGCTACGGCCTGGCCGCGCGCGGCATGCGCGGCGCGCGCCTGGCGCAAACGGTGGAAGCGGCGATAATGTGGGCGGGGGTCACGCACCTGCGCGACGCCAACCCGGCCAGCCTGTCGGGCGGCGAGAAGCAGCGCATCGCGCTGGCGCGCGCCAAGGTGCTCGCGCCCAGGCTGCTGCTGCTCGACGAGCCCACCGCCAACCTCGACGGCGCCGCGCGCGAGCAGGTCATCGCGCTGATCCCGGCGCTGCTCGACGCCGGCACCACCGTCGTCATCGCCTGCCACGACCGCGACCTGATCGGCCTGCCCGGCGTGCGCCGCCTGAAGCTGCGCGACGGCGACCTGATTTACCGCTTCAGCTAAGGGATCACCATGAAAACCGCCAAACTCATCGCCGCCATCGCCCTCGCCTGCAGCCCGCTCCTCGTACAGGCGCAGGCGCTGCGCCTGTCCACTACCACCAGCACCGAAAACTCCGGTCTGCTGGCGTGGCTGCTGCCGGCCTTCGAAGCGCGCGCCGGCATCAAGGTGCAGGTCATCTCGGTCGGCACCGGCAAGGCGCTGGAACTGGCGAAAAACGGCGACGTCGACGTCACGCTGGTGCACGCGCGCGCCGCCGAAGACAAGTTTGTCGCCGACGGCTACGGCATCGACCGGCGCGACGTGATGTACAACGACTTCGTGATCGCCGGGCCGGTGTCCGATCCGGCCGGCATCAAGGGCAGCAAGGAAGTCGTCGCCGCGCTGCGCAGAATCGCCGCAACCGGCGCCAAGTTCATCTCGCGCGGCGACGCCTCCGGCACCGACGTCATGGAAAAGAGCTACTGGAAAATGGCCGGCACGCTGCCGGCCGGCAGCCGCTACCTGTCGGCGGGGCTGGGCATGGGCGAAGTGCTGACGATGGCGGCCGAACTGCAGGCCTACACGCTGACCGACCGCGCTACCTACAGCACCTACAAGGCCAAGACCGGGCTGGCGATCGTGGTCGAAGGCGACCCGAAGATGTATAACCCGTACGGCATCATCACCGTCAACCCGGCGCGCCATCCGGGAGTCAACGCCAGGGGCGCGCGCGCGCTGACCGACTGGATCACGTCAAGCGAAGGCCAGCAGCGCATCGCGTCGTTCCGCCCGGCCGGCCAGCAGCTGTTCTTCCCGTCGGCCGAACCCAACTGACCTCGGTCGCGTCTTAACTGGCCTCGCGCAGGTCGAACGTGTCGGTGTGGCCGAAGCGGCGCGTGTAGTCGAGCAGCGCCACCCGCTCCGGCGTGATGCGGATGAACAGCATCCCCGGCCACGGCAGGATGTCGGGCTCGGTGATGATGCGCGCATAGTCGGGCAGCTTGTGCAGCAGCAGCGCGCTGGCAAAACTGAGCTCGGCCGGTTCGGTGATGAAGGCGGCGCGGCCGTCGATCGACATGCCCTGGATCTCGCTCCACTTGTCGCAGGGCGCGTTGACGGTCAGCGCCACCCGCGCATCGCGGCCCAGGTCGTGCGCCTTGCCACCATCGATCGAGATCGCCGCATAGATGATCAAGTCCTCGCAGGCGAAGTTGATGGTCGACGCGTGCGGCGAGCCGTCGGCGCGCACGGTGGCGAGCGTGAGCTCCCGGGCGGCGCCGAGGATCTTCGCTGCCAGTTCAAGCTTAGTGCAATCAAGTTGCTGCATGGTGTGTCTCCGATCGTTGTTCAGTGCGCGTTGTTCGGCGCGCCGGTGTTCCAGGTCCAGTCCAGAATGGACGGCATGTCGATGCCGTGTTGGCGGATGTACGCGCTGTGCGCCGCGAGACTGTCCTCGGCGAACCGCAGCGCCGCCTGGCGGACGTGCTGCAGCTTGGGCACGCGCTTCACGGTGGCGGCGAACAGGTGGAAGCGGTCGACCTCGTTGAGCACCACCATGTCGAATGGCGTGGTCGTCGTGCCCTCCTCGCGAAAGCCGTGCACGTGGATGTTGGCGTGGTTGGCGCGCCGGTAGGTGAGCCGATGGATCAGCGACGGGTAGCCGTGGTAGGCAAAGATGACCGGCCTGTCGATGGTGAACATGGTGTCGAACTGCGCCTCGTCCAGGCCGTGCGGGTGCACGTGCGCCGGCTGCAAGGTCATCAGGTCGACGATGTTGACGACACGCACGCTGAGCGTCGGAAAATGCTCGCGCAGCATCTGCACCGCGGCCAGCGTTTCGAGCGTCGGCACGTCGCCGGCGCACGCCAGCACGACGTCGACATCGTCGTCGCGGTCGTTGCTGGCCCATTCCCATACGCCGATGCCGGCGCGGCAATGGGCGATGGCGGCGTCGATGCCCAGCCACTGCGCTTCCGGATGCTTGCCGGCGACGATGACGTTGATCTTGTTGCGGCTGCGCAGGCAATGATCGGTGACGGCGAGCAGCGTGTTGGCGTCCGGCGGCAGGTAGACGCGGACGATCTCGGCCTTCTTGTTGAGCACATGGTCGATGAAGCCCGGGTCCTGGTGGCTGGCGCCGTTGTGGTCCTGGCGCCAGACATGCGACGACAGCAAGTAGTTCAGCGAAGCGATCGGCTCGCGCCAGCCGATCGCGTTGGCCGACTTGAGCCACTTGGCGTGCTGGTTGAACATCGAATCGACGATGTGGATGAACGCCTCGTAGCAGGAGAACATGCCGTGGCGGCCGGTCAGCAGATAGCCTTCGAGCCAGCCTTCGCATTGATGCTCGCTGAGCATTTCCATCACCCGGCCGTCGGCGGCGACATCTTCGTCGCCGCGAAGGATCTCGGCGGTCGAACAGCGGGCGGTCGCGTCGAACACGGCGGCCCAGCGGTTCGACGCCGTTTCGTCCGGGCTGAAGATGCGGAAATTGCTCATGTTTTGCTGCATCACCGCGCGCAGGTACTCGCCCTGCACGCGGGTCGATTCGGCCAGCGCGGCGCCGGGCGCCGCCACGCTGACGGCAAACTCATGCACGTTGGGCAGTTCCAGGTCGCGCAGCAGCGCGCCGCCGTTGGCGACCGGATTGGCGCTCATGCGGCGTGCGCCGGCCGGCGCCAGTGCGCGCAGCGGCGCGATCAGTTTGCCGGCCGCGTCGAACAACTCGTGCGGCGCATAGCTGTGCATCCATTGTTCCAGCAGCGCCAGGTGGCCCGGCTTGTGCATGTCCGCGATCGGCACCTGGTGCGCGCGAAAGGTCCCTTCGCTCGGCTTGCCGTCCACCGTCTGTGGACCGGTCCAGCCTTTGGGCGAGCGCAGCACGATCATCGGCCAGCGCGGGCGATCGGTGAAACCGTTGGCGCGCGCGTCGCGCTGGATGGCGCCGATGCGCTGCACGACCAGGTCGAGCGTGTCGGCCATCAGCCGGTGCATGGCGTCCGGATCGTCGCCTTCGACGAAGAACGGCTCGTAGCCGTAGCCGGTCATCAAGGCGGCCAGTTCGGCGCGCGGGATGCGCGCGAGCACGGTCGGCCCGGCAATCTTGTAGCCGTTCAGGTGCAGAATCGGCAGCACGGCGCCGTCGTGCACCGGATTGAGGAACTTGTTCGAGTGCCAGCTCGTTGCCAGCGCGCCGGTCTCGGCTTCGCCGTCGCCGACCACGCAGGCAACGATCAGGTCGGGATTGTCGAAGGCGGCGCCGAATGCATGCGACAAGGAATAGCCGAGCTCGCCCCCTTCGTGGATCGAGCCAGGCGTCTCGGCCGACACGTGGCTCGGGATCCCGCCGGGAAAGGAGAATTGCTTGAACAGGCGCCGCATGCCTTCGGCGTCTTGCGCGATGTCCGGATACACCTCGCTGTAGGTGTCTTCCAGGTAGGCATTGGCGACCAGGCCCGGCCCGCCATGGCCGGGGCCGGTGACGTACAGCACCGACAGGTCATGCGCCAGGATGACGCGGTTCAGGTGCACGTAGATGAAGTTGAGCCCGGGCGTCGTGCCCCAGTGGCCCAGCAGGCGCGGCTTGACGTGCGCTTGCGTCAGCGGCTGGCGCAGCATCGGGTTGTCGAGCAAATATATCTGCCCGACCGACAGGTAGTTGGCCGCGCGCCAGTACGCGTGCATGTCGCGCAGCGTCTCTGCGGTGGCGGCGGCCGGCACGGTCATGTCATCCATGGACTTCCATTCCGGCATTGCTGCCGTTGTCTTGACGCAGCAACATGTGCGCCTCTTCGGCGATCATCCATTGCTCGTCGGTGTGGATGATGCGCACGCTGACGAGGCTGTCGTCGGCGGAAATGAGCGCGGCACCGGCGGCATTGCGCGCCGGGTCGAGGCGCACGCCGATGTGGGCCAGGCCCTCGCAGATGCGCTCGCGCGCCTCGGCCGAATTGGCGCCGACCCCGGCGGTAAACACCAGCGTGCCGACGCCCTTGATGGCGGCGGCCATCGCGCAGATCGCCTTGCGCGCCTGGTAGCAGAACAGGTCGACGGCCTGGGCGGCGCGCGGATCGGCTTTCGCGCGCGCCATCAGCTCGCGCAGGTCGCCGCTGCTGCCGGACACGCCCAGCAGACCCGATTCGTGGTTGAGCATGTGGTTGAAGCGGGCCGGCTCCATGGCCTCGTTGCGGAAGCAATGCCAGGCCAGGCCGGGATCGATGTCGCCGGAGCGGTTGCCCATGGCGATGCCGCCGGCGGGGGAGAAACCCATCGTGGTATCGCGGCTTTGGCCGCCCTGCACGGCAGTGACGCTGGCGCCGCCGCCGAGGTGGGCCAGGATGACCTTGCCGGCGGCCGCGTCCGGCCCGATGATGCTGCCCAGCTGGCGCATCAGGTAGGCGCACGACAGGCCGTGGTAGCCGAAGCGCCTGACGCCGGCGTCGTAATAGCGGTGCGGAATGGCCATCATGCTGGCCACCGCCGGCATGCCGGCGTGGAAGGCGCTGTCGAAGCAGGCGATATGGGTGACATCCGGATAGCGGCGGCGCAGCGTTTCGATCAGGTGCAATTCCTGCGGCAAATGCTCGGGGTCGGCGGTGGCACAGTCGTACAGCGCGCCGAGCATGGCGCCGTCGATCTTTTCGCAAGTGGCGACATGCACGCCGCCATGGACGACGCGGTGCGCAATGGCCGCCAGCGACGCCGGCTCGAGCCGCGCGGCCAGCCAGTCGACCAGCACATTGACGGCGGTGACGCGGTCTGCAACGGCAAACCTGCGCTCCAGCGTATCGCGGCTGTCGGCGCCATGCACGGTAAAGCAGCTGCCGGGACGCCCGATGCCGCTGATTTCGCCCTCGAATACCGCGGTCACGATCGGGGCCGTATTGAACAGGGCAAACTTGATGCTCGACGATCCGGCGTTGATCACCAACAGTTGGGGCTTGGCGGGAATGCTCATGAAGTTTCCTCGTGGGTGAATTGCAGCGGCCCTGGGATCGGACGGAATATCGACCAGGCGATGGGCAAGCAGCGAAGAGCGCGCCCGTGAAAACACTGAGTGGCGAGGTGGCCAGTTAACAGTAACACACTAGTTCGCGCGGGCCGGTTCGCCATGCCGGCCGCGCCGTCACACCTGGATTTCGCCGAAAAAACCCAGCTGCAGGCTGCCGGCGATCCGCTCGGCGACCTGGATCGCCGCGGCGGACTCCTCGATGCCGAACACCTCGATCGCCGTCATCCTGAACAGCGCCAGCCAGCGGACGAAATGCTCCTTGCCGATGCCGTTCAATGCCATGTGCTTGGCGAAGACGTTGCCCTCGAACTCGCCGGTGCCCAGCAGCACCTTGGTCCAGAACGCAACCATGCGTGGCATGTGCTGGTCCCACTTGCCTTCGAGCTTGCTGGCAAACACCGGCCCGAGCACGGCGTCGTCGCGCACGCGCGCGTAAAATGCGTCGACCATCAGCGGTATCGATGCTGCCGTAATCGAGGTCATCGCTTGCCTTTCATGCCTAGTTCACGTAATTGAGCAGCTCGGGGCCGAACACTTCGCGGTGCAGGCGGCTTGCCGGCACGCCCGCTTCGATGAGCGAGCGCCACTGTGCCTGCATGAAGGCGACCGGGCCGCACAGGTAGACGTCGGCATCCTGGTAGGCCCACGCCGGCACCTTGCTCACGTCCATCATACCCGCGGCGATCGACGAATCGTCCTCGGGCGCAAACGTTTCGTAGAAGGTAGCTACCGAAAGGTTCGGCATCGACTGCTTCGCCACGGCGACATCGGCGCGGTGCGCGTGATGGCGGCCGGCACGGGCGGCGTGGACGAACGTGACGTGCCGCTGCGGATTGATGCGCGCGATGCGGTTCAGTACCGCGATCATCGGCGTGATCCCGACTCCGGCCGACATCAGCACGATCGGCGCGGCGCCTTCGGTGTCGGCGGTGAAGTCGCCGAACGGATGCGTCACTTTCAAGATGCTGCCCTTGACCACATGCTGGTGCAGCCAGTTCGATACACGGCCGGCCGGCGTGGCGTCGCCCTCGCGCTCGCGCTTGACGGAGATGCGCAGCGACTGGCCATTCGGCGCGTCGGACAGGCTGTACTGGCGCAGCTGCGTGGCGCCGTCATCGAACGTGACGGACACGCTCAGGTACTGGCCCGGCTTGAAGGCGGGCGCCGCTTCCCCACCGGCAGGTGCGAGCACGAACGCGGTGATGTCGTCGCTTTCGTCGATGACGTCGATGACCCGCATGTCGTTGAGCTGGCCGGGCGCAATGCCGGCTTGCGCGTACAGCACGTTCTCGGCGGCGATCAGCGCGGCGGCCAGTTCGGAATACGCCTCATCCCAGGCGGCGATCAGCGCCGGCGTGGCGGCATCGCCGAGCACTTGCTGGATGGCGCCGAGCAGGTAGCGGCCGACGATCGGATAGTGCTGCGCCGTGATGCCGAGCGACGCGTGCTTGTGCACGATGCGGCTGACGACCGGGGCGAGCACGGCGGCGTTGTCGATGTTGGCCGCGTAGGCAAACACGGCGGAGGCGAGCGACTGCTGCTGGCTGCCATTGGCCTGGTTGCCCATGTTGAACAAGTTGGTCAGCTCCGGGTGCGCGGCAAACATATTGCGGTAGAACGTCGTGGTGATGGCGAGGCCATGTTCGCGCAACACGGGAACACTGGCGTCGATGTAGGGGCGGGCAACTGCGGAAACCATTCGATTCTCCAAAATGCATGAGTGCATCAACAACTACAAAAAATGCTCACATCGTGTGAGTCGTGCTCGTCAGCAGCACCATTCTATCAAAGATGCATTTTATCTGAATGTTATCGCTCAATTTCACTTTTCACCCGCAACGCTGGCTCGGCTTATGATGTGCACTGGTGATGCGGCTGAACTGCACGAAAGAGGAAATGAAGAGTACGTTGAAAGCACCTGTCGATTCACCGGCGAGCGCGCCGTCCCTCGCGGCGCGCCGGCCGTTCCTGACCGCGCTTGCCCTGTCGCTGGGCGCTGCCGTGTCGCTTGGCCTGACGCGCTTTTCATACGCGCTGTTGCTGCCGCCGATGCGCGACGACCTGGGCTGGAGTTACCTGTTGTCCGGCTCGATGAATACCGGCAATGCGCTCGGCTACTTCATCGGCGCGCTGATCACGCCGGCCATCATGCGGCGCTTCGGCGCCCAAGCCGCGCTGGTCGGCGGCGCCGTGCTGGCCGGCATCTTCATGATGCTGTCCGGCCTGGTGGTGAACGCCGAACTGCTGATTCTGCAGCGCGTGCTGGCCGGCATTGCCAGCGCCGCCATCTTCATTGCCGGCGGCGTGCTGGCCGCGCGGCTCAGTCTGCTGCATCCGGACCGCGCCGGCCTGCTGATCGGCATCTACTACGGCGGCACCGGCATCGGCATCGTGATCTCGGCGCTGCTGGTGCCGCTTGCGCTGGCCGCGGCCGGCGCAAGCGGCGCCGCGCATGGGTGGCAGTGGGCGTGGGTGGCGCTGGGCGCCGTCTGCCTGCTGGCGACGGTGGCGATGGCGCTGCCGGCGCGCCACATCGACGGCGCCGCCTCGCCGGCCAGCGCGCACGGCAATTTCCGCCTGCGGCCCTTTGCGTTCGGGCTGCTCGGCTATCTGATGTTCGGCGTCGGCTACATCGGCTACATGACCTTCGTCATCGCCGTGCTCAAGGAGCAAGGCATGGGCGCCGGCACCATCACGCTGTTTTACTCGATGCTCGGAGTGGCGGTGATCGCCTCGTCGCGCATCTGGGCGCGCATGCTCGACCGCTTCAAGGGCGGCCAGTCGATGGCGGTGCTCAATGGACTGCTCGGCGTGGCGACCATCATGCCGGCGTTGACGTCGGCGCCAGTGCTGGTGTTTGTCTCGGGCCTGATGTTCGGCGCGATTTTCCTGTCCGTGGTGGCCTCCACCACCGCGCTGGTGCGCCACAATTTGCCGCAGCACGCCTGGTCGTCCGGCATCAGCGCGTTCACGACGGTGTTCGCGCTCGGGCAGATCGTCGGGCCGTCGATGATCGGCTGGATCGCCGACGGGCCGGGCGGCTTGCAGCGCGGGCTGATATATTCCGCCGTGGCGCTGTTTGCCGGCGCCGTGCTGGCGTCGCGCCAGCGCGCACTCGAAGGAAGCAAATGAATAAATTGATCGCCGAATTGACCAGGTTATACCTGCCGCCTGGCGCCATGTCGGCGCCGGCGCTCGAACAGCAGCTGCGCGCCGTCAGCCTGGCAAACGGCGACAGCCAGGCGCGCGCCATGGTCATCCCGTTCGTCAAGACCGACATCGAAGGCGAACATTGGACAATCCTGTGCGAGGTAGCCAACGCCGTGCAGGCGGAGCTTGGCCTGCCGGCGCCGGCGGTGAGCATTTCCGGCGACGATGGATACGCTCTGTGGCTGTCGCTCGAGCGGGCCGTGCCGACGTCGGTGATCCAGCAGTTCCTCGGGCTGCTGCGCCAGGCGTACTTTCCGGGCATGGAACTGCGCGCGGACGCCGCGACGGCGCCGGTCGAACTGCCGCCATGCCTGCACCAGTCCAGCGGCAAATGGTCGGCCTTCATCAATCCGGGACTGGGCGCGTCGTTCACCGACGAGGCGGGGCTGGAGATGGCGCCGCCAATCGCCGGTCAGGCCGCCCTGCTCGAGAGCGTGCAAAGCATCGGCGCGGCGCAGTTTCAGCGGGCGATGACGATGCTGCAGCAGGCGCATGGCGGCGCGGCGGGCGCCGGCGAGAGCGCCCCTGTCCCAGTGAATGGCTTACTGCTGATGGACGCCACGCTGGAAGACATCGTCCGCCACCTGCACGCGAAACACATCGAGCCGACCTTCCGGCACCTGATGCGCAGGCCGTGAGCCGCGATTACTTCGCCGGCGTGGCCAGCGGTTTGCTCTTGTCGACGACATACACGCCGACAAAGCGCAGCGGCGCCGTGCCCGGATTGCGCGCGCCGTGCACTTTACCGGCGAGGACGACGAAGGCTTCGCCAGCCTTGACGAGCCGCGGCGGCTCGCCGTCGATCAGCAGTTCGACTTCGCCTTCCAGCACGTAGCTGATCTCGTCGCCCGGATGGGTGTGGCGCGGCGCGAGCACGCCGCCGTCGATCTCGCCGCGCACCACTACCGCCTGCTGGCCTGGCGCGGCGACGTCCGCGGTCAGCACCGGCGTGCGCTTGATCTGCGCCGAGGCCCCAGCGGCGGCCAGCAAGGCAACGACGAGAAATGATGCGGCCAGCATGCTGGATGGTTTCTGTGCTGTCATGACGGTCCTTTCGAGAACAGTTGGCGCAATGCGCCCGGCTATCTTACGCCGGTGCGTTGCGATCTGAATAACCAATTATCGCTGCATGCCGCGATTTGTAGTTTCGCTCAAGAAACGAATATGCGATGATATGACTCAATTCACAATCTTTTCGAAGAAGCACCATGCCACTCCTCCGAACCTCGCCGCTGTTCGGCATGTTCGCCGCGCTCTTGCTTTGCGCGATTCCGACGACCGCCCTCGCCGGCGATACGGTGCTCGCGCCCTCGCCTGCGCTGGCATGCCTGACCCTGCCGGCCGGCGGGCCCGACCGCCCGGATTACCCGGCCGAATCGCTCAACCGCAAAGAAGGCGGCGTCGTGCGCGTGCAGCTCGAGTTCCGCGATCCCGAGCGCTCCCCGCGCGTCACGCTTGTGCGACGATCCGGCATCCGTGCGCTCGACGATGTCGTCAGCGAGCACGTCGAGCAATACCGCGTTCCGTGCATGCAGGCCGCCGGCGGCCCGGTCACCTTGCTGCGCGAGTACTCTTTCGATCCGGACGGACGCAGCCGGGTGGTGGCGTCGCCGCCGCGCGACAGCGCCGACCCCGCGCGCGCCGCTCAGATGAGCTGCATGCGCCATACCGTCGCCGACGCCAAACCGGTGTATCCGCGCCAGGCCTTGCGCATGGAGCAGCAGGGCGTGCTGCTGGTGAAGCTGCGCTTCACCGCGCCCGACCTGCCGCCGGCGATGGAGTGGATCGCCGCCACGCCGCACCAGGGCCTGCGCAATTCGGTCGAGGAATTCGCCGCGGGGCTGCGGCTGCCGTGCCTCGACAAGGGGCCGGTCGAGGTCTTGCGCGCCTACCGTTTCCTCCTTAGCGGCGGACCGCGCACCGTGCTGCGCGACAGCACCCTGGTCAATTTTCTGCGCACCGGCAAGGACCTGGCAAAGCCGGTCTTTTTCGACTTCAACGCGATGTCCTGCCCGTTCGACGTGCGCCTGACCTATTCGCGGCCATTTGCCAGGAACGTCGTGCAGCAGCTCGACACGCGCAATCCCGCGCGCCAGCCGCTACTCGACTGGCTGGCCGGCGTGACCCTCAATTTCAGCGATGCGCAGCAGCTCGAAGTATTCGGCTACACGATGATCGTCAGCGTGCCGTGCGGGACGCTGGAGCTGTGAAGGCCAGCGGCCGGCGGGCGGTGTAAGCGATGCCGCTGGTCGCGGCGTACGCCGCGGTCCTGCTGGCCGCACTGGCGCACGCGTCGTGGAATGCCTTGCTCAAGACCAGCGGCGACCGCGTGCTGATGCTGGCGGCGATCCGCCTGGTCGGCCTGGTCGCGGGCATCGTCACCGCCATCATCGTGCCGCTGCCGTCGACGCAGGCGCTGCCCTATCTGCTCGCCGCGGCGGCGATCCACTACGCCTATTTCGGACTGATGATTGCCTCCTACCGCGTCGGCGACATGAACCAGGTGTACCCGATCGCGCGCGGCATCGCGCCGCTGCTGGTCCTGCTACCCGGCGCGCTGCTGGCCGGCGAGGTATTCGGCGCCATGTCGATGCTTGGCGTGTGCCTGCTGTCGGCCGGCGTGTTGCTGCTCGCCTCCGGCACCAGTACAAGCAACCGCAAGGCCATCATGCTGGCGCTGTGCACCGGCGTGGCGATCGCCGGCTACAGTTTCTTGAGCGGCCTGGGGATACGCAAAGGCGGCACGCTGCTCGGCTACATCGCGTGGCTTGAAATCTGCACCGGCATCGGCATCGGCATGGTTGCCTTTGCCGGCACGCGCGGCAAGGACGCGATGGCGACGTTCGCGCACGGCCATTGGCGTTCGGCCGTGGCGGCCGGCGTGCTTTCCGTGGGCGGCTACGCGATCGCGCTCGCCGCCATGTCGATCGCGCCGATCGCGCAGGTCGTCGCGCTACGCGAAACGAGCGTCGTGTTCGCGGCGTGTATCGGATCGCTGTTTTTTGGGCGAGAAATTTGGCGCCAGGCGCATCGCCGCTTCCGTTATCGTGGCCGCCGGCTTGATCCTGCTCGCTTTCGCATCGACGTGATTTAGCTCAACGCGGCAATCCCCAGACAGCCTGAGATGTCGCCAGCCGCGCAGTTGCGGCGACAGTGCGACAAGCATGCGTCCATGCGATACACTGACCTGGTTCAGGACCGTGCGAGAATTGCCATGGGAAAAATTACCGTTGAGCTGGAAGAGAACGCGGCAAAAAGCGCGCAGGAAATTGCGACGCTCCAACATGTTTTGCCATCGGATGTCGCAAACTGTGCTGTGATGATCGGCTTGGAGATACTGCGCGCGGAGCAGTTCAAGCAGAACGGCTTGGTGCAGAAATTCATCAGGTCGCAACAATCCCACGCTATTTCGCGCTCGCAAGAAGCCCCGCAACCCGACCCTCAGGAAGCAAAGAAGCGTGCCATCATGGACGGATTTGGTATCTGGAAGGAACTTGCGACGGCGCCGAAAGAGGGCTTGCAGTACCAGCAGGAGGCGCGGTCAGAATGGAACTAGTCCTCCTCGACACTACTATCGTCATCGACTTCTTTAACGGAATTCCGCAGGCCGCAGATGAAGTCGCCAAACACGATGACATCGCCATCAGCGTCATTACCTGGCTAGAAGTGCTTGCCGGTGTGCATAGTGACCCGGACGCCGAGAGGCAGACAAAGGCGCAATTAGCGTCGTTCACCGTCCACCCGCTTGAAGTGGGCGCCGTTGCGGACCGCACTGTCGCGTTGCGCAGCGCCAGCTTTGCACCCGGCGCGAAGAAGCTCCCTATACCGGACGCCATCATCAAAGCGACCGCCGATGTGCACGGCCGCATCCTGGTTACACGCAACACCCGCGACTTCGGATTTCCCGATGTCCGGATCCCGTATCAAGTGCAGATCGATGCAAATGGCAAACTGACCGTCTTTGACGTAAAAGCGTAACGTTCAGGAGTCAGACCCGGTTTTACTTTCAAGGGGTCTGACCTCGGTGTGCCGCCGCCAACAAAAACCGGGGTCAGACCCTGGGTCAGACCCCCAACGGAAAAACCGGGGGCTGACCCCGTACCATCGCTCAGCGCGCGGCGACGCCCAGCAGCGCCGGCAAGGTCGACACCAGGTACAGCACCACGCCGATCAAGCCGCCGACCAAGGTGCCGTTGATGCGGATGTACTGCAGGTCCTTGCCGATATTGAGCTCGATCTGCTGCGACATCTCCTCGCTGTCCCAGTTCTTCACGGTGTCGGCGATGTGCCGGGTCAGGAACTGCGCAAACTCCGGCGCCGCGCTGCGTACCGCCGCCTCCAGATGGTCGTTGAGCGACTGGCGCAGCCGCGCGTCCTCGGCCAGCGTGCGGCCGATCCAGCTGCCGGTGGCCACCACGCGCTGGTGCAGCACCGACTGCTCGCTGTGCAGGTCCTTTTTCAGCCACGCCTTCAGGTCGTCCCACAATGACTTCAAGTAGGTGTTGAGGGTGTCGTCGCCTAGCAGGTACTGCTTGATCTCCTCGCCCTTCTGATGGAACTCGGGATCGTTTTTCAGCCGCTCGACGAAGTCGTGGGTGAAGCGGTCGAAGTTGCGGCGCAGCTCGTGATCGGGGTCGCCATTGACCTTGGCAAGAATGCCGGCCGCCAGCCGCACCGCGATGTCGGCGCCCTTGCGGCCGATCATCTCCGACGGCAGCACTTTTTCGAACACCGCGTATTCTTCCTTCAGCCAGTCGACGATGCCCTGCGCGATGAAGGCCTGCGTCTCTTCGTTGTGCAGCAGCGTGGCGAGCTGGTTGATGCCTTCGTCGAGCAGCTGCTGGTGGCGCCCGTTTTTGGTCATCGATTCGATGATCACGCCGGCCGACTGCGACAGGTCGACGCTGTTGACCAGCGAGTGCACCGCCTTGCGGATGAAGTTCTGCACCGGCGCGTCCTCGATGAAATCGAGTACGCCGGCGGCCAGCTTGACCAGGTAGTCGCCCAGCACCTTGGCGTTGTCGGGCCGGACCAGCCAGTCGGCCACCTTCTGCGCGGGATCGTGGCGCCGGATCAGGCTCACCACCGATTCGGTATCGAGAAATTTGTCGCGCACGAACACGGCCAGGTTGTCGGCGATTTTCTCCTTGTTCTTGGGGATGATGGCGGTATGGCGCGACACGAACGGAATCGGCACCCGCTTGAACAGGGCGACGACGGCGAACCAGTCGGCCAGCGCGCCAATCATCGCCGCCTCGGCGAACGCTTTGAGAAGACCGACCCACCACAGCGGCGGCAGGAACAGCGTCACGGCGAACACGACGCCGGCGCCGATAAAGAACATCAGCGCCAGCCGCTTGGAGGCGCGCAGTTCGCCTTCCTTGTCGATCGGTACGGCGGTGCTCAATCGGGCTCGCCCACGTCGGTGTTTTCGTCGAGCTGGTAGTCGCCGCGCTCGTAGGCGGCGAGGATTTCTTCCGCCTGCTGCAGGTATTCGGCGGGCGCCAGGATGCGCACGCCGCCGAGCGCCGGCGCGATCAGCAGGTCGGCCTGCACGTGGTTGGCGTCGGCCACCACCGCCGGCACGCCGCCCGCCACCAGGCAGCCCTGCAGCACGTAGGCATCGGTCGGCACCAGGCACTTGGCGACGACGAACAGGTCGCGGCCGGGCAGCGCTTCGGCTTCCATGCCGGCGCTGGCAATGCGGCCCTGGTCACCCAGCGTGTTTTCCATCGCGACTCCTCTGCGGTTTCAAGAATGCCATCTTACTACCGCGGCCGTTTGCACGCGTCAGATCACGTGTGCTTCCTTGAGCGCCTCAATATCGGCGTCTGCCCAGCCCCAGCCGGCCAGGATGGCGGCGCTGTCGGCGCCCGGCGCGGACGCGGCAGCGCCCACCGCCGGCGCGGTGCGCGAAAAGCGCGGCGCAGGCGCCGGCTGCGTCACGCCGTCGATGTCGATGAAGGTGCCGCGGGCGACGTTGTGCGGATGGGCCGGCGCCTCGGCCATGTCGAGCACCGGGGCGAAGCAGACGTCGGTGCCTTCGAGCAGAGCGCACCAGTCGCCGCGCCCGCGCGTGGCGAACAGCGCGGTGAAGCGCTGTTTCATCTGCGGCCAGCTGGTGGCGTCCATCTGGGCGCTGAAGGCCGGGTCGGAGGCGCCGGTCAGCTTGAGCAGCAAGGCATAGAACTGCGGCTCGATCGAGCCGATCGAGATGAATTTGCCGTCAAGGCAGGCGTAGGTATCGTAGAACGGGGCGCCGCCGTCGAGCAGGTTCGAGGCGCGCTGGTCGTTCCATGCGCCGAAGGCGCGAAAGCCGTACATCATGGCGCCGAGCAGCGCGGCGCCGTCGGTCATGGCGGCGTCGACCACCTGGCCGTTGCCGGAGGTGCGCGCCTCGAGCACCGCGCAGACGACGCCGAACGCGAGCATCATGGCGCCGCCACCGAAGTCGCCCACCAGGTTCAAGGGCGGCGCCGGCGGCGTGTCGGCGCGGCCCATCGCGTGCAGCATGCCGGTCAGCGCGATGTAGTTGAGGTCATGGCCTGCCGCCTGCGCCAGCGGACCGTGCTGCCCCCAGCCGGTCACGCGGCCGTACACCAGCTTCGGGTTGCGCGCGTGGCAGACGTCGGGGCCGAAGCCGAGCCGCTCCATCACGCCGGGACGAAAGCCCTCCAGCACGACGTCGGCCTGGTCGAGCAGGCGCAGCACCACTTCCTTGGCCGCCGGCAGCTTGAGGTCAAGCGCCAGCGAGCGGCGCCCGCGCGCCATCACGTCGTACTTCGTGCCGAGCATCGGGAACGGATTGTCGGCGCCGGGCGGCGCCTTGCGGTCGATGCGGATCACTTCCGCGCCCATGTCGGCCAACATCATGGCGGCGAAAGGACACGGCCCGAGGCCCACCATCTCCACCACGCGAATTCCTGCCAGCGGTCCTGCCATGCGAAGTTCCCCTTACAGTGAACGGGCGATGATTTCTTTCATGATCTCATTGGCGCCGCCGTAGATGCGCTGCACCCGCGCGTCGACGTACATCTGCGCGATCGGGTATTCGAGCATGTAGCCGTAGCCGCCGAACAGCTGCACGCACTGGTCGATGACCTTGCATTGCAGGTCCGAGATCCAGTACTTCGCCATCGACGCCTGCACCGCATCCATGCGCCCGGCGATCATGTCGTCGATGCAGCGGTCGATGAAGATGCGTGCGATGGTCGCTTCTGTCTTGATCTCGGCCAGCACGAAGCGTGTGTTCTGCATTTCGATCAGGGCCTGGCCGAATGCCTTGCGCTCACGCGTGTGCTCGACCGTCAGTTTCAGCGCGCGCTCGATCGCGGCCACGCCGGACACGCCAAGGATGGTGCGCTCGTACGGCAGCTCGGTCATCAATTGCGCGAAGCCGCGTCCTTCGACGCCGCCCAGGACACCGTCGCTTGCCACGTGGGCGTCGTCGAAGAAAAGCTCGCACGTGTCCTGGCCCTTCTGGCCGACTTTTTCGAGGATGCGGCCTACCCGGAAGCCCGGATTGTTGTTCGTCTCGAGCAACAGCAGCGACACGCCGCGCGCGCCGGCTTCGGGGTCGGTCTTGACGACCACCAGAACGAGGTCGGCCAAAAAGCCGTTCGAGATGAAGGTCTTGGAGCCGTTGACGCGGTAGCCGCCGGGGCCTGCCACGGCGGCGGTGCGGATGCCCTTCAGGTCGGAGCCGGCGCCCGGTTCCGACATGGCGATGGCGCCGACCATCTCGCCGCTGGCCAACAGCGGCAGGTATTTCTGTTTTTGTTCTTCGGTGCCCTGGTTGAGGATGTAGTGGGCGACGATGGCGTGCACGTGGATGCCGAACGCCATGTCGCCGGCGTAGCCGAGCTCCTCGAAAACGACGCACTGGTGGGCGAAGCTGCCGCCCGAGCCGCCGTACTGTTCCGGTATATCGGCCAGCAGCATGCCGATCTCGCCGCCCTTGTTCCACAGTGCGCGGTCGACGTGCTGCTGGTCCCTGAAGCGCTGCTGGTGCGGCGCCACTTCACTGTCGACGAAGCGGCGCACCGCGTCGCGAAAGCCTTCCAGCTCGGGATTCATCCACGGAGAAGTGAGGTCCATGGCAGCTCCTACGACGCGCGGTACATGGTGACGACGCAGGCGCCGCCGAGACCGAGGTTGTGCTGCAGCGCGACTTTCGCGCCCTTGACCTGGCGCGCGGCGGCGTCGCCGCGCAGCTGGTGGGTCAGCTCGTAGCACTGCGCCAGGCCGGTGGCGCCAAGCGGATGGCCTTTCGACAGCAGGCCGCCGGATGGATTGGTCACGACCTTGCCGCCGTAGGTATTGTCGCCTTCGCTGATGAACTTGTCGGCGCCGCCCTCCGGGCACAGGCCGAGCGCCTCGTAGGTGATCAACTCGTTCTGGGCGAAACAGTCGTGCAGTTCGACGACGTCGAGGTCTTCCGGGCCGATGCCGGACTGCGCGTAGACCTTGGCGGCCGCCTCGCGGCTCATGTCGTAGCCGACCAGGCGCATCATGTCGTTCGAATCGAAGGTGCCGGGACGGTCGGTCGTCATGGCCTGGCCGGCGATGTAGACGTCGGTCCTGAGGCCATGCTTGCGCGCGAATTGTTCCGATACCAGCACGGCCGCGGCGGCGCCGCAGGTTGGCGCGCATGCCATCAGGCGCGTCATCACGCCCGGCCAGATCATTGGCGCGTCGAGCACGTCCTGGGTGCTCACTTGCTTGCGAAACAGCGCCAGCGGATTGTTCACGGCATGGCGGCTGGCCTTGGCGCGGATCTTGGCAAAGGCGTCGAACGGGGTGCCGTATTTTTCCATGTGCGCCAGGCCCGCGCCGCCGAAGTAGCGCAGTGCCAGCGGGATCTCCGGCTTGCCGACCAGCCGGTCGGTAACGGCGTCGAACGGATCGAAAGGGCTGGGACGGTCGTCGAACACGTTGCCGAGTGCGCCAGGGCTCATTTGCTCGAAGCCGAGCACCAGCACGCAGTCGGCGGCGCCGCTGGCCACCGCCTGGCGCGCCAGGAACAGCGCGGTCGAACCGGTCGAGCAATTGTTGTTGACGTTGACGATCGGGATGCCGGACAGGCCGACCTGGTACAGCGCCTTCTGGCCGCTGGTCGAGTCGCCGTAGACGTAGCCGGCATACGCCTGCTCGACGTCGTCGTAGCCGATGCCGGCGTCTTCCAGCGCCTGGCGGGTGGCCATCGCGCCCATCTGGTCGTACGGCGCGCTGGCGCCTGGCTTGGCGAACGGGATCATGCCTACGCCGGTGACGAATACTTTGCGGCTCACTGCGCGCTCCTGAACGATTTGGACACTCGATTATAGGTCAGCCGTACTATTTTGGCATAGCTGACGCGTGCGATAATTACAGCATGCCACCGTCACTCGCCAGCGTCCCGATAAACAAGTCCTCGGTCACGACCGAGAAGGGGCTCGGCCGCGCCAAGGATATCCTGCAGGCGGCGCGCGAACTGCTCGCCGCCGACGGCTATGCCGGGCTGTCGATGCGGCGCGTGGCGGCCGAAGTGGGCATCAGCCTGTCGAACGTGCAGCACTATTACCAGAGCAAGGATTCGCTGGTCGAAGCGCTGCTGCTGTACACGATGGACGTGTTCCAGGCGAAGATGGATTCGATCCGCGCGGAGATGGGCAGCGCCTCGCGCAGCGAGCTGTTCCTGTCGACGGTCGACATGTTCCTCGACGAGATCACCGATCCGGTGACGCACGCGATTTTCTTCGAGATCTGGGCGTTGGCGTCGCGCAACGCGTTCGCGTCGTCGCTGATGGCCAGGATGCTGGGGCGCGAGCGCAAGGCGATCTACCTGCTGATCCGCGGCCTCAATCCGGCGATACCGGACAGCGAGTACATGCAGCGCGCAATCCTGATGGTGGCGCAGATGGAAGGCCTGATGCTGTTCAGGCTGGACAAGCACAAGCGGCGGGAAGAATTTTTGGCGGTGCGCGATTCGGTGCGCAAGTCGCTGCTGATGCTGGCGACGGCGCCTTGAGGGTCTGACCTTGGTCGGCCGGCGCCAACACAACCGGGGTCAGACCCCCTGAAAGCAAAATCGGGTCTGCCCCCTATCAGACGGCGGCGCCCTCGCACAGCGTCAGGTGCGGACCGGAGATGTGCGCCATCAGCAGCTCGCGGCGCTCCTCCAGCAGCGCGAAGATCGCATCCTTCGACAGCACGTACTGGTCGAGCAGCGTGTCCTTGATCGACTCGATCATCGCCTTGTAATCGTGGATCGCGCCCAGCGTGTAGCTGTAGAGTTCATCGGACTTCTCCTCGACCTGGCGGATCGAGTGTTCGCCGTTGCTGTCCTGGCCAAGCTGGGTGTAGTCGATCTTCGAGCGCGAATACATCGACAGGCGGTTGACCATCAGGTTCAGCATCTTGGTGGCCTTTTCGATGTCGTTCTGGCTGCCGACCGAAATGCCGCGCGCGCCGTAGAACAGCTCCTCGGCAGCGACGCCGCCGTAAAGCTGGATGACATCCTGCTCGAGTTCTTCGAGCGTGCGCAGCGATACGTCGTCGCCCGAATTGAGCACGTACCCGAGGGCGCCGATCTTCGACACCGACTCGGTGCTGATCTTGAGCAGGTGCGACTTCGCCTTCACCTGTTCGAGCGACATTCCCTGGCGCAGGTACGGATCGATCTGCATGAAGAAGTGTCCCAGTTCGTGCAGCGCAACGCGCTCGCGCTGCTTGTGCTTTTCGGCCGTCGTCGCACGGTCGGTCAGGCCCAGCGTGGCGCGCTCGAAAGCGCGGAACATCAGGTCGGTGTTGATGATCGTCTTTTCCTGGATCGAGATCATGCTGGCGCGTTCGACCACGGTTTCGAGCAGCGCGGGACTGAGGTTGGCGGTCATCTCGGCGACCTGGCCCAGGTCGAGGTCATTCCAGTCGACCAGGCCTTCCTTCTTGTGCGACAAAAAGCTCTTGAGCAGTTCGCCGCGCTCGGCCTTGTTCGGCAGGCGGAAGTTGATCTTCACCGAGAAGCGGCGCAGCATCGCCTCGTCCATCTCGGACGAGGCATCGTCGAAGTTCGACGCCACCACCCAGATCACGCCGGCGCCCTTGTCGCTCTTGACGCCGTCGAGCAGGCCGAGCAGCGTGTTGGCGGTGTCGTCTTCCCACTTCTTTTCGCCGCGGCCGCGCGGCATGAACAGGGTCTGCGCTTCATCGAGGAAGATGATGCAGCTGCCCTTGGCGCAGGCCTTTCGGTACAGCGCGTTGAGCGCCTTCGAGCCGCCGCCGATAAAGCCCGATTCGAGTGCCGAGCCGGATGCCTGGATCAGCGGCACGTTGAGCTTCTTGGCGAGGTAGCCTACCAGCTTGGTCTTGCCGGTGCCGGCCGGGCCGGTCAGCATCACGTTGAACGGCTTGTCGATGTTGTGCGACTTGTATTCGGCGCGGTTGCGGATCATGTCTTCGAGATGCAGCACTTCCTGCTTGATGTCTTCCATGCCGATCAGGTCGTCCATGCTGCCTTTGAGCTTGTCGGGCGTGATGACGGAGGCGTTCATGCCCATGCCGGGAATGCCGAACTTGAGTGCGTAGATGATCAGGCCGATGAGCAGGACGTCGAGCGCGTGGCGCTTGAGGAAGGCGGTCGCTTGCGCCGAGGCGCTGTTTTCGCCTTCGTCGAGCAGCACCGCCTTGTGCGAAGCGAGATAGTCGTCCTTGGCGATCGAATACGGGATGGCGTTCTTGAGCAGCACTTCGCGCTCGAGGCTCAGGTGCGAGGTGCTCGGCACCTTGACGACGTGCAGCTCGGAGGCGCCCTTGAACTTGAAGATGTAGCGCGGCGACTCGGACAGCGGCTTGGCCACCATCAAATAGTCGAGCTGTTCCTTCTTCGCGGCCAGCGCGGTGATTTCGGAGATGTTCTGCGACAGCACGATCGGACTGGTGTCCTGGGCGACGTCACCGCGCAAGAACGCCATCCAGACGATCAAGGCGAGCAGCATGACGGCGCCGACGCGCACATACGTGTTCTTGAAGGCGATCTGAAGTTTGGCTAAGTTAGGCATAGGGACTCTTTGATTGATTGATGCGCGTGGTGCGGACTGCGAACAGCCGTGGTTGCCGGCGAAGGTGGGGCGCAGCAATCGAAAAGGCAGGATGGCCCGAGGGCCGCACAATGACCATTTGCCATCAATTTGATGCTCGGAGGCAATAAGGATATCGAGACTATACCGCCAAAAAAAACCCAGGTACAAACAAATTTATGTAAAACTTCGTGCAGCGCAACAGATGTGATCACAGCAGTAATTGAACCCGTTATCGTCCTGATAAACTTGCTTATCGACTTGATAAAAACGTGCCGATTACCGCCCTTTTTGTTGGCGTTATCAACATCTGTTAAATCGTACGCCGCCTTCAATGGCGGGCTCTACAACGCGGCTATCTGTTTGTTGTTTGTCAGTCGAATCGGACGCCCCGCCATCAAGAATCGCGGTATGCTGGAGTCGTGGATCGAATCCGATTTTCCATTGGCGGCAGGGACAAACAAAGGAAGATGCCGTGACAAAAATCGCACTTGCAGCAAGCCTGGCGCTGCTCATGTTCGGCAGCGCGCAGGCCAGCGTGGCGGAGGTCGCGGCCGGGCGCGGGCCAGCCGGTTTGCCACTAACGTTGCCGGTCGTCGCGGCGGCCAACCTGCCGGCCTCGGGCGGCGCGGGTGGCATTGTCGTGCTGCAGTCGGCCACATCCGAGCTGGCCGAACCGGAAATGTTCGCCATGATGCTGCTGGGGCTGGTGCTGATCGGCTACCGCGCAACGCGCGACAGCAGCGAAAAGTTCAAGTAAGCGGCAAGGCGCGCTGCAGCACGAGGGTGTACAGCTACCCGCGCAGCTACCCGCGCGCCGTGCACAGCGCGTGCAGCTTGGTGACGGTATTCCAGTTGCGCGCCGTCGTGGAGTCACCCAGCACCTTGCTGACGGCCGCAGCCGCCGCGCTGTCGAGCACGCCGTCGGGACACCAGACATACACAGCATCCTTGCCCACTGCCAGCGCGCCAGGCGCCCAATCGTGCTCGGCCAGCGGCGCAAGCAGTGGTGCGTGGCTGCCATCGGACAAGATGAAGGTGACGAGGCGCGCATGGTCGGTGGATTGCGCCACCAGCGGATTGGCGGCGACGATGGCGCCGAGTTGTTCGCCACTACGCACCATCACGCGCGCGGCGACGCCGAGCCGGCGCACCAGCGCCTCCTCGATGGCGGCGGCGGCCGGCGCCGGCGCATGCACCGGACTGCCGAACACGACGTTGCCGCTATTGAGGACGGTACGCACGTCGGTGAAGCCGAGTTCTTCGAACAAGGTACGCAAGTCGGCCATCGCGACGCGTTTGGCGCGGCCGACATTGATGCCGCGCAGGAGGGCAATGCCGCAGTGGAAGGTCATGCCCCCGATTCTACTCCACAGCGTTACGCTGGTCGCCGGTCAGCCCAGCAAGCCTTCGTCGCGCATCGCCTGCTGCACCGCAGGGCGGGCAGCGATGCGGGCGTGAAACGCCTGCAGCACGGGGTATGGCGCGAGATCGAACTGGACCACGGCAGCCCAGTTGAGGACAGTAAACAGGTAGCCATCGGCCACCGAGAAGCGCTCGCCGATGAGGTAGTCGCGGCCTTCGAGGCGCTGGGCAACGAGGGCAAACCGCTTCGCCAGCGCCGCGCGCGCACCGGCCTTGGCGTCGTCGCTGCTGGCCGGATTGAACAGCGGGCTGTAATTCTTGTGGATTTCGGTACCGATGAAATTGAGCCACTCGAGCAGTTGGTAGTGCTCGGCGGTAGCGTGGGCCGGCGTCAGCTGCTTGTCGGGAGCCTGGTCGGCGATGTACTGCGTGATCGCCACGCCTTCGGTGAGGATGGTGCCATTGTCCAGTTCCAGTGCCGGGACGTATCCTTTCGGATTGATGGCCATGAAGTCGGCGCCGCTCTCGGTGAGCCGCTTGCGGATGTTGACCTTTTCGGTGGTGAACGGCAGGCCTGCTTCGAGCAGGGCAATGTGGGGGGACAGCGAGCAGGCGCCGGGACTGAAGTACAGTTTCATGGGGATCCTTTGCGTGGCGTTAGCGCGACAGTGATCGCGCAGCAGGCCCGGCTTCCGTTGTTCCGGAGGCGCGCGGCATGGCGAGAATACAACAAAACCAGCGGTCCAGCTTGGCCCGGCGCAAGCGCAGCACTAATGCGGCGGCGCGCCGGCGCTTTCCACCGCATCGATGTCGACGGCGCCGTCGCGTGGCGTCACGCGGGGCATGCGCAAGGTAAATTCGGTGCCGACGCCAACCGTGCTGCGCGCCTTGATGGTGCCGCAAAACTGTTTGACGACGAGGTTGTAGACGATGTTCAGGCCGAGTCCGGTGCCGCCCTGCCCGCGCCGGGTGGTGAAGAAAGGATCGAAGATGCGGTCGAGCACCTCCGGCGGGATGCCTTTGCCGTTATCGGTGAGCAGTAGTTCGACCATGTCGCCGACCAGCCGCGCGTGGATGTCGATGGTGCCGGGATGCTCGGGTGAAAGCGCATGCTCGGCGCAATTGAGCATCAGGTTGGTGATGACCTGGGCAAACGCGCCGGGGTAGCTGTCGAGCACGATATCGTCGTCGCCCTCGAGCTTGAGCTCGAGGGCGATGTTCTTCAGCTTCGGCTGCAGGCTCGTGACGATCTCGTCGATATACGCCATCAGCGCGAACCGGCGCCGCGCCTCGCTGGTCTGGTCGACGGCGATCTGCTTGAAACTGTGGATCAGGTGGGCCGCGCGGTAGGCGTTGTTGATGATCAGGCGGGTGCTTTCGGCCGCCGTGTCGAGGTAGCGCAGCACCACCGATTTTCTCAGCCCGTCGGTGGCGACGGCCGCCTGCAACTGGTCGGTGGCGTCCTTCAGCACCGATGCGCTGGTCAGGGCGATGCCGACCGGCGTATTGATTTCATGTGCCACGCCGGCGACCAGGCTGCCCAGCGAGGCCAGCCGCTCCGACTGCAGCAGCGACTCCTGGGTGCGGCGCAGATCCGTCATCGCCTGCTCGGTCTGCTGCGCCGAGCGCAGCGCGGCGTCCTCGGCCTCGCGGATGCGCAGGATGGTCGACTTCAGGCGGCGCTGGATCTGGTTGAAGCCGCGGATCACGTCGCCGAGCTCGTCGCGGCGGTTCTCCGGCAACTCCTCGACTTCGCCGGTGCCGCGCGTGGCCAGCTCGAACAGGCCGTAGCTGAGCCGGCGCAGCGGGCGGAACACGACACGCAGCGACGACGACAGCGCCAGCACCAGGATGACGTCGAGCAGCAGCACCTCGATGATCTTGCGCATCAGTTCGGACGACAGCGCGGCGTCGATCTGCGCACGGCTGAAATACACGACGACCTTGCCCACCGGTACCGGCTGCATGCTGGTGCTGGCCGAACCGGCGTCGCGGAAAACGAGATCGGCGGCGACCGGGGTGGCGCTGGCCGGCGGCTGGCGGCCGGCCGCGACGAGCCCGCCGTCGGCGCCGCGCGCCTTGCCGGCGAACAGGCCCACCGCGCTGTCATAGACGCGGATCGAGACCACTTCGGGCGGCAGCATTTCGGCCTCCAGGATCGTCTCGACCTTGGCCTTGTCGAGGTCCCACAGCGCCGACGGCAGGCTGATCCCGAGGCGGGTCAGCACGCCGTCGCGCAGGCGCTGGTTGCTGCTTTCGAGTTCCTTGCCGAGCGAGTACTGGGCATAGCTGCCGGAAATGGCCAGCACCAGCGTGACGATCACCACGAACAGCAGTTGCAAGCGGCTTTGAATACTGAACATTCGATCCTTTCAAGGACGCTGTCCCCCAATGTAAGGGAAGCCCTGCCGCTTGGCAAGCGATCGAGGGTCGGTCAGATTTACAGCCAACCGCGTTGCGCGCCGATGGTACTATTGAGCACTAAAATGGAGAATGGCATGAGTTCAGCTTATCAGCACCTGGCGCTGGCCGATGTACGGCCCGGGATGGTGCTCTCGGATGTGTTGCTAGACCAGCAGGGTCAGGTGCTGTTGCCGCAAGGCGCCGTGCTGACCACCTCGATCATCGCCCTGCTGCCGCGCCATGGCATCGAGATGCTGGCGATCCTGTGCGGCGCCGACGCCGCCGCGCCGGCGGTCGATCTGTCCGCCGTGCAGGCGCGCCTGGCGCACCTGTTTCGCCACCATGACGCCGGCAACGACGACGATAGCGCCACCGCCGCGCTGTACCGCTACGTCACGGACTACCGGCTCGAGCGGGAGATGACGGAATGACACCGCTGAGCCTCGACGACGTTGTCGGCAAACTCGAAGACCTGCCGTCGCTGCCCGCGGTGGTGATGGAACTGCTGACCAGCATCGATCAGGAAGACGTCGACATTTCCGTGCTCGCCAAGAAAGTTTCGCACGACCAGGCGCTGACGGCCAAGACGCTGCGCCTGGCCAATGCGTCGGTATACGGGCTGCAGGTGAAGGTAACCACGATCCAGCAGGCGATCACGTTTCTCGGCTTTCAGACGACGCGCAACATCATCACCGCCGCCGCCGTCACCGGTTGCTTCGCGGCCGGCAAGTGCGCCGGGTTTGACGACAAGGCGTTCTGGCGCCATTCGATCGGCACCGCCGCCTGCGCGCGGGTGCTGGCACGGCGCATGCGCTTCAACCAGGACTACGCCTTCACCGCCGGCCTGCTGCACGACATCGGTCGGCAGGTACTGGTCAGCACCTACCCGGAACGCTACGCCGAAGCGATCGCTTACCGCGCCGCCCACGACGTCGACATGCTCGACGCGGAACGGGCGGTGCTCGGCGTCGACCATGTGATGGCGGGCGTCGCGCTGGCGGACCACTGGAATTTTTCGGACACGATGCGGCTGGCAATTGCCAACCACCACAGCCCGGAGCACCCGGGCGCGGGCTTCCTGGCCACCATCATTCATGTGGCCAATGCCATCGTTCACGCACTGGATCTCGCGCGCGAGACCGACGACGTGGTGCCCCGCGTCTCATCGGTCGCCTGGACCGCGCTGGGCCTCACTGAGGAAAGCTACCTGCATGTATTTCGCGAAACGGAATTGCAGTTTGAAGAAATTGCTACCGTCCTGATGGGCTAACTCCCGAGCGCACGGCTTGCGCAGGAATCCGTGCCCGGCGTCGCGATTCAACAAAATCGATGGCGCCGATCACGTGCTGCGCGGTGTGCGTGTTGTTACCCTATCCGCCGCTGGCATGACAGCTGCTGCCGCCACGCCCGCGGAATCAATGGGCATAGTTGCCGGTGGTGGTGGTCGCCGCTGCTGCCTCGGCTGCGGCCTTGTCTTCCGCCTTTGGACGGCCCTGGGCGTCGGACAGACGATACTTGGTGCGGCGATCGCCCATCAGGTCGCGCAGGTCGCGGATGCTCATGCCGGTCACTTCGTGCATGCGGATCAGCAGCGACGCGCCGACCGGCAGGCGGTGGTGGCGAATCTTGCTGATGACAGGCGGGGCCACCTCGAGCATGCGCGACAAGGCAGCGTCGTTCTTCAGCTGCATTTTGCCGAGCAGAATGTCGAGCAGGTGGTTCGGGTTGTAACTTTCTTGTGATGCCAAAGCATGGTGTGCCATGATCTTACCTCGTGTATGTGGTTGAAATAGTTCCGTTACGAACTTTGTTAAAGACTATCTTTCGTCTAAATAAGTTCCCGGAAAACGACGTGTGATGATCAAACTAGCAAACCACCGATCAATCACGTTCACCGTTGCCGGATCGTTTGCGCCTGCGCGCTACTCGCCTTCCCAACGCACTTGTTCATCAAACAAATTATCAGACTCATACGCTATCAGTACATCCGACCTTCGCTTCGCCTACATTGTTTAAAATCAAGCTATCGTGCGGAAAGCTTGTCACAACGGCATTTCAACACATGGGGATAATTTGTGGCGCACGCAAGAGTTTTCTTGAACTCAGCTTGTGCTTGACGATTCCGGCGGAACCCATTGATTTACAACAGAAAATACTTCTGGGCAATTTAACGAATGTGAAAGTTTTCAGCAGGAAACGCCCAGTATAATTTGCGCAAAGTAATACCATTAGTCGTCGGCGCCGTGCCGCATTTCACAAATTCGTTTGCATTTAATACTTCGCCGGGCGGCGCGCGCCGCCCGGCCGAATCCGCCCAAGTTGCCGATTTACGGTAAACTGCCACCTCGCGTTGTCACAGCGTCAGCACACCACTAGCAAGAACATTCCATGCAGAAAAAAGTATTTATCAAGACCTTCGGCTGCCAGATGAACGAGTACGATTCCGACAAGATGGCGGACGTGCTCGGCGCCTCGGACGGCATGGTGCGCACCGATACGCCGGAAGACGCCGACGTCATCCTGCTCAACACCTGCTCGGTGCGCGAAAAGGCGCAGGAAAAAGTGTTTTCCGACCTGGGCCGCCTGCGCGAGCTGAAGCTGGCCAGGCCCGATCTGCTGATCGGCGTCGGCGGCTGCGTCGCCTCGCAGGAGGGCGACGCCATCGTCAAGCGCGCGCCGTATGTCGACATGGTGTTCGGCCCGCAGACCTTGCACCGGCTGCCGCAGATGATGCGCGAACGGCGCAGCAGCGGCGCGGCGCAGGTCGACATCAGCTTCCCCGAAATCGAGAAGTTCGACCACCTGCCCCCCGCCCGCACCGACGGCGCCTCGGCGTTCGTGTCGATCATGGAAGGCTGCAGCAAGTACTGCAGTTACTGCGTGGTGCCGTACACCCGCGGCGAGGAAGTGTCGCGCCGGTTCGAGGACGTGCTCGCTGAAGTAGCTGGCCTGGCCGCGCAGGGCGTGCGCGAAATCTCGCTGCTGGGGCAGAACGTCAACGCCTTCCGCGGTGCCATGGAAGGCGGTGAAACTGCCGACTTCGCGCTGCTGCTCGAATACGTCGCTGCCATCCCCGGCGTCGAGCGGATCCGCTTCGTCACCAGCCATCCGAAGGAATTTACCCAGCGCCTGATCGACGCCTACGCCACCATCCCGCAGCTGGTCGACCACTTGTACCTGCCGGCGCAGCATGGCTCGGACCGCGTGCTCGGCGCCATGAAGCGCGGCTACACGGCGCTCGAGTACAAGTCGATCATCCGCCGCATCAAGGCGGTGCGCCCGAACATGTCGATTTCGTCGGACTTCATCGTCGGCTTCCCCGGCGAAACCGAGGCCGACTTCGAAGCGATGATGAAGCTCATTGCCGATGTCGGTTTCGACACGAGCTACAGCTTCATCTTCAGCAAGCGCCCCGGCACGCCGGCCGCCAACCTGGAAGACGACACGCCGCATGAAGTCAAGCTGGCGAGATTGCAGCGCCTGCAGGCGGCGATCGACGCCAACACGCGCAAGTTCAGCGCGGCGATGGTCGGCACGGTGCAGCGCATCGTCGTCGAAGGTCCGTCGAAAAAGGACGCCGGCGAACTTGCTGGCCGCACCGAGAACAACCGCGTGGTCAACTTCGCCGCCGGCGCGCAGTTTGCCGCGCTGGTGGGCAGCATGGCCGACGTGCGCATCACCGAGAGTTTTAACTACACCTTGCGCGGCGAACTAGTCGCCAGCGCCGACCTGATTGCGAAAGCCAGTTGAAAACCAAGACCCCTACCCAGCCCTCGTACTTCGTCCCCGAGCCGCTCGACAACACCCGGCTGGCCCACCTGTGCGGCCCGCTCGACGAAAACCTGCGCCAGATTTCGGCCGCCCTCGACGTCACCATTTTCCGCCGCGGCGAAAAATTCATCGTCAGCGGCAGCAACGCCGATGTCGCCGTCGAGATCCTCGAGCGCTTCTACGCCGTCGCCAACAAGATCGTGCCGATCGAGGAAGTGCAGCTCGCGCTGGTCGAACAGCGCTCCGGCCTGGCGCCGACCATCGCGCCGCAAGCGCCCGACGAAGAGCATCCGGACATGACCGAGATCACCACGCCGGTGCTCAAGACGCGCCGCGCCGACCTGCGCGGGCGCACGCCGCACCAGATCCAGTATCTGCGCGCGATCCTCGAACACGACATCGCCTTCGGCGTCGGCCCGGCCGGCACCGGCAAGACCTACCTCGCGGTGGCGTGCGCGGTCGACGCGCTCGAACGCGACGCGGTCAAGCGCATCGTCCTCACGCGCCCCGCGGTGGAAGCGGGCGAGCGCCTCGGCTTCCTGCCCGGCGACATGGCCTCGAAGGTCGACCCGTACCTGCGGCCGTTGTACGACGCGCTGTACGACCTGCTCGGTTTCGACCGCACCCAGAAGATGTTCGAGAAACAGGTCATCGAGATCGCGCCGCTGGCCTACATGCGCGGGCGCACCTTGAACCACGCGTTCGTGATCCTCGACGAAGCGCAGAACACGACGGTCGAGCAGATGAAGATGTTCCTGACCCGGATCGGCTTCGGCAGCAAGGCCGTGGTGACCGGCGACGTCACCCAGGTCGACCTGCACAAGACCCAGAAGAGCGGCTTGATCGACGCGGTGCATGTCCTCAAGGACGTGCGCGGCATCGCCTTCACCCAGTTCTCCAGCGCCGACGTGGTGCGCCATCCGCTGGTCGGGCGCATCGTCGACGCCTACGAGTCGGCCGCCTCGATCCAGGAGCTGATCGCCCTGCCCAAACCGGGTGCGAAAAATGTCCGCAAAAAATAAGCTTACGCTGGCGGTGCAGTATCCCGATGCGCGCCTGCTGGCGTCGGTGTCGCGCCAGAAGGTGCGGCGCTGGGTGCAGGCTGCCCTGCTCGGGCCGGCCGAGCTGACTATCCGCTTCGTCGCCGAGGAGGAGGGGCGCGTGCTCAATCGCGATTACCGCGCCAAGGACTACGCCACCAACGTGCTGACGTTCGCCTACAACGAGGGCGAGGAACTGGCCGCCGACGAGCCGACCCGCGCCGACATCATCCTTTGCACCGACGTGCTCGAACGCGAAGCGGCCGAACAGCAGAAGACGGTCGAAGAACACACCGCCCACCTGGTGGTGCACGGCGTGCTGCACGCCCAGGGCTACGACCACGAGCACGAGGAAGAAGCCGGCGAAATGGAGCAGCTCGAGCGCGACATCCTCGAAGCGCTCGGCTATCCGGATCCGTACGCCGACTCGCACAGCTGACCGGCGCCGCGCGAATTTCCCAGTAGTATTTTGCCCACTTGAAAGCGCGGCGTCCTCCTACAGCCTCAACTCCTCCGCTCCGCCCCTCTCTGTTCGCAAGCGCACAGTTGTCGATTGAACAATCCTGTCTACTCGGACGTCACACAAAGGAACAACAGACAGGAGATACTGCCTATGCAAGCATCAAACGCTCCGACCACCGCGATCTGGCTCGACAACGCCAGCATGCCCGCTTTCCCCGCCCTTGACGGCGACACCACTGCCGACGTCTGCGTGATCGGCGCCGGCATCGCCGGCCTGACCACTGCCTACATGCTGCTGCGCGAGGGTAAATCGGTGATCGTCATCGACAGCGCCGGCATCGGCGCCGGCGAAACTGGCCGCAGCACGGCGCACATGTTCCCGCCCGACGAACGCTACTCCGAACTCGAACGCGGCTTCGGCGCCGTCAAGGCCGCGCTGGTGGCCGACAGCTACCGCCGCGCCACCGACTGCGTCGAATCGATCATCCGCGTCGAACAGATCGTCTGCGAATTCGAGCGCCTCGACGGCTACCTGTTCAATCCGAACGGCCAGTGGAACGCGGTGCTCGAGAGCGAGTACGCGGTGACGAGCCGCTTCGGCCTCGACGTGCGCCGCCTCGAGCGCGTGCCCGGCCTGCAGTTCGACACCGGCCCGTGCCTGCGCTTTGCGCGCCAGGCCCAGTTCCATCCCCTCAAATACCTCGCCGGGCTGGCGCGCGCGATCATCACGCTCGGCGGCAGGATCCACGATCACACCCGCGCGCTCGACGTCGGCGGCGACGCCGTCTCGCAGACGGTGCGCTGCGAGCAGGGCGCGATCACGGCCGCTGCCGTCGTCATCGCCACCAACGTGCCGTTCATCGAGCGCTTCGTCAAGCACGGCATGCAGGAGTCGTACCGCAGCTACGTGCTGGGCCTGCGCGTGCCGAAAGACGCGCTGCCGCGCGCGCTGCTGTGGGACACCGGCAAACCGTACTACTACGTGCGGCTGGCGTCGGCCAGACCGGACGCCAACTACGAACTGCTGGTCGTCGGCGGCCAGGACCACAAGGACGCGGCAAGCCCGCCGGCGCAGCAGCGCTACGACGAAATCGAGGCGTGGGCACGGGCGCGCTTCCCGATCGCCGGCCAGGTCGACTACGCCTGGTCGGGCCGGGTGATGGAACCGGGTGACGGCATCGCCCTGCTCGGCCGCAATCCGCTCGACGAAGGCAACGTCTTCATCATCACCGGCGACTCCGGCAACGGCATGACCCACTGCACCGCCGGTGCAATCCTCGTCAACGACCAGATCCTCGGGCGCACCAACCGCTGGAGCGAGCTGTATTCGCCCGACCGCGAGCCTTTCCACGGCGGCCAACAATTGCGATTCGGCACAGGACCGTGATGACTGTTTTGTACAACCTTCTGAAAAGGTCCGCAGGAATGCTTATAAATTCGCAACATTATTGATCTAATCGCAACGTAGATTCGGTCAGGTGCGTGTTCGCAAAAGGTGGCGAGTGATACGGCATCGCTATCCTTGTCTGCGAAACCGGATACAGCCCACGTTCGCCGGGGGTTTGCGTCAAGCAAGCTGAAGCGCCCGCACCGTCCCCTGATCCAATCTGCTGTTCAGAGGAGGACGTCGGCTTTACACTGGGCAATCCAGTGCAACTGGCAAGTGGCGCCAAAGTGCAGACTGAAACAGACCTGATCGCCGGACCAAGCGACTGGCTGCGCATCCAACGCACCTATCGCACCTTACGCAAAAACTGGAGCGCGCAATCCGCAGGAGTCGGGTGGTCCTTTTCGTTTGACCGGGAGCTCGTCGTCGATCGGTTCAGCATATTCTTGCCCTTCGTCTCCGGCACCTTCGGCGACGGTAGCGCTTTTGCTTTTGACCTGCTGCCAGGCGGAAAACTCGTCTCGCGGTATGACAAGCGGGTCTCGATGAAGGCGCTCGACGTGAACTATAACGACCTGCTCCTCACCACCACCAACGGTCAGGTTGAGCGCTACAAGAATTTAAATGGTACGTACAAGATGGTCAGCTCGCATAGCGCGACCGGGGGATCCGCGACTTATTCGCACGACGCGGAGCGCCAGCTAACTTTAATCTCGGACGACAAAGGCCGAAGCGTCAAAATCGGTTGGCGCGACGGCGTTGTTGAATCGATCGACGGACCCGATGGGGGGGGTCGTTACGAATATCAGCAGGCTTCGGTTCTCGGCCAGGCTGACAGCATCGGAATGGCCCGCCTGGAGGCAGTACATTTTCAACGCCGCGAGGGCGCCGTCTTGGCGTCCAGGCGCTACCACTACGAACGCGAATCGTCGCGTTACTTCTTGACCGGCATCACCGACGAAAATAACGTCCGCTTCGCCACCTACGCGCTTAACGTTGCTGGCCAGGCGCTATCGACACAGCATGCCGGCGGCGCGGGACGCTACACGTTCTCTTACCCCACCGACGTTACGCGGCGCGTGATTGACCCGCTCGGCACAGAAAGACTCTGGGCGCTCACCTATCCGTCCGGTACCAGAGGGCGCGTCGCCAGCGAAAGCCGGCCTGCCGGGGCAGGATCGGCCGCAACCTCGAGCAAATTCGAATATGCCAACCGCGGCGACTTGACAAGCACTACCGATTTCAATGGCAACAAAACGTGCTTCGTGACTGACGTTGCGCGTGGGTTGCAAACACGTCGCATCGCCGGATTGAAGGCCGACGCAGCCTGCCCGGTTACCGCTAACGATTCCGTCATGACCGCACGGATGACCGGCACACAATGGCATCCGGACTGGCCGCTGAAGAGCGTGACCGACGAACCGAACCGACTTACAAATTACGTGTACAACGGTGAGCGCGGCGCCGACGGGCAGATTGCGCGTTGCTCCGACGCGACCCTGCCAAACGCTAAGCCGGTCGCCGTCCTTTGCAGTAAGTCAGTGCAAGCCACCACGGACAACAACGGAGCGCTCGGTTTCGCCGCCGCCAAAACCGGCGCAGCACGTGCGTGGCAGTACACGTACAACAGCGTCGGCAAATTACTGACACGCACGGGACCCGCCGATGCGGCGGGCAACCACGACGCTCTGCTGCTCACCTACTTCGACACGACCTACGACCACACTGCCGGCGATCTGGCGACCGCAACCAATGGCGCAGGCGAACTCACGCAGTTTCGCGAGTACAGCAAAGATGGCCTGGCAACCAATATCAAGCTGCCGAACGGGCAAATCATCAAGCTCGAGTATGGCCCCCGCCAGCAGCTCGTTTCGCGTACCGTTGAAGATGGCCGCGGCTTGTCCGAAAGTACAAGCTATCAATATGACGACGCAGGCCAGCGCACCCGCGTTACCGCCGCCGACGGTACATTTATGGACTATGCCTACGACGCGGCGCATCGCCTCACGGACCTCCGAGACTCGGCAGGGAACGCTGTCCACTTCACGCCCGACAACATCGGCAACGTGATCAAACAGGAAGTGCGCGATCCGGCCGGCGTACTGGTGACGATGTCAAAGCGTACCTACGACGCACTCAGCCGGCTCCAGAAAGAACAACGCGATGACCAGGACCCTGGAGTGGCTTATGCCTACGACCGTGGGCGCAACCTGACCAGGGTGACCGATCCACTCGGCCGCGCGACTACACAGGTTTTCGATAGCTGCGATCGCGTGATGACGCAGGTTATGCCCCCGCCCACGCCTGGCGCCGCAGCGCCCGTGATCGGCTATGGTTATTCGCACCAGGACGATCTTGTATCTGTCGCCGATCCGCGCAAGCTGATAACGCGCTACACCGTTGATGGACATGGCCAGCAAACCACCACGATTAGTCCAGACACCGGCACGACAACCTCCGCATTTGATGGTGCAGGCAATCCCGATTTCAGCATTGATGCTGCAAGCGGCGATTGCCAAGCTGCTGTCGGCCGTCAGATCGCGCTGGGAAGGCGCGCACGCCGATGCAATCGCCCGGCAAATGTCAGAGGCGGCGCTGGTGCGCACGCAAGCCGGACCTGGCGCGGTCGCGCTGACGTCCAGCCGGCCGGACGAATCGCCGTATCAGGTAACACTGACGAAGCAGTTTGTGGCCGTCAGCTGGCTCGATGGCTGAGCCGAATTCTGCGGCCCCACCGCGCCCGCGCTCTGCTTAAAAAACGGGCAATCGCCGATGTAGTGTATCCTACGTCCATCGCAACAACGGCTCACGCCAACTATGCCAGAGCACCCTAATGACGTCCGCACGGACGCCAAGCAACACCGGTCACTGTTTGAACGCCTGACCGCACTGATCTCCCCAGAGCCTGAAAACCGCGCCGAGCTGCTCGAAGTTCTGCACGACGCCCACGAACGCAGCCTGATCGATGCCGACGCCTTGTCGATGATCGAAGGCGTGTTCCAGGTGTCGGACCTGTCCGCGCGCGACATCATGGTGCCGCGCTCGCAGATGGACGTCATCGACATCAGCAAGCCGATCGAAGAGTGGATGCCCGACGTGCTGGCAACCGCGCACTCGCGCTTTCCCGCCATCGAGGGCGAACGCGACAAGGTGATCGGCATCCTGCTGGCCAAGGACCTGCTGCGCTACTACGCCGAAGAATCGTTCGACGTGCGCGACATGCTGCGCCCTGCCATCTTCATCCCCGAATCGAAGCGCCTCAATGTGCTGCTGCGCGACTTCCGCGCCAACCACAATCACATGGCCATCGTCGTCGACGAGTACAGCGGCGTGGCCGGCCTGATCACGATCGAAGATGTGCTCGAGCAGATCGTCGGCGACATCGAGGACGAATACGATTTCGACGAGGAAGAAGACAACGTCCTGTCGATCAAGGAAGGCCAGCTTGGTCCGCGCTGGCGCGTCAAGGCGCTGACCGAACTCGAACAGTTCAACGAGGAGATCGGCGCCGCACTGGTCGACGACGACGTCGACACCATCGGCGGCCTGGTCGCCAATCACCTCGGCCGCATGCCGCACAAGGGCGAGCTGTTCGACATCGACAACTTGCGCTTCGAAGTGCTGCGCGCCGACGCCCGCCAGATCCACGTGCTGCTGGTCGAACGGCTGCCGCACCCAGAGGACGAACGCGACTGATGCTGCGCCGGCCACGCGTCTGCGCCCCGACATATGCGGGTGCGCCGCGCGGCACCGCGTGGCCGATGCTGTGGGCCGCCCTCGCCGGCCTGTGCAGCCTGTTCTCGTTCGCCCCTTTCGGCGCCTGGCCGATCCAGCTGCTGCTGCTCGCCTTCCTGTTCTACCAGGTCGGCATGGATACCTCGGTGCGCCGCGCCACCTGGATCGGCTGGGCCTTCGGGCTCGGTTGGTCGGTGGCCGGCATGCACTGGTTGTACATCGCGATGAACCGCTTTGGCGGCCTGGCCGCGCCGCTCGCCGCGCTGGCGATCCTGCTGCTGGCGTGCTACATGGGCCTGTTCGCCGCGCTTGCCACTGGCGCCGCCGCCTGGCTGCGGCGCCGCTGGTCGCTGCCGGTGACCTCGTTCCTGATGCTGGTCTTGCCCGTCACCTGGGCGCTGTCCGAATGGATGCGCGGCTGGGTATTCACCGGTTTTCCATGGGCCGCCTCCGGCTACGCCCACAACACCAGTCCACTGTCGGGCTACGCGCCGCTGATCGGCGTGTACGGCATCGGCATGCTCGTCGCGCTGTGCGGCGCATGCCTGGCGATGCTGACCCAGCGCGCGCGCTGGCCGGCGATCGGCCTCTTGGCCGCGATCATGGCGGCCGGCTTCGGCCTCACCCATGTCGAATGGACGCGCCCTCACGGCCAGCCGATCTCGGTGCGCCTGTTGCAGGGTAACGTGGCGCAGGGCGAAAAATTCGAGCCGCTGCACATCAACCGCGCGCTGGAACTGTACCGCTCGATGATCGTCGCCGCGCCGGCCGACTTGATCGCCACGCCGGAAACGGCGATCGTCCTGCCGCCCCAGCATCTGCCGCCCGGTTATCTGGAGAGCCTCGCGGCATTCGCGCGCAGCACCAACAGCAGCCTGCTGTATGGCACGCCGATGGCCGACAGCCCGACCCAGTACGCCAACAGCGTCGCCGGCATCGGCCCGAACGGCCAGACTTACCGCTTCGACAAGCAGCACTTGGTGCCGTTCGGCGAGTTCGTGCCGCCGGGCTTTCGCTGGTTCGTCGACCTGATGCGCATCCCGCTGGGCGACTTCACGCGCGGCGCCAAGATCCAGCCGGCGTTCGCCGTCAAGGACCAGCTGGTGCTGCCGAACGTCTGCTACGAGGACGCCTTTGGCGAGGAAATCGCCGACCAGCTGCGCGCCGCCGCGGCGCCGGCCACGGTGCTGCTGAACGTGTCGAACCTGGCCTGGTACGGCGAGTCGGTGGCGATTCCGCAGCACCTGCAGATTTCGCGCATGCGCTCGCTCGAGACGGGACGGCCGATGCTGCGCTCGACCAGCAACGGCGCCACCGCCGTCATCGATGGCCGCGGCAACATCACCGCCGAACTGCCGCCGTTTACCCGCGGCGTGCTCACGGCCAAGGTGCAGGGCATGGAAGGCATGACGCCGTACATTCGCTTCGGCAATCTGGGATTCCTGCTGCTGGGCGCGCTCGGCCTGGCGGCGGCGTGGCTTTCCGGGCGAAAGTTCCGCAACAACGCTGCCAACGCCGCTTAGTTGCCCTTAATGATGCTTGTTGTTCTACATACGTTCCCAGCCGCAGCCCAAAACCGCTAAAATTGGGCGCTTGGCAAACTCACCTACCGTTCGCGCCCGTTGGCGCGGCTTCCAGATCCGATGCTCACATTCCAACAAATTATTCTGACCTTGCAATCCTACTGGGACAAGCAAGGCTGCGCCTTGCTCCAGCCGTACGACCAGGAAGTCGGCGCCGGCACTTTCCACACCGGCACCTTCCTGCGCGCGATCGGCCCGGAGCCGTGGCGCGCCGCGTATGTGCAGCCGTCGCGCCGCCCGAAGGACGGCCGCTACGGCGAGAACCCGAACCGCCTGCAGCACTACTACCAGTACCAGGTGGTGCTGAAACCGGCGCCGGAAAACATCCTCGACCTGTATCTCGGTTCGCTCGAGGCGCTCGGCCTGGACCTGAAGCAGAACGACGTGCGCTTCGTCGAGGACGACTGGGAAAGCCCGACCCTGGGCGCCTGGGGCCTCGGCTGGGAAGTCTGGCTGAACGGCATGGAGGTGACGCAGTTCACCTACTTCCAGCAGGTCGGCGGCCTCGATTGCAAGCCGGTGCTCGGCGAAATCACCTACGGCATCGAGCGCCTGGCGATGTACCTGCAGGGCGTCGAGAACGTGTATGACCTGGTGTGGACGGAGTGGGAAGAAAACGGCGCCAGGAAGACGCTGTCGTACGGCGACGTCTTCCACCAGAACGAGGTCGAGCAGTCGACCTACAACTTCGAGCACGCCAACACCGAGCTGCTGTTCGCCGCTTTCGCCAACCACGAAGCAGAGGCGAAGCGCCTGGTCGAACTGGCGCTGACCCTCCCGGCGTACGAGCAGATCATGAAGGCGTCGCACAGCTTCAACATGTTAGATGCGCGCGGCGCCATCTCGGTGACCGAGCGCGCCGCCTACATCGGCCGCGTGCGCACCTTGTCGCGCCTGGTCGCGCAGGCCTACTACGATTCGCGCGAAAAGCTGGGATTCCCGATGGCGCCTGGCGCCGCGGGCGCCCCCATCGACCGCGAAGCGGCCTGAGTCCTTCGAACATATAAGAATAGAACCATGAACCAGACCTTACTCGTCGAACTGCTGACCGAAGAACTGCCGCCGAAGGCGCTCGTCAAACTAAGCAACGCATTTGCCACAGGGATTACCGACGGCCTTAAGGCGCGCGAATTGCTAGAGGATAGCAGCACGGTGACGGTTTTTGCGACGCCGCGCAGATTGGCGCTTTCAATAACAGATGTTCGCGGTACAGCACGCGATATCGCAATCCGAGAAAAAATCCTCCCAGTTAACATCGCGCTCGACGCGAGCGGCAGCCCGACACCGCCGATGCTAAAGAAATTGGCCGCAATGCATTTGACTCATGTGCCACTTGAAGAATTCGAGCGGGCCATGGATGGAAAGGCAGAAGCACTTTTTTATAATTCTGTGGCGGCCGGAAAATCTCTGCAGGTGGGTTTGCAGTTCGCAATTATGGAATCGATTTCTAGGCTCCCCATTCCGAAGCTGATGAGCTATCAGCGGCCCGACGGCGCCACCGTGCAGTTCGTGCGCCCTGCCCATTCGCTGATCGCGCTGCACGGCGAGGAGATCGTTCCCTTGAGCGCGCTGGGTCTTTCGGCGGGCCGCACCACGCTCGGCCACCGCTTCCTGTCCGAGGGCCAGCCGATCTCGATCTCGCATCCGGTCAACTACGCCGGCATGCTGGAAAACGAGGGCAAGGTCATCGCCAGCGCCGCCCAGCGCAAGGACGCCATCCGCGCCGCGCTGCTGGAAAAAGCCGGCGCCGACCAGGTCCTGATGCCGGAAGCGCTGCTCGATGAAGTGGCCGCCCTGGTCGAATGGCCGGTGGTGTACGAATGCCGCTTCGAGGACGAATTTCTGGCCGTGCCGCAGGAATGCCTGATCCTGACGATGCAGACCAACCAGAAGTACTTTGCGCTGACCGATAGCGCCGGCAAGCTGCGTTCGCGCTTCCTGATCGTGTCGAACATCGAGACGAGCGACCCGCAGCACATCATCGGCGGCAACGAGCGGGTCGTGCGTCCGCGCCTGTCGGACGCCAAGTTCTTCTTCGAGCAGGACAAGAAGAAGACGCTCGAGTCGCGCCTGCCGCTGCTGGCCAACGTGGTCTACCACAACAAGCTGGGCACCCAGGCCGAGCGCACGCAGCGCGTTACGCGGCTGGCCGGCGCCATCGCAAAGCGGCTCGGCTACGACGTGCTGCTGGCAGAACGCGGCGCCATGCTGGCCAAGACGGACCTGCTGACCGACATGGTCGGCGAATTCCCGGAACTGCAAGGCATCATGGGCGCGTACTACGCGCGCCACGACGGCGAGCACGAGGAAGTGGCGCTGGCCGCGTCCGAACACTACCAGCCGCGCTTTGCCGGCGACGCGCTGCCGTCGACCGCGACCGGCACCGCCGTGGCGCTGGCCGACAAGCTCGAGACGCTGGTCGGCATCTGGTCGATCGGCCTGCAGCCAACCGGCGACAAGGATCCGTTCGCGCTGCGCCGCCACGCCCTCGGCGTGCTGCGCATGCTGCTGGAAAAGCGCCTGCCGCTGGCGATCAGCGACCTGCTGGCCGATGCCGCCGCGGTATTCGACTATCGCGCCGGCTTCAAGGATCCGTCCAGCGAAGTGGCCGCCTTCATCATCGAGCGCCTGCGCGGCATCCTGCGCGAGCGCGGCTTTTCGGCCAACGAAGTCGAGGCGGTGCTGGCGCAGAACCCGGACCGGCTGGACGACATCGTGCAGCGCCTGGAAGCCGTCAAGGCCTTCGCCGCGCTGCCCGAGAGCGCGTCGCTGGCCGCGGCCAACAAGCGCATCACGAATATCCTGAAAAAGACCGATGTCGCCATCGGCGCCGTATCGGCCGAGCTGCTGCAGGTCGAGGCCGAGCGCAAGCTGGCCGCCAGCGTGGCGCGCGTGCGACCCGAAGTCGACGCGGCCTTTGGCGCAGGCGACTTCAGCAGCACTTTGAGGACGCTGGCGCAGCTGCGCGACGACGTCGATGGCTTCTTCAACGACGTCATGGTGATGGACGAGAACCTCGACCTGCGCAACAACCGCCTGGCGCTGCTGTCGCAGTTGCACGCGATGATGAACCGCGTCGCCGACATCTCGAAACTGGCGGCATGAGGAGACTGGCGTGATGAAGATGATCATCCTCGACCGCGACGGCGTCATCAACCACGATTCGCCGGCGTTCATCAAGTCGCCGGCCGAGTGGGTGCCGATTCCCGGCTCGCTCGAAGCGATCGCGCGCCTTAACCAGGCCGGCTACCGGGTGGTGATCGCTTCGAACCAGTCCGGCATCGCGCGCGAGCTGTTCGACATGACCATCCTCAACGCCATCCACCAGAAGCTGCATGCCAATGCGCAGACGGTGGGCGCGACGATCGACGCCATCTTTTTCTGCCCGCACGCGGCGATCGACAACTGCGATTGCAGAAAGCCGAAGGCCGGCATGTTCGAGGAAATCAGCAAGCGCTTCAAGGTCAGCCTGAAGGGCGTGCCCACCGTCGGCGACTCGCTGCGCGACCTGCAGGCAGGCTTCAAGACCGGCTGCGTGCCCTACCTGGTCCTGACCGGCAAAGGCCAGAAGACGTTCGAGACCGGCGGCCTGCCGCCGGGCACCCAGGTATTCGCCGACCTCGCCGGGATGGTCGGCGCGCTGCTCAAGACACCACTGCCGCCTGCCGGCGGCACCCACTGATTTACCTCGGAGAAAAGATTTTGTATAAATTCGGCCTGTTCCTGCGTTCCCTGCTATTTACCGTCGTCATGGTGGTGGCCACCGTCGTCTGGGTCTGCGTGTGCCTGCTGGCCGCTCCGCTGCCCTACAACAAGCGGTTCTGGGTGACGTCGCGCTGGAACGTATTCGTGATATGGGCCGCCAAGGTAATCTGCGGCATCCACTACCGCTTCAAGGGCCTCGAAAATCAACCTGACGCCGCGGCGATCGTGCTGTCGAAACACCAGTCGGCCTGGGAGACCATTTTCCTGTTGCCCAACCTGAGACGCCCGCTGGTCTACGTGTTTAAAAAAGAAATCCTGTATATCCCGTTTTTCGGCTGGGGCATGGCGCTGCTGCGCATGATCCCGATCGACCGCAAGCAGGGCAAGAACGCCTTCAGGCACGTGGTCGAACAGGGCAAGCGCCGTCTGGCCGACGGCCAATGGATTATCATGTTCCCTGAAGGGACGCGTATCGCGGTGGGCAAGGCGGGCAAATATAAAAGCGGCGGCACGCGCCTGGCCGTGGAAACGAACACGGTGGTGGTGCCGATCGCGCATAATTCAGGTGAGTGCTGGCCCAAGAACTCGTTCCTGAAACGTCCCGGTGTGATCACGGTCTCGATCGGCAAGCCGATATCGCCGCAAAATCATACTCCCGACAGCATGATGCAAGAGGTAGAAAATTGGATAGAATCAGAAATGCGCGTCATTTCGCCCCACGCCTACAGCGCTGGCTGAGCGGGGTCGGCGCACTTATTCGGGCCAATGCGCCGCAACCGGACATGAAGTCACCAAAGATCGACGACCAGCAACTCGAATTATTCGCGCAGGATTTTTTTGCCGCGCTTGAACCGGCCGCGCCGGCACCGCCGCCCCAGGCACTGTTCAAGGCGCCGCCGGCGGCGCCGCGCGTCGTCTTCCCTACCCCGCCAACATCGACCGATACGCCGCTGCGGCGCATCCAGCTCGGCTCCCACTCGCTCGACTACCAGCTGCGGCGCTCGACGCGCCGCTCGATCGGTTTCACGATCGACGACGACGGCCTGCGCGTGACCGCGCCCAAGCGCGTGACCCTGGCCGAAATCGACAATGCGATCCGCGCCAAGCAGCGCTGGATCCTGACCAAGCTGCACGAACGCGGCGAGCGGCGTGCGCTGCGCCAGCAGAAGCCGCCGGTGCAATGGATCGACGGCGCCCAGCTTCCCTTCATGGGCGGCGACATCACATTGCGATTGCAGCCGGCCGAGCGCAGTCACTGCGTGTTCGACGGCGAACTGCGCGAACTGGCCATCGGCGTGGTGCCAGGCTTGTCGGAGTGGCAGCTGCAGGAGCGCGTGCGCCTGTGGCTGCAGTCGGAAGCGACGCGCGTGTTCAGCGAACGGATGGCCTTGTACGCGCCGCGGCTGGGGGTGAGCTACAGCTCGATGACACTGTCGTCGGCCGGCACCCGCTGGGGCTCCTGCACGGTCGACGGCAGCATCCGACTGAACTGGCGCCTGATCCACTTTCCGCTGGCGCTGATCGACTACGTGGTGGCGCACGAACTGGCGCACCTGCGCGAGATGAACCACAGCGCGCGCTTCTGGGCGACGGTCGAATCGGTGTATCCGGACTACGACGGCGCCAAGGCGGCGCTGCGCAAGCGATCGCAGGAACTGCCGGTGCTGTTCATCGACTGAGCACTTAGTGCGCGGCTTCCCTCACCCACGCTGCGTAGGCGGCCAGGCTGTCGGACTGCTCGCGCGTCAGGCAGCGCGACGGGATCGGCAAGGTTCCGCGCTTGAGCACCATCAGGCGCCCGCGCGCATAGCTGCGGATCGCGCTGACATCTTCCCATCCGATCAGGGTTACGCCACCGGGTCCGGTGCGCACGATGCCGTGCCGGTCGATGGTGAAGGCGTAGGTATGGCGCGAGCGCCCTTGGGTGACGAAATGGAAGGCCGACGCCCAGGTGGTTTTGACCAGCATGTACCAGCTGGCGGGCGCGTGGATGCGGCGCCGCCGGATCAGGTGATGCGCGTGCTGCCACATGAAGCTGACGTATTCGACCAAGGAGTAGCGCACCGAAAACTCGAGCGGCATCAGGACCAGGTCACCGTTGGCATGCAAGGCGGGTATGTCGGCGTGCGGGGTTTCGAGCGTGATCGTACTGCGCTGGTCGCGGTGCTGCTGGACCAAAACGGCGATCGGTTTCCGGCTGCCGACCGGCTTTGGATGGTTAAACCACAGCATGTGACTCCCCGTCAGCCTTCGATGAAGCAGACATACTATCAAAAATGTTAATAAATCAGACGCTGTAGCAATTCAAGCGTGCGCGCGGTGGCGCCGCGATGGCGGTTGGCGAAGGCCATGGCGCGCTCTCCCATCGCGGCGCGCACAGCGCCGTCGCGCAGCAGGCTGGCCGCGAGCTTGAGCATGTGGTCGGCGTCGTGCACGCGCTGGGCGCCGCCGGCCGCTACCGCTTCGTCGCTTGCCTGCGCAAAGTTGAACGTGTGCTCGCCAATGAGCACCGGCTTGCCGACCGCGCAGGCCTCGATCAGGTTCTGGCCGCCCAGCGGCAGCAGGCTGCCGCCGATGAAGGCGCAGTCGCTGGCGAAGTAATAGGCAAACATCTCGCCCATCGAGTCGCCCAGCAAGACGTCGGCCTCAAGCGCCACCGGCCCTACGTCCGAGCGGCGCGCCAGGGTCAGAGCGCGCGCCTGCACCAGCCGGGCGACGTCGTCGAAACGCTGCGGGTGGCGCGGCACGATCAGCAGCAGCATGCCCGGCGGGCGCGCCGGCATGCGTTTGAAGGCGTCGAGGATCAGCGCCTCTTCGCCGTCGCGGGTGCTGGCGCACAGCAGCACCGGGCGCGCGCCGATGCGCGCGCGCAGCGCTTCGCCGATCGCGTGGGCGCTTGGCGGTACCACCACGTCGAACTTGATGCTGCCGGTGACTTCGACGTCGGCCACGCCGAGCGAGCGCACGCGTTCGGCGTCGGCCTCGGTCTGCGCAGCCACCAGGGTGATCGCGCGCGCGGCATCGGTCAGCAGGCTGCCGAAGCGGCCGGCGCGGCGCAGCGAGCGCTCGGACAAGCGCGCGTTGACCAGCGCGACGCCGACGCCGCGTTCGGCGCACACCGCGATCAGGTTCGGCCACACCTCGGTCTCCATCAGGATGCACACGCGCGGCGTGAAATGGCGCCTGAAGCGGCGCACCATCGACGGCATGTCGTACGGCAGGTAGGACTGCACCAGGCGTTCGCCATGCCTGGAAAACAGCTCCTTGCCGGTGGCGCGCCCGGTCGGCGTCATGTGGGTCATGACGATGCGGCTATTCGGGTAGGCTGCCATCAGTGCGTCGACCAGCGGCTCGGCGGCGCGCGTTTCGCCCACCGATACGGCGTGGATCCAGATGGTGTGCCAGCCGGCGCCCTGGTCGCCGTAGTAGCCGAGCCGCTCGCCCAAATGCTTGCGATAGCCCGGTTCGCGCAGGCCGCGCCACGACAGGCGCGCCAGCACCAGCGGCAGCGCCAGATACCACAGGGCGGTGTAGGTCGAGCGCTTCATGGCGCCGCCATCAGCTGCGCGGCGGCGGCGGCAACCTCGGGCACCGACGGCGGCGCGCCCTGCTCGCCGAGGTTGACGATGCGCGGCGACCAGTTGCCTTCGGTCTTCCACTTCGGCGAGTCGCAATACAGTTCGATGGTCGGGCGCACGAAGGCGGCGGCGATGTGGGTCAGGCCGGTGTCGACACCGATTGCCAGCGCGGCGTTGCGCGCCAGCGTCACCGCCTCGTCCATCGACAGTTTGGGCAGCACGACCGCGTTCGGCACGCCGGCGGCGATCAGTTCGGCTTCGCGCTTCTCGCCTTCCGAGCCCCATGCCAGCAGCACCGGCATCGGCGCCAGCGCCAGGCCAGTGGCGATCCAGTTCGCCGCCGGCCACTTCTTGGCCTCGCGCGCGGTAGCGTGGAAGAACACCGCGTACGGCGCGGCCGGCATCCATTGCGGGCGGTTCGACAGGTCCGGCGCCGGCAGGCCGAAGTCGGGCGCGCTGTCGACCGGATAGCCAAGCGCGGCGCCGGCCACCAGCCGGCCGCGCGCCACCGCGTGGGTACGCGGATCGAGCTTGATGCTGTCGGTGTGGAAGATGCGCGAGATGGCCTCGTAGCCGGAGCCTTCGCTGCCGTTGGCCAGGCCCACCTTGCGCCCGCCGCTCGCCAGGCGCGCCGCGCCCATGATGATGCCGGTCTTGAGCAGGCCCTGGGTGTCGAACACGTAGTCGTAGCGTTCGGCGCGCAGGGTGCGGAAAAAAGCGGCGATTTCTGCGCGCGTGGCTTTGCTGGTGAGGCTCTTGCGCCAGCGCCGCAGCGCGAACGGGATAACGTTGCGAACGTGCGGGTTGAGCCGCACCAGGCTGACGTAGCCCTCTTCCACCACCCAGTCGATCGCTGCGCCCGGATGGCGGCGCAGGATGTCGGCTACCATCGGCAGGTTGTGCAGCACGTCGCCCAGCGACGACACCCGTACCAGCAGGATTTTCATCGGTGTTGGAGACGCCAAGGCAGCTCGCGTCAGAACGGCAGTTCGGCGTCGGGCCGCACCGCCAAGATCGCGCGCTTGAATTCGGCCTGGATGCGCGCCAGCGATTCGTGCGTCTCGGCCTCGAACCGCATCACCACCACCGGCGTCGTGTTCGACGAACGCGCCAGGCCGAAGCCGTCGGCGTATTCGACGCGCAAGCCGTCGATCGTGATGATCCGCTCGTTGCCCGGGAACGGGTCGGCGCGCAACTTGTCGATCAGGGCGACGTTCTCGCCTTCGGCCAGCTCCAGGTGCAGCTCAGGGGTGCTTTCCGATTGCGGCAAGGCGTTCAGCACGGCCGACGGATCGGCCTCGCGGGTGAGCAGTTCGAGCAGGCGCGCGCCCGAATACAGGCCGTCGTCGAAACCGTACCAGCGGTCGGAAAAGAAGATATGCCCGCTCATTTCACCGCCCAGCGGGGCGCCGGTCTCGCGCAGCTTGGCCTTGACGAGCGAGTGGCCGGTCTTCCACATCAGCGGCTGGCCGCCATGCCTGGCGATCCACGGCGCCAGGTGGCGCGTGCACTTGACGTCGTAGAGGATCTGCGCGCCCGGGTGGCGGGTGAGCACGTCGGCGGCGAACAGCATCATCTGGCGGTCCGGATAAATGATCTGGCCGTCCTTGGTGACGACGCCGAGGCGGTCGCCGTCGCCGTCAAAGGCGATGCCGATTTCGGCGTCCGAGTCGCGCAGGCAGCGAATCAGGTCCTGCAGGTTCTCGGGATGGGCCGGGTCGGGGTGGTGATTCGGGAACGTGCCGTCGACTTCGCAGAACAGTTCGATGACCTCGCAGCCCATGCCGCGAAACAGGTCGCCGGCAAAGGCGCCGGCCACGCCGTTGCCGCAATCGACCGCGATCTTGATCGGGCGCGCCAGCTTGACGTCGCCGATGATGCGCTGCAGGTAGTCGGCGCGGATGTCGTGGGTGCCATAGGCGCCCGTTTCGCCGGCGGCGCCGCTGTCGGCGCTGATGCTGTCGTACAGCGCGGTGATGGTGGCGCCGTGGATCGCTTCGCCGGCCAGCACCATCTTGAAGCCGTTGTAGTCGGGCGGATTGTGGCTGCCGGTGACCATGATGCCGGACTGCGCGCCCGTGACCTTGGTGCCGTAGTAGACCATCGGCGTGGCGACCACGCCGAGGTCGATGACGTCGACGCCGGCCGATTGCAGGCCCTGCGCCAGCGCGGCGGCCAGTTCCGGCCCGGACAGGCGGCCATCGCGGCCGATCACGACACGCCGCTCGCCCTTGGCCAGTACGGCGTGGCCGAAGGCGCGGCCGATCTTGTGCGCCACGCCGGCATCGAGCGTCTTGCCGATCACGCCGCGGATGTCATAGGCCTTGAAAATCGATTTTGAAAGCGCAACCATATTATTGTCTACCTTGAAATTAACGCGGCGTAACGGCAAAAGCGCGCAGTCCCATAAAACACGGGATCGGCGGCGCCGTCGGGAAGATGGAAGGGTATTGTAGCGGCAAGCGGGGTAGTTGGGAATTGCGTACCCGCCGTTCCTGCCGCTACCTGGCAGGAATTACGTTGAAATCTGCCTGGACAGGCCGGAATCGGCCTGAAAAAAACTAGACGCGCAGCTTGTCGATCGATTTGCCGCCTTCGACCCATTCCTTGACCCATTTAGGCTGGCGGCCACGTCCGGTCCATTGTTGCGACGAATTGTCCGGATGGCGAAAACGTACCGCGACCGTTCCGGTCTTGGCGCGGATACCGGCTGCCATCAGGTCTTTCAACGGCACGCCGACGCTCTGGGCAATCGCCAGGATCTGCTCGCGCGCTTTCGCCACTTCCAGGTGTTCGCGCTTTTTCATTTCCTGCTTGATCTGATCTTGCAGATTACGCAAATCGCCGACCGACATATTTGACAGATCCATCATCGTTCCTTAAAAGTGGGTTGATCCGGGAATAAGTGAATTCTCACCAATTGTCGCAATATACTACATCCTCGATTAAATGCTAGTCCTTCTTGCGCCAGATAAGCCAGCGTGGCGACTTAAATCGAACGATACGCGCATACAACCACACGTAGCTGACAATAAACAATAAACAGAAAAAAATCAACACGCCGGTATTCCGCCAAAACATCGTCGCCGGAATAACCGCCATCAGCGAAAACAGCCACAGATACGGCGATGTCAGCGCATTCCTGCGCATCAACGCGCGCGCTTCCTTGCGTCCCACCGCCCATTGCACGATGCGCCGAAATATCAGGCTGTGCAAGTGAATACCGTCGGGCATCGCCGGCGATTTACCGCGCACGAACATGCGGCGATAAGCCGAGAATACCGTCTCGAATGCGGGATAAATAAGCAGCAGCGCCGCATACCATGTCGACACCTGCGGATTACGCAGCACCAGCAGCAGCGCCAGCTCGGCGAGCATGAAGCCGAGGAAGTAGGCGCCGCCATCGCCGAGGAATATCAGCCCTACCGGGTAGTTCCAGATCAGGAACCCGGCAGTGGCGCCGGCCACCATCAGCGCCGTCACCACGATGAACATATCGCCGACCTGGGCGGCGACATAGGCGAGCGAAATGAGCATGCAGATCGTCACCACGCTGGCCAGCCCATTGAAGCCGTCGATAATATTGACCGCATTGGCGATGCCGGCCACCGCCAGTACCGTCAGCGGCAGCACCAGCCAGGCATACTGGAGCGAAATGGAACCGAACGGCAGATCGATCCGGTCGATTTTCGCTTCGAGCAGGTAATAACCCAGCAGCGCGGCCAGCATTGTTAATATCAGGCGCCGCGTGGCGCTGACATTGCCGGTATAGTCTTCGAGAATCCCGCCGATAAAGGCGATCGACGCGCAGCCCAGCAGCGTTAACATGGACGGCCCCATCGCCGGCACCCGCCAGATCGAAATGAGCGCGCTGATCACCACCGCCACGAAAATCGGCAGGCCGCCAATCCGCGCCACGCTATGCGCATGGACCCGTTGAACCGCATCGAAATCGGCATCGAGCGCGCGGCCGTGCAAACTGGCGTGCTTGATTACCAGCAAAGTCAGCAGAGCCGAACAAACAAAGCTCACGAGGAAAGAAAACATTAATTAATCAATATAGGCAAAGACGCGGTCGGATTGCTGTCCCGACCGGAAACGTTGGGGGGCGCTGCTGAAATCGGCAATGCGCGATTGTACCGGATTACGACTGCACCTTTAAGCAAGTAATTCAGTGTAAAGGCGCCTCGCCAGCGCAAATTGCGGTAAGTCGGGATTCTCGCGAGGCCGGCGTTACGACGGCGAGCGCCGGGTACGGGCGCACATTGGCGCCATTATCCCAGGCAAAGCCGCAACGCTTCGCGCCAATCGGGCAGCCGGCAAAAGCGCTGCGCGAGCCGCTCGCAGTGCATCACCGAATTGCGCGGACGGGCCGCCGCCGCCGGCCACTGGTCGCCGGTAATCGGCGTCACCGCGCAATCGATGCCGGCCTCTGCCATGATTGCCTCGGCAAAACCGTGCCAGCTGGTCTGCCCCCCGCTGGCGACGTGATAGATGCCGCCGTGCTGCTGCCACCAGCCGGGCCCGCCAGCGTGCGCCTGCGCCAGCATCAGCGCGGTGCTGTCGGCCACGGTGCGGCTCCAGGTCGGCGCACCGACCTGGTCGCTGACGACGCGCAGCGCGGCGCCTTCGGCGGCAAGGCGCAGCATCGTCGTCAGGAAATTGTCGCCGCGGGTGCCGTAGACCCAGCTGGTGCGCAGGATCAGGTGGGCGCCGCCGGCGGCGGCGATGGCCTGCTCGCCGGCAAGCTTGCTCTGTCCATATACATTCAGCGGATTGGCCGCGTCGGTCTCGACGTAGGCGCCCGGCTTGCGGCCGTCGAACACGTAGTCGGTCGAATAATGCACCATGGCGGCGCCGAGCGCGGCGGCCTCGCGCGCCAGCAGCCCCGGCGCCTCGGCGTTGATGCGATACGCCAGTGCCGGCTCGCGCTCGGCGCGGTCGACCGCCGTGTAACCGGCGGCGTTGACGACCAGCCCCGGGCGCAGCGCGCGGATGACGTCACGCACCTGGCCGAGGTCCGACAGGTCCATCTGCGCGCGCGTGACGGCGACGACCTCGCCCAGTGACTGCAGGCTGCGCTCGAGCTGGTAGCCGACCTGGCCGCTGGCGCCGGTCAGCAGGATTTTCATCGGAACACGTCGGCGTCGGCCAGCAGGCAGCCGGCGCCGTCCTTGGCCGAAACGATCGGCGCGCCGCTGATCGGCCAGTCGATCGCCAGCGCAGCATCGCTCCACAAGATCGAGCGTTCGTGCTCGGGCGCCCAGTAATCGGTGGTCTTGTACAGGCACTCGGCGCTGTCGCTGGTGACGACGAAGCCGTGCGCGAAACCCGGCGGCACCCAGATCTGGCGGCGGTTCTCGGCCGACAGTTCGACCCCGACCCAGCGGCCGAAAAACGGCGACGCCGCGCGCAGGTCGACGACGACGTCGAACACGGCGCCGGCGATCACGCGCACCAGTTTGCCCTGCGGCTGGTCGACCTGGTAATGCAGACCGCGCAAAACGTTGCGGGCCGAACGAGTGTGGTTATCCTGGACAAAGTTGGCGCGCTGCCCCGTCAGTTCATGGAACCGGCGAGCATTGAAGCTCTCGTAAAAGAAGCCGCGGTCGTCGCCGTACACCTGCGGTTCGAATACCAGCACTTCGGGAATGGCGGTAGGGGTCACTTTCATCTCAATACCTCGTCCTGTAAAGCGTGCAGCAGATCGCGACCTGGCGTTGGCATCGCCAAAAGTGGTCTAAACCGTAATTCTATGTGAAACTTGCGGCCCGACCGCCAATTAATCGCCACCGCCATGAAAACCTACGCCATCGGCGACCTGCAGGGCTGCGCCCACGAAGCCCAGGTGCTGCTCAACCGGATTGCCGACGACGGCGGCGCCGATGCCGGCATCGTCTTCGTCGGCGACCTGGTCAACCGCGGGCCGGCGTCGCTGGAGGCGCTGCGCCGCGTGATGGCGCTGTGCGAAGCGAGCGGCGGGCGGATCGAGGCGGTGCTCGGCAACCACGACCTGCACCTGCTGGCCGTTGCCTGCGGCGCCCAGGCGCTGTCGAAATCGGATACCTTGGGCGAGATCCTCGCCGCGCCCGACCGCGATCTCCTGGTCGAGTGGCTGCGCCGGCGTCCGCTGGCGGTGCTGGCCGGCGGCCACCTGCTGGTGCACGCCGGCGTGTGCCCGCAATGGAGCGCCGCGCGCACCATCGAACTGGCCGGCGAAGTGGCGGCGGTACTGCGCGGGCCGGACTGGATCGCCTTCCTCGGCCAGATGTACGGCAATGCGCCGAACCGCTGGGACGACGGCCTGACCGGCGCGGCGCGCCTGCGCTGCATCGTCAATACACTGACGCGCATGCGGTTCTGCCAGAGCGATGGGACGATGGAGTTCGGTATCAAGGACAGCGGTGGCGCGCCGGAAGGATCCGGCCTGCTGCCCTGGTTCGACCTGCCGGACCGGCGCACGCGCGACGAAGTGACGGTGGTGTTCGGCCACTGGTCGGCGATGGGATTGCTGTTGCGTGACGACGTGGTGGGGCTCGACAGCGGCTGCGTGTGGGGCGGCAAACTGTCCGCCTTCTGCCTGGACGACCGTTCGCTGCTGCAGGTGGACTGCCCGGAGTACAAGCCGCACAGCGGCAAGAAGAAAAGCTAGGCCAGCGCCCCGGCGATCGCCTGCTGGGCGCCGGCAGCCAGGTCGCGCCGATGGGCGCCGCTGGCGTCGAACGGCGCCAGGCACACCAGGCGCGCGCGCACGGCGCTGCCCGACAGGATCGCCATGATGCTTTGTGCGAAGGTCATGTCGCCGATGAATTCGACCGACGGATGCAGTGCGCCGCCGGCGTCGAGGTATTCGAGCGCGTACGGCTGCACCATCACGCCGGCGTCGATCGCCGCTTCGAACAGGTTGGCGTGAAACGGCAGCAGGGCGCCCTGCAAGGCGGTGGTCCCTTCGGGGAAAAACGCTACCCGCTCGCCCAGGCCAAGGCTGGCGACGATGCCCTTGAAGGTATGGCGCAGGTCGCGCCGGCTGCCGCGCGCGATGAACACGGTGCCGGCCTGCGCCACCAGCCAGCCGAGCACCGGCCAGGCGCGGATCTCGGACTTGGCGACGAAGCGGCAGGGATACAGCGCATTGATGACGAAGATATCGAGCCAGGAGACGTGGTTGGCGACCACCAGCGCATGCTCGAGCGCGGCGCCTTGCTGTTCCAGGCTGACGCCGCAAATGCCGAGCAGGCGGCGCGACCAGGCGCGGATGCGCGCCTGGCGGCGCGCGCTGCCGACCCACGGGAACACCAGCGCGCAAACGGCCAGGCCTTCGGTCAGGTGGAGAAAAATGCGCAACAGGCGAACGGCAGGCTTGAGTTTCAAATGGCACCAATGGGAACGGCTGGTGCAGTCATCGCGCTGCGCAGCAGCGAGGATTTTACCGTCATGCGCGGCGGCGTGCGAATAAAACCGCAGCGCGCCGCCCGCAAACTGCGGTGTTTAGCGCTGGTTTGCCAGTTTGCGCTGGTAAGCGACGCGGCCGGCGACGATCGTCGTCATCACCTGCCCCTGCAGCTCGTAGCCGACGAACGGCGTGTGCTTGCCTTGGCTGGCCAGCGCCTTCGCATCGACCGTCCAGCGCGCGGCCGGATCGAACAGCACGATGTCGGCCGGCGCGCCGACGCCCAACTGGCCGGCCGGGAGGCCCGCCACGCGCGCGGCGTCGGCGGTCACTTTGGCGACGGCGCGCGACAGCGCATTGGCGCCGTCCTGCTGGGAACCGGCGTAGTCGTCGGCCCATTTGAGCGCCAGCGACAGCAGCAGTTCGAGGCCGGTGGCGCCGGGCGAAGCTTCGCCGAACGGCAGCAGCTTCTCGTCGTCGTCGACCGGCGTATGGTCCGAGCAGATGGCGTCGATGACGCCGTCGTACAGGCCGGCGCGGATCGCCTCGCGGTCGCGCTGGCTGCGAAACGGCGGCGTGACGCGCGCGTTCGAATCGAAAAAGCCGATGTCGGCGTCGGTCAGGTGGATGTGGTGGGCGCCGACGTCGCAGCTGACCGGCAGGCCTTCCTTCTTGGCCGCGCGCACCAGTTCGATGCCGGCCGCCGACGACATGCGGCACAAGTGGACGCGGGCGCCGGTGGCGCGCACCAGTTCGAAAATCGTGTGCAACGCGATCGTCTCGGACATCACCGGCACGCCGGCCAGGCCGAGGCGCGAGGCCAGCGGTCCGCTGTGGGCGATGCCGCCGCGGCCGATATGCGCGTCCTGCGGGCGCAGCCAGACGGTGTAGTCGAACGTCTTGGCGTACTGCAGCGCGCGCAGCAGCACATTGGTGTCCTCGACCGGCATCTCGGCCTGGGCAAAGCCGATGCAGCCGGCTTCGGTCAGTTCGGCCATCTCGGTCAGCGCCTGACCCTTCAGGCCCATCGTCAGCGCGCCGAGCGGATGCACGTGGGCCTGGTTCAGGCCGCGCGCGCGGTGCTTGAGCATCTCGACCAGGCCTGGTTCGTCGAGCACCGGATCGGTGTCGGGCGGGCACACCAGGGTCGTTACGCCACCCTGCATCGCCGCCTGCATCTCCGACTCCAGCGTGGCCTTGTATTCGTAGCCCGGTTCGCGCAGGCGCGCCGACAGGTCGACCAGGCCGGGCGCGACGACCAGGCCGGCGGCATCGATAATGCGGTCGGCAACAAAGCCGGCCGGCGCGGCGCCGACCGCCGCCACTTTGCCGTCATCGACATACAGGTCGCACAGCGCGTCGATCTGGTTGGCCGGGTCGATCAGCCGGCCGTTCTTGATATGTAGTTTCATCCGTGGGTTCCCGCCAAAATGCTCATCACCGCCATGCGGACCGCAATACCGAACGTCACCTGCGGCAGGATCACCGCCTGCGCTCCGTCTGCCACCGCCGAGTCGATCTCGACGCCGCGATTCATCGGGCCCGGATGCATGACGATCGCGTCCGGCTTGGCCAGCGCCAGGCGTTCCGGCGTCAGGCCGTAGCTCTTGAAGTATTCCTGCGCCGACGGCAGCAGCGCGCCGGTCATGCGCTCGCTCTGCAGGCGCAGCATGATGATGACGTCGACGCCCTTGAGGCCCTCGTCCATGTTGGTAAACACCCGCACGCCCATCTGTTCGAGGCCGCCCGGCAGCAGCGTGTGCGGCCCGATCGCGCGCACTTCCGGCACGCCCAGCGTCGTCAGCGCGTGAATGTCGGAGCGCGCAACCCGGCTGTGCAAAATGTCGCCGACGATCGCCACCGTCAGGTTGGTGAAGTCCTTCTTGTAGTGGCGGATGGTGTACATGTCGAGCAGGCCCTGGGTCGGGTGCGCGTGGCGGCCGTCGCCGGCGTTGACGACGTGGACGTGCGACTGGCGCGTGTCGATCAGGTGCTTGGCGATCAGGTAGGGCGCGCCCGACTGCGCGTGGCGCACCACGAACATATCGGCGTGCATGGCCGCCAGGTTGTCGATGGTGTCGAGCAGCGACTCGCCCTTGCTGGCCGACGACGCCGAGATGTTCAGGTTGATGACGTCGGCCGACAATCGCTTGGAGGCGATCTCGAAGGTGGTGCGGGTGCGGGTGCTGTTTTCGAAGAACAGGTTGAACACGCTCTTGCCGCGCATGAGCGGCACCTTCTTCACTTCACGGTCGGAGATGCCGACGAACGAGGACGCGGTGTCGAGGATGTGGTTGACGATCGATTTCGGCAGTCCTTCGATGGTGAGCAGGTGCTGCAGCTCGCCGTTCTTGTTCAGTTGCGGATTAAGCATTGTCGTCTTCTATGGTGAGCGAGAGGGTGCCCTCGGCGCTGCGCTGCAGGACCAGCGACTGCCGGGGATCGAGCGGAATATCGCTGTCGACCCGCACGGCGACGAAATCGGCCGCCACCGGCAGCTCGCGTCCGCCGCGGTCGGCCAGCGCCGCCAGCAGGATGCGCGCCGGGCGGCCGTAGTCGAACAGCACGTTGATCGCCGCGCGCGTGGTGCGCCCGGTGTAGAGCACGTCGTCGACCAGCACGATGGTGGCGCGATCGACGTTAAAGCCGATCTGGGTCGGCTTGACATCCGGGTGCAGGCCCTTCTTGGCATAGTCGTCGCGGTAGAACGAGACGTCGATGAAGCCGAGCCGGTCGCGCAGATCGAGGTCGGCGGCGAGCCGTTCGGCCAGCCACGCGCCGCCCGAGTGAATGCCGACGATGGCGACGTCGCTGGCGCCGGCCACGCCATCCTTCACCTGGCGCAGCAGGTCCTGGTAGAGCGTCTCGGCGTCGAACTGTCTATTGGGTGTTGGCATGGTCGTCAAAGTATTGTTGCAAAATGATGGCGGCCGCCTGGGCGTCGATGACTTCGCCGCGTCTGGCGGGGATCACGGCCGACGAGTAGCGCTCGTCGACCAGTTGCACCGGCAGGTTGAAGCGGCCATGCAGCTGGTTGGCGAAGCGCCGGCAGCGCAAGGTCATCTCGTGCTCGGCGCCGTCGGGATGGAACGGTTCGCCGACGATCAGCCGGGCCGGATTCCATTCGGCGATCAGGGCGCCAATCTGGGAAAAGCGGGCGGCGTTGTCGATGGCCTTGACCACCGCCAGCGGCTGCGCCTGGGCGGTCAGGGTGTTTCCCATTGCGATGCCGATACGCTTGATGCCGAAGTCGAAACCGAAAACTATTTCAACCATCAGGCGTGGCCGGCCTCGAGGGCGAGCATCATCGGGTCGATGCCAAGCAGTTTGATGGCGGCGTTATAGCGTTGTTCGATCGGCAGGTCGAACAGCACGTGGGCGTCGGCGCCGACCGTGAGCCAGCCGTTGCGGCAGATCTCGTCTTCGAGCTGGCCCGGACTCCAGCCGGCGTAGCCGATCGACACCAGCATGCGCTCGGGGCCGTCGCCGGCGGCGACCGCCTCGAGCACGTCGATCGAGGTGGTAAACGCCACCTCGTCGGTGACCTTCAGCGACGACGAGTAGCGCGCCCCAGGCGTGTGCAGCACGAAGCCGCGGTCGTCCTGCACCGGGCCACCGAACATGATCGGCTCGTTGACGACGGTGGTGCGCAGGCCTTCGGTGAGCTTCAGGTCGATCCGCTCGAACAGAATTTCCATCGTCATGTCGGTCGGCTTGTTGATCACCACGCCGAGCACGCCGTTGTCGTTGTGCTCGCAAATGTAGACCACCGCGCCGCCAAACACCGGATCCTGCATCGAAGGCATGGCGATGAGGAAATGGTTGGCCAGGTTGAATGTCGATGAAGAAGGCGCGCTGCTGCTGCCTGGCTCGCCGTTGTGATCGTGCGGCATGCCGGGCATCGGTAGAGTCTTGTCGACTTTGCTTTTCTTCATACGCGTCACTCTCTCTCGGCTCGCTCTCTTGACATAACTGCTAGTATCCGGGTTACAACTGGACTTTTCGATAGTTTACACTGATTTGGCGACGCCACCATTCGAACGATGTTGCCGCGCGCATCTAAAGCGATGGTAGCGAGCATAATTTCACCTCGGCTTGACCTTGCACACGAGAATGACACTGAACACCACCCTAGTCTGGTTCCGCCGCGACGTGCGCGCATTCGACCATGCGGCACTGCACCACGCCCTGCTTTCCTCGCGCACGGTGTACTGCGCCTTCATCTTCGACGACGACATCCTCGCGCCCCTGCCGCGGCGCGACCGGCGCGTCGAATTCATCCATGCCAGCGTCGCCGAACTCGATGCCGAACTGCGCCAGCTTGGCGGCCACCTGATCGTGCGCCGCGGATCGGCGCTGCAGACCATCGCCGGCCTTGCCTGCGAACTGGGCGCCGACGCGGTGTTCGCCAACGAGGACTACGAGCCGCGGGCGATTGCGCGCGACGCCGGCGTGGCGGCGGCCCTGGCGCGCGACGGCCGCCAGTTCCGCAGCTTCAAGGACCAGCTGATCTTCGAAAAAAATGAAGTGCTGACTTTGGCCGGCCAGCCGTTCTCGGTCTTCACGCCATACAAGAACGCCTGGCTCAAGCGCATGGCCGCCGAGCCGCAAAGCCTGGCGCCGTGGCCAATCGAGCCGCACGCGGCGCGCCTGGCGCCGGCGCCGGCCGGCCACGCGCTGCCCAGCCTTGCCGACATCGGCTTCGAGCCGGCCAACCTGCGCGCGCTTGGCATTACGCCCGGCATGGCGGGTGGCGCGGCGCTGCTGGAGGATTTCATCGGCCGCATCGCCGACTACAGCGACACGCGCAACTACCCGGCCGTCAAGGGGCCGTCCTACCTGTCGATGCACCTGCGCTTTGGCACCGTGTCGATCCGCCACCTGGTGCGCACCGTCAATCAGCTCGTCGCCGCAGGCGCCGGCGGGGCCGGGGCACCAGTGTGGCTGTCGGAGCTGATCTGGCGCGAGTTCTACGCGATGATCCTGTTCCAGCATCCGCGCGTGGTGACGCAGGCATTCAAGCCGGCGTTTGACGCCATCGAGTGGGAAGCCGGTCGCGGTGCCGAGGAAGCGTTCGCCGCGTGGTGCGAAGGGCGCACCGGCTATCCGCTGGTCGACGCGGCGATGGTGCAGCTGAACCAGACCGGTTACCAGCACAACCGGCTGCGCATGGTGACCGCGTCCTTCCTGGTCAAGGACCTGGGCATCGACTGGCGCTGGGGCGAGCGCTATTTTGCGCTGCTGCTGAACGACTACGATCTGGCGTCGAACAACGGCGGCTGGCAGTGGGCGGCGTCGACCGGCTGCGACGCCCAACCGTGGTTTCGCATCTTCAATCCGATCACGCAGTCGGAGAAATTCGATCCGCAGGGCCGTTTCATCCGGCGCTACCTGCCGCAACTGGCGGGCATGAACGACAAGGAGATTCACGCGCCGTGGCTGGCGGCGCAGCGGCCGGCGGGCTACCCGGCGCCGATCGTCGACCATGCGGAAGCGCGCGCCCGCACGCTGGCGCGCTTCGCCGTGGTCAAGCAGGAACCGAAAGCGGTGGAACCCGGTACGGGCGCACCGGGCCTGGACTAAGCCGGCATCTCGCGATTGAGAAGGCCCGCGACCGCCGCCAGCAAAATCTCTTCCTGGAACGGCTTGCCGAAGTAGGCATTCACACCCAGGTCGAGTGCGTAGTTGCGGTGCTTGTCGGCGGTGCGCGAGGTGATCATGATGATCGGGACCGCGTTGGTGCTGGCGTTGCCGCGGATGTTGCGCGTCAGGTCGAAGCCATCCATGCGCGGCATCTCGATATCGACCAGCATCAAGTCGGGGATCGTCTGCTGCAGGTGTTCGAGCGCATCGACACCGTCCTTGGCCAGGATGACCTGGTAGCCTTCCCGTTCAAGCAGGCGCTGGGTCACCTTGCGAACGGTGAGCGAATCGTCGACCACCATGATGACGGCGGCGCGGCCGGCCGGCACGCTCGGCTGCGGCGTGGCTTCTGGCTGCGCGCCATGCTGGTGCGCCTGCTGCGCCCCGTGCAGCGACAACGCCACCGGGTTGAGGATCAGGACGATCTCGCCGGAACCGAGCACGGTCGCTCCCGAAATGCCGATCATGCGCGACAGCTGCGGGCCGATATTCTTGATGACGACTTCACGGTTGCCCAGCACGTCGTCGATCTGCACGGCGAGCCGGTCGACGCCGCTCTTGAGGATCATCACCGGGGACGAGCGCTGCGCCGGCGGGCGCGCCGAGGCGTCGCCGAGCAGAGAAGGCAGGTAGTGCAGCGCCACCTTGTGGCCCTGGAACTGCACCGAGCCGGCGGCCTGCGCCTCGGCCAGTGCCGCTTCCTTCATCTGCAGCACCTGTTCGACCAGGATCGACGGCAGCGCGTAGGTCTTGCCGCCGCTGGAGGTCAGCACCACCTGGGTCACGGCCAGGGTCAGCGGCAGGTGAATCGTGAAGCGAGCGCCCTTGCCCGGCTCGGAGGCGATCGCCACGCGCCCGCCCAGTGCCTGCGCTTCCGAGCGCACCACGTCCATGCCGACGCCGCGGCCGGCCAGTTCGGTCAGCGTGTCGGCTGTCGAGAAGCCTGGTTCGAAAATCAGGTCGGACGCCTCGTGGTCGGAGATGTCGATGCCGTCGGCGAGCAGGCCGGCGGCGCGCGCCTTGGCGCGGATCTTCGCCAGGTCCAGGCCGGCGCCATCGTCGGTGAACTGGATGACCACTTCGTTACCCTGCTGGCTGACCTGCACCAGCAGCTCGCCCGTTTCGGCCTTGCCGGAGGCGCCGCGCCGCTCGCGCGACTCGATGCCGTGCACGATCGCGTTGCGCAGCAGGTGCTCGAACGGCGCGGCCATCTGTTCGAGCACGCTGCGGTCGATCTCGACCGAGCTGCCGCGAATGTCGAGGTTGACACGCTTGTCGAGTTCTTTCGCGCTCTGGCGGGCGACCCGGAACAGGCGTTCGGACAGGCTCGAAAACGGTACCATCCGCACCCGCATCAGGTCGCGCTGCAGGTCGCGCGTCAGGCGCGACTGCTGCACCAGGTCGGCGCTGGCCGCGTCCACCGTGCGGCTCAGGCTTTCGTGGAAGGAGGCGACGTCGTTGACGCTTTCGGCCATCATGCGCGTCAGTTCCTGCAGCCGGGTGAAGCGGTCGAATTCGAGCGGGTCGAACTCGCGCTCGCTGGAAATCGACATGCGCGAGGCGATCTGCGATTCGGCCTGCATCTCGACTTCGCGCAGCTGGCGCGACAGGCGCGCCAGGTTGTCCGAGAAGTCGTGCAGCGACGACTTCAGCGTGCCGACCTGGTTCTCCAGCTTGGAGCGGGTGATCGACACCTCGCCGGCCTGGTTGACGAGGCGGTCGAGGATATCGGCGCGCACGCGCACCAGCGCGGTACGGGCCGGTGCGGGGCCGGCAGCAGCGGCGGCGGCCGCCGGGGCGTTCGCCAGCGGCGCCGCGGCGGGCGCGCCGGGAGCCGGCGCCGGCTGCTGCAACTGCTCGAGCAGCAACAGGGCGTGGTCGTAGTTGGCCAGCAGGTCGTCGAAGGCGGCCGGGGTGGAAGTCCCGGCGTGCACCATGTTTTCGATCTGCGTTTCGATGTCGTGGGTGTGCTGGCCGAGGCGCATTGCGCCGGCCATGCGCGCGCTGCCTTTGACGGTATGCAGGATGCGCAGCAGGTTCTGCGCCGGGCCCGTATCGGCCGGATTTTGCTGCCACTTGCGCAGGCCGTCGCCGATGGCCGGCATCAGGTCGGCCGCCTCTTCGAGAAATACCGGCAGCAGGTCGGCGTCGAGATCGTCGCTATACACCGTTTCCATCGGCGCCGTTGTCACGTCCAGCGCCGGCGCCGGCGCAGGTGCCGGCGCCGCTGCCGCGAGGACAGCTGCCGGTTCCAGCGCGGATGGCGGCTCGGTATCGCAGATCAGTTCAGGCGCCAGTTCCGGCTCGTCGGCAGTGTCGTCGTCCACCGGCATCGCCAAGGCGCCGCTAGGTGCGGCCTGCAGCAGCATCGGCTCGTCGAAGCCGTCGTCGAAGACCGGGTCGAACACGTGGTCGACCGCTTCGGTCGCGGGATCGGCCGGCCGATGTTCGTCGGCCGCTGTCTTGTCGTAGAGCGCGTCGTCGAACGGGTCGGACGCGTCGACCAGCGTGCCGAGCTGCTCGCGCAGTTCGACCAGCTGGGCCACCAGGGCCGGCTGGGCCGGCGCCAGTTCGCCGAGCGCAAAACGCTGCAGCATCTGGCGGCAGCATTCGAGCGTGACGTCGAGCAGGTCGCGCTGGGCGTCGTCCAGCTGCGGAGCCGAGCCGACCAGTGTCAGCAGCGCCATCTCGAGCGCGTATGCGACTTCGCGCAGCGCCTTGAAGCCCACCGTGGCCGAGGTGCCGGCCAATGTGTGCGCCGCCTTCAGCGCAGCCGGCGAGACCGGCCGCGGCTCATGGCGCCATTCGCCAAAGTCCTGCGTCAGTACCCGCATCAGTTCATCGGTTTCCGCCAGGTAGATGGTATATAGCGGCAGCGGGATCTCGAGGTCGCCGAAGCGGCGGATATTGTCCTCGGCCGGCGCGCTGTGACGCGCCGTGCCAGGAAATTCGATCACCTGGCCGGGCGCCGCCGACAGTTCCGTCTCGCTATCGGGCGCCGGCTCGACGAGGCCGAACGGCTCGTCCGGTTCGTCCGGCTCAGCGGGCAAGGTCATGTCGATGACTTCCGGCTCCGGCTCCTGCTCCGGCTCCTGCGCTGGTTGCTGTTCCTGCTTCGCATCGCCAGGCAGCGCAAACGCGCCGCCGCCCTGCACCGCCGCCGCGGCGGCGACCAGCGCCTCGCTGGAACGGGCCGAAGCGCCGCTCGAGGCCAGCTCGTCGACCCAGGCGCCCATGTCGGCGGCGGCAAATTGCAGCAGCGCCAGCAAGTCCGGGCTGGCGGCGCGCGACTCGGACAGCCATGCGTTCATGACCTTTTCCATCGCTGCGCCGCCATCGGCGAACTGGTTCAGGCCAACCATCCGGCCACTGCCTTTGAGCGTATGGAAGGAGCGCCGCAGCATCGTCAGCGTTTCCTGGTTCGACGGTTCGGCCATCGCGGCCGGCAGCGTCGCGGTGACGAAGGCCAGCACTTCCTGCGCCTCCGAAATGAAGATCTCCAGCAGTTCGGCTTCGATGGCCGCTTCGCCTTGCGCCATAGGCGTTGCCGGCGGCGCCGCTTCGGCAGGCGCCGGCGCTGCCGCCTGCAGCACTTCCGGCTCGACGTCGAACGGCGTGTCGCCAGCTGCTATCTTTTCGAACGGCACTTCTCGGAACATGCCCTCGACCTGGTCGAACGTGAAGCGGTTCTTGGCGGCGTCGAAATTTTGCGCCAGCATGTCGATGAAAAAGCCGAGCGCCCCGACGTTCTGCGCGATGTTTTGCAGCGCGCCGGCATCGTGTTCCGGCGCGCCTTCGGCGGCGGCGAGCGCGCGCACCGCTTCCTTGACATGCTGGGCGGCGCGCATCGCCTGGTCCTGGTCGAGGATCGCCAGCGCGCCTTGCAGCTGGTGCAGCACCGGATCGATCTGCGTCAGCGCCGGACGCCGGCTGGCGTCGGCGTAGTAATCGTCAAGTACCTTCTCGACCTGGCGCAGGCCGGTCTTCATTTCGCCCGCCAGCACCGCCACGGTCTGGCCCTGCTGGATCTGGCGCGACAGGTCGCCCTGCCACTGCGGGGCGTCCGGCGGCGTCTCGCCGGCGGCCAGCGCCAGCAAGCGCGCGCCGACAACTTCGGCGTGCTCTTCGAAATCAGCGGGCAGCTGACGCACCTGGTCGAGGCCATGCTCGACAAACAGCATCGCGGTGGCCATCTCCATGCTGAACTGGTCACTGCGGCCGGACGCGATCGAGTCGCTGGCGGCGCGGCCAAGTTCGCGCAGCAGTTGCGCCAATGCGGGCGCCCCGAGCTGGTCGCTGGCGCTGGCCAGCGTGGCGAGCGCCTTGTTGAAGCTTTGTTCGAGCTTGACGTCGGTGTCAGACGACACCCGGTCCCAGCCGGACTTGGTCTCGGCCAGCGCGTCCTTGGCAGCCTTCAGCGCCTGCGGATCGATGCGGCCATAGCGGCGGCTGTCGTAATCGGCCGGCACCACGCCGGCCAGCCCGTAGGCGCGCCGCAGCAGCTGGGCGCCCGGGCCCGGCTTGCTGGCAGCGGCGATAAAAAACAGCGCGTCGCGCAGCATCGCTTCGGGCAGGCCACCCTGCCCTTGCGACAGGCGGCGAATCTGCAGGTTGATCAGGCCGAACAGCTGCTTGACATACAGGTCGCTGGCCAGCTGGCCGTCGGCCACCAGTTCGGCGAAGCTGCGCATGGCTAGCCAGAAGGTGCGCGCCGGCGCATCTTGCTGCGCCTGTTCGACCAGCGCGATCGCTTCGACCAGCGCCAGCGCGTGGACGCGCTGCGCTTCGGGATCGATGTTTTTCAGGAACGGCAGCAGCGACTTTTCAAAGCGCGCGCGGCATGCCGCGTAGTCCGGGGCATCGGGCGCCTGGTGCGGCGGCAGCGCGACGCTGGCCGACAGGTCGACGAACAGCAGGTCGGACGGATGAATGCGCGCGGCGCCCAGCACTTCCTGCAGCGCGCGGAAATACGGAAACAGGCGCGCCGGCTGCGGCGCGGCGCCGGCAATGAGTTCGTCGATGTATTCGATGACGGCCTGGTAGCCTTCGGCCACCGCGGCGCAACTGGCGCCGTTGCATTCAAGGCTGCCGTCGCGCATGCGCTCGAGCGCCTGCTCGGCCGCTTGTGTCATCAGGCCGACGCCTTCGACGTCGACCATCTGCAGCGCGCCATGGGCCTGGTGCAGGTGGGTTTTCGCATGCTGCAGCGAAGTGGCGCGGGCATCGGCGTCGCCCTGCGCGGCCGCCGCGTCGAGCGCTGCGCGGGACCGGCCCAGCGCCTCGCGGATTTCACCGATCACCCAGGACAGCGGCCCGGAATCGAATTGCGCTGCGTGCGAAAAATCAGTCATGGTCAGGCGGTCTTTCAGGCGACGACGCGGAAGCGCGACACCGAGTTTTTCAGTTCCTGCGCCAGCATCGTCAGCTGGCGAATCGATTGGGCAGTCTGCATCGTCCCGTCCTGGGTGTGCTCGGTCACCGACAGGATGTGCTGGATGTTATGCGCCACCCCGTTGGCCGACGTGGCCTGCAGTTCGGTGGCGAACGAGATTCCCTGGATCAGCTCAGCGAGGCGGTTCGACACGCCCGAGATGTCCGTCAGCGCGGCGCCGGCAGCGTCCGACAGCCTGGCTCCTTCGACCACACCCTGGGTCGACTTCTCCATTGCCGCCACGGCATCGTGGGTATCGGTCTGAATGGTGCGCACCAGCGCGCCGATCTGCTTGGCCGCTTCGGCCGAGCGTTCCGCCAGGCGCTGCACCTCTTCGGCCACCACCGAGAAGCCGCGTCCGGCTTCGCCGGCCGATGCGGCCTGGATCGCCGCGTTCAGCGCCAGCACGTTGGTCTGCTCGGTAATATCGGAAATGAGCTCGGTGATTTCGCCAATCTCCTGCGACGACTCGCCCAGGCGCTTGATGCGCTTCGACGTTTCCTGGATTTGCTCGCGAATCTCGTGCATGCCCTTGATGGCGTTTTCCACCGCGGTCGAACCCTGGTGCGCCGCCGCCACCGACTGGCGCGCCACTTCGGCCGACTCGTTGGCCGACTTCGATACGTCGTTGATCTCGGAAGCCATCTTCAGCACGGTGGCCGACGCGTCCTGGATTTCACGCGACTGCTGCTGGGTCGCGGTCAGCAGGTCGCTCGAAATGTTCTGGGCGTTGGTCGACGCCGACGTCACCTGCTCGGCGGTGGTGGTGACCCGTTCGACTAGCCCGCGCAGCTCCTCGACGGTGTAGTTGACCGAGTCGGCGATGGCGCCGGTGATGTCTTCGGACACCGTTGCGTGCACCGTCAGGTCGCCGTCCGCCACTTCCTGCAGCTCGTTCATCAGGCGCAAAATGGCGGCCTGGTTCTGGTCGTTGGTCGCCTTGGCTTCTTCTTCCTTGGTCTGCGACAGCAGGCGCAGCGCCTCGGCTTCTTCGCGCCGGCTGTCGGCGCCGCGGGTGCGGTTGCGCGAATCCTGCAGCATCACGCGGCTGATACTGCCGGCGGTGGCCAGCGTGAAAATCGACGACACCACCATCAGCCAGAACCACGAGTCGGTCGAATCCTGGTTGTTGCGGTAGCTCACCTGCACGCCCGAGAGCAGCTTCTTGATTTCTTCGTTCTCGAAGAAGATCGACTGCTCGGCGCCCTTGGCGGCGGTAAAGCGCGGCAGGTTGTCGAGGATCGAGGTGACCAGCTTCTGGTAGGTGTCGAAACGCGACTTGATGGCGACGAGCTTTTCGCGCATGTCGGGATCGGTGACGGCGGCCAGGCCGAGCGTCGCGCTGCCGTTCAGGAAGCCGTCGATGGTGGCGCGCACGGTGCCGGTGTCGCGGCCAAGCTGGAAGGCGGTGTCGGAGCGGATCCGCCCGGAGGTGAGAAATTCGCTGGCGCTGCGCGACAGGCGCTGGGTCAGCATCATCATGCGGCCGATCGCGGCCAGTTCGCGCGCGCTGCCGCCGCGCTGCACTTTTTGGGTCAGCAGTTCGTCGGTCATCGACAGCAGTTCGGGCGACAGCGTATCGAGCTGCTGCAGCGTGCTCTTGAAGCCAATCAGCTCAGGCTTCATCTTGAGGATGGTGCCGGCGGCGTTGTCGGAGCTGACCCACTTGGCGCGCGCTTCGGCCAGCGACCTGGCCATGGCGGCCGACGGCGCCGGGATGCGCTGGCCGGACGAATCGCCGCCGCGCGAGAGCAGATTGAGGTCGCTGGTGAGCTGCAGGCGGCTCTCGTCGAGCTGGGCGAACGCTTCCGGATTACCCTGGATGGCGTTGGGCGCGGCCTTGCCGACCCGCTGCGAGTGCATCAGCGCGTCACTGGCGATCTGCGTCTGGGCCGAGGCGACGACGTTGTAGGCCGAGTTCTGCCACAGCGCGACGATGGTGAGCAGGATGCCGACGACAAAGGCGACCAGCAGGATGCGCAGCTGGCGGGCCAGCGACAGGTGGCCAATGAGCGGCAGCTGCAGGTCCTGCGCGGCTTCAGTGGGCGTACTGGCGGCGGTCTTGCGGCGCATGATGCCGCCCAGGCTAAGCGGGCTGGCGGCATCCTCGGCGGGCGCCGCAGCCGGCGCCGGCTCGACGCGCAGCGGCGTTGGCGACGCCACCGGCTGTGGGCCGAACTGGGTATCGGGCGAAGTCAGCGCGACCTCGTGCTCGGGTTTGCCCTTCGGCGAAAATCCCATTGACAGTTTCGACGCGAATCCCATACCAGCTCCCAGTGACTAAGGTGTGACCACTACATGTAATTAGTTAGATACCGACGTGCAGAAAGCGTTCGTCGCCGACCAGTGCGGCCAGGTCGAGGGCGGTCCAGTCATTGCCGTCAGTGTCGCGAAGGCAGTCACCGGACGCCTGCATGCCGGCGGCGTGGCGCAGGCCGTACACGCGACCGACCAGCAGGCCGCAGTTAAATCCGAGCGCGCCGGCGAAGGTGACGATGCGGCTGTCGGCGCCGGCCTGCGTTTCGCCGAGGCCAAGGTAGCGCGCCAGGTCGATGATGCCGACCAGGTTACCGCGGATATTGGCCAGGCCCAGGTACCAGGGCTGCGTCAGCGGCACGACGGTGACCGCAGGCAGCGGCACGATTTCGCCGGCCTGGGTCAGGTCGAGCAGGTAGCGGTCGGCGCCGATTTGCACGCCGAGCTGGTTGACGCTGGCGCCGGTGTTGGCGCGCGCCGCCTGCATGCGTTCGAGCAGCTGCACCTGGTACTGGCGCAGGCGGATGCGGCGGCCGGCGGCGTCGACCCGGGCCGGCGCCGCAACGCCGTTGTCGCTGGCGCTCATTTCAGGCGGCACCGAGCGTGGCGATCTTGTCGAGCAGCGCCTGCGGATCGACCGGCTTGACCAGGTAGCCGCGCGCGCCCTGGCGCAGGCCCCAGATGCGGTCGGTCTCCTGGTTCTTGCTGCTGCAGATGATGATCGGGACGTTGGCCAGTTCCGGGTCGCGTGCGATCGCGCGCGTCACCTGGAAGCCGTTCGCGCCGGGCATGACCACATCCATCAGGATCAATTGCGGCTTTTGCGCCTTGATCTGGGCCAGCGCCTCCTCGCCGTTTTCGGCGGTGGTGACGGTGAAGCCGTTCTTGACCAGGATGTCGGTCAGATAGTAGCGCTCGGTCGGGGAGTCGTCGACGATAAGGATGTTTTGAATGGCCACGTGGCGCTCCTGTTGGTGTCTGGTCAGGCCGGATTGGCCGTATGTTCACGCACGGCCGCCAGCAAGCTGTCCTTGCTGAACGGTTTTGTGAGGTAGGCCGAGGAGCCGACCATGGCGCCGCGCGCACGGTCGAACAGGCCGTCCTTGGACGACAGCATCAGCACGGGGGTGGCGTGAAAGCGGGCGCTTTTCTTGATCAAGGCGCAGGTCTGGTAGCCATCGAGGCGCGGCATCAGGATGTCGCAAAATACCAACGCCGGATGGTGGTCGTTGATCTTTGCGAGCGCGTCGAAGCCGTCGTCGGCCAGCACTACCTGGTAGCCGGCCTGGGTCAGGAAGATCTCGGCGGAGCGGCGAATGGTGCTGCTGTCGTCGATCACCATGATCTTCAAGCCGGAGGGTTGCTGCGAGTTCGTCATAGTTAGTTCACTTCAGCATGAATCAGCACGATACCATAGGGCAAGACTTCTGTGCGTTAAATGTTGCAGTGAATCAACTACGACGTCAACTCTTATTTTTGCGCTGTTAGATAACGATCATCAGATCGCCGTCATTTCGAAATCATCCTTGCGGGCGCCGCATTCCGGGCACGTCCAGTTCATCGGCACGTCGGCCCAGCGGGTGCCGGGCGCGATGCCTTCGTCCGGCAGGCCGGCTGCTTCATCGTAGACCCAGCCGCAGATCAGGCACATCCAGGTTTGAAATGGCAGCGCTGCCGCCCGCGTTGTTTCATTGCTACTCACGTTGAGGATCCTTGTATCTAGTAAAATGCCGAATCAGGTATCTTAATCTACCGGCCGTGCAAATCCAAACAACTCCCCTCATATTAACGTTCGGCGTGTCCGACCCGGTCGGCGCCACCGGCATCCAGGCCGACCTCGCGGTGTTTTCCGCGCTTGGCTGCCATGGCCTGTCGGCCATCACTGGCCTGTTGATCGCCGATACCGCCCGCGTCGAGGACATCGACGAGACCGACGCCGACTGGGTCGTCGACCAGGCCCGCGTGCTGCTCGAAGACATGCCGGTGGCCGCCTTCAAGGTCGGCGCCCTGACCTGCATCGAACAGGCATCGGCGATCGCCGAAATCGTCTCCGATTATCCGGACGTGCCGCTGATCGTCGACCCGTTTTTGTCCAGCCTTCCCGATTCGGGCCTGGCCGACGACGACATGCTGATGGCGATCCGCCAGATCCTGGTGCCGCAGGCAAGCGTGCTGCTGCTGTCGCAGGTCGAACTGGCGCGCATGGCCGAGACGTGGCGCGAAGGCGGCAGCGGCGACATGCTGGCGCAAGACGTGGCCGAACTGACCGGCATGGGCTGCGCCCTGGTGCTGGTGACGTGCACGGGCGCGGCCGGCAAAGGAGACAGCGCGACCATGTCGAACACGCTGTTCGACGAAAACGGCGTGGTCGAGACCTTCAGCTTCCCGCACTTTGCCGGCCCGTTTGTCGGCGCCGGCAGCACCATGTCGGCGGCACTGGCGGCGCTGATGGCGCAGGGCCTGGCGCCGCTGGCTGCGGTGCGGGCGGCGCACGAGTACACCCACGGCGCGCTGGCCCACGCGCAGCGCTTCGGCATGGGCAAGCTGGTGCCGAACAAATTCTTCCGGGCCGCGCCGTTCAGCGCCGCCTGAGCCCCACTTTTTTCTCACGCTTGAATCGTTCAACCATGACTACTGCTTCCACTTCCCAAAACGACATCCTGTTCGAGCGCGCGCAGCTGACCACCCCGGGCGGCGTCAATTCGCCCGTGCGCGCCTTCAAATCGGTCGGCGGCACGCCGCGCTTCATCACGCGCGCGGAAGGCCCGTACTTCTGGGACGCCGACGGCAAGCGCTACATCGACTACATCGGCTCGTGGGGTCCGGCGATCGTCGGCCACGCCCACCCGCAGGTAGTCAAGGCGGTGCAGGACGCGGCCGCGCGCGGCCTGTCGTTCGGCGCGCCGACGCTGGGCGAAATCGAAATGGCGGAAGAAATCTGCAAGCTGGTGCCGTCGATCGAGCAGCTGCGGCTGGTGTCGTCCGGGACCGAAGCGACCATGAGCGCGCTGCGCCTGGCGCGCGGCGCCACCGGGCGCGACAAGATCGTCAAGTTCGAGGGCTGCTACCACGGTCACGCCGATTCGCTGCTGGTCAAAGCCGGCAGCGGCCTGCTCACGTTCGGCAATCCGACGTCGGCCGGCGTGCCGGAGGACTTCGTCAAGCACACGCTGGTGCTTGACTATAACAACGTCGCGCAGCTGGAAGACGCGTTCGAATCGATGGGCGAGACGATTGCCTGCGTCATCGTCGAGCCGGTGGCGGGCAACATGAACCTGATCCGCGCCACGCCCGAGTTCCTCGGCGCGATGCGAAAGCTGTGCACCGAGCATGGCGCGGTGCTCATTTTCGACGAAGTGATGTGCGGTTTCCGCGTCGGCCTGGGCGGCGCCCAGGAACTGTATGGCATCACGCCGGACCTGACGGCGCTGGGCAAGGTAATCGGCGGCGGCATGCCGGTGGCGGCCTTCGGCGGCAGCGCCCAGCTGATGCACAACATGGCGCCGATCGGCGCGGTCTACCAGGCCGGCACCTTGTCGGGCAACCCGGTGGCGGTGGCGGCCGGCATGGCGACGCTGGCGCTGGTGCAGCAGCCAGGGTTCTATGAGAAGTTATCGCGCCAGACGGCCAAGCTGGTGGCGGGGTTGTCGGCGGCGGCGAAGGAAGCCGGCGTCACGTTCTGCGCCGATTCGGTCGGCGGCATGTTCGGCATGTACTTCAGCCACAACGTGCCGGCCAGTTACGGGCAGATGATGGCGGGCGATAAGTCGCGCTTCAATGCGTTTTTCCACGGGATGCTCGAGGAAGGCGTGTATTTTGCGCCGGCGGCGTTCGAGGCGGGGTTTGTCTCGGCGATGCACGACGATGGGGTGATCGAGGAGACCTTGGACGCCGCGCGCCGCGTGTTCGCCCGCCTTGCCTGAAGCGGGGCTTAAAGGGACGCATGGCCTTCGTCGACCAGACGTGCGCCATGCTAGACTTCGCGTCGACATGAACATCCACATACCGATCACCCTGACGGCGCGATAGCCCACCATTGGCTGGCGCGCGCCGCATTTGCGCGAGCCAGCCAATGAACCTCATCCGCCGCCTGAAAGAGAACGCCACCCTCAAGGCCCTTGGCCCGGGCCTGGTCACCGGCGCAGCCGACGACGACCCATCTGGCATCGCCACCTATTCGCAGGCCGGCGCCCAATTCGGCTACAACACACTGTGGACCCTGGTGCTGACCTATCCGGTCATGGTCGGCATCCAGCTCGTGTCGGCGCGCATCGGCCGGGTCACCGGTCGCGGGCTGGCGGCCAACATCCGTCGCGCGTACTCACCGTGGCTGCTGTACACGATCGTCATCCTGCTGCTGGTGGCGAACGTGATCAACATCGCCGCCGACATCGCCGCGATGGGCGAAGCGGCGCGGCTGGTAACGGGCTTCGGCTCGGCGCACCTGTATTCGTTCGGCTTCGGCGTGTTGTGCCTGTCGCTGCAAGTGATCCTGCCGTATTCCACGTACGTCCGCTACCTGAAGTGGCTGACCCTCGGCCTGCTGGCGTATGTGGGCACGGCGTTCGCGGTCAAGTTGCCGTGGCTAGAGATTGCGCAGCGCACCGTATGGCCCCACTTCACGTTCACCAAGGAGTCGGTGGCGCTGATAGTGGCGATCTTCGGCACCACCATTTCGCCCTACCTGTTCTTCTGGCAGGCGTCGCAGGAAGTCGAAGAGATCCGCGCCCACGGCAACGCCAGGTCGCTACGCAAGCAGCCAAAGGACGCGCCGGTCGAACTGGGGCGCATCAAGACAGACACCTTCATCGGCATGGGTTTTTCGAACCTGGTGGCCTACTTCATCATCCTCACTACCGCTGCCACGCTCGGCGCGCACGGTATCACGTCGATCCAGACCTCTGCGCAGGCGGCCGAGGCGCTGCGCCCGGTGGCCGGCGAATTCGCTTTCCTGCTGTTCGGGCTGGGCATCATCGGCACGGGCCTGTTGGCCGTGCCGGTGCTGGCCGGGTCGGCCGCCTACGCGGTGACCGAAAGCTTCAAGTGGAAAAACGGGCTGGACCTGAAGGCGCTCGAAGCGCAGGAGTTTTACGGCATCATTGCGCTAGCGACGATTGGCGGCATGCTGCTCAATTTTGCGCCGATCGATCCGATCAAGGCACTGGTAATGTCGGCCCAGATCAACGGCGTGATCGCGGTGCCGATCATGGCAGTGATGATGCTGCTGGCGCACAACCGTAAAATCATGGGGCAGTTCACGCTGTCGCGCCGTCATACGGTAATCGGCTGGTTTGGCGTGGCGGTGATGCTGGCGGCGGTGGTGGCGATGTTCGCTACGATGTAGCCGACCCCACCGTTATTTGAGCCAGCCGCGGCGGCGGAAGTACCAGAACGGGGCGATCGCGCTGGTGAGCATCAGCGCCAGCGCGAACGGGTAGCCAAGCGCCCAGTCCAGCTCCGGGAACCAGCGTTTGAAGTTCATGCCGTAGATGCTGGCGATCAGCGTCGGCGGCAGGAACGCCACCGAGGCGACCGAGAAGATCTTGATGATCTTGTTCTGGTTGATGTTGATGAAACCGACGGTCGCATCCATCAGGAAGTTGATTTTGTCGAACAGGAACGAGGTGTGGCCGTCGAGCGACTCGATGTCGCGCAGGATCTGGCGCGCCTCTTCGAACTGTTCGGCATTGAGCAGGCGCCCGCGCATCAGGAAGCTGACGGCGCGGCGCGTGTCCATCATGTTGCGGCGAATCCGCCCGTTCAAGTCTTCCTCGTGGGCGATCGAGTTCAGCGCCGCGGCCGCGTCCTGGTCGGTGAATTCTTCCTGCAGCACGCGTCCGGACACTTCTTCGAGGTTCTGGTAGATGCCTTCGAGCGCATCGGCCGAATACTCGGCGTCGGTGGCGTACAGGTCGAGCAGCACGTCCATGTAGTCTTCGATCGAGCCGGGCCGCGAACGGGCGCGCATGCGCACCAGGCGAAACACCGGCAGGTCGTCGGTGTGGACCGAGAACAGCATCTTGCGCGCCAGGATGAAGGCGACGGTGACGACGCGCGACGGGCCGTCGTCCTCTTCGAGCAGAAAGTCGGTGCGCAGGTGCAGGTCGCCGTTCTCCGCTTCGTAATAGCGGGCCGACGCCTCGATGTCCTTGACCTCGTCTTCGCCCGGCAGGATCACGCCATAGATGGTCTTGACCCAGGCGCGCTCGTCCTCGTTGGGATCGGTCAGGTCGACCCAGACCGGCTCGACATTCTCGAGATCCTCGCGCGAGTCGATGGGAACCTGGTTGAGCCGGCCATTCTGTAAGACAAATACATTGATCATGCGAGTTCTCGGCCAGATTCAAAACAGCGCAAGTGTACCCGCAAGCATATGTCTACGTCACCCGGAAACAACAATTTCCCCTTAGCGCAACTGTTTTTCGATGATTTTGTCGGTCGCCGGGTCCGACGTCGGCGCCACGGCTTCCTTGACCGGCACTTTCGGCGCCTCGAAGCCGCGCGTGTCGGTGATGCGGATCGTCTTGCTGGTCTTGTTGGTGTCGAGGCAATCGGTGTTGGAGACGACGGTCTTGCCGTCGATGACGCACTTGCGCATGGCGCCGGAAGGCGTGCCGGCAACCGACTGGCGGGCAGCGTCGATGGCGCCGGCGGCCTGGCGCGCCGGGGCGGCGCCGGTCACCGCGGCGACGCCCTCGGCGAACAGGTTGCGTTCATGGCGCATCGACCAGATCGCCGCCATCGCCACCGCCGCCACGACGGCCGACGCAATGGCTACCCACACCAGATTCAGTTCACCGCGTTGGCGCTTGTACATCGTTGTTTTTCCTTTTATGGCAGCTCGGCCGAATTCATCCGCAGCATGATCAGGGTGGTGCGGCGCGACAGGTAATTGGTGTCGCGGTGGCGGTCGTAATAGCGCGGATTGGGCAGCATCACGGCCAGCCGCGCCGCCTGCGCCGCCGACAGGCTGGCTGCCGGCACGCCGTAGTAGTGGCGCGCGGCCGCCTCGGCGCCGAACACGCCGCGGCCAAACTCCACCACGTTGAGGTAGATCTCGAGAATGCGCTCCTTGCGCATGACCGTTTCGAGCATGAACGCGATGACCATCTCCTGAGCCTTGCGCAGGTAGCTGCGCGAACCGGACAGGAACAGGTTCTTGGCCAACTGCTGGGTGATGGTAGATCCGCCGCCGACCACCTTCTGCTTCTGGTTATTCCTGGCGTAGGCTTTTTCCAGCGCCAGCCAGTCGACGCCGTCGTGGACGATGAAGTTGGCGTCTTCGGACGCGATCACCGCGCGCTTGAGGTTGGCGGAGATGGCGCCGTACGGCACCCATTTGTGCTCCAGCGCGGCTTTCGGATTCTTTTCGCGCAGAGCATCGAGTTGCGCCGACATGAAGCTCGTCATCGACGGATTGAAGCGGGTCCACCAGCAGATCTGCGCGAAAAAATACAGCTGCACCAGCAGCACCAGCAGGACCGGGCCGAGCACGATCCACTTGAGCCATCCGCGGCCTTTGCGGGCGCGCGTCATGCCGCGCGCAGCGCGGCGAGCAAGGCTGAAGTGTCGGGGCGTACCCCGCGCCAGACGAAAAACGCTTCGGCGGCCTGTTCGACCAGCATGCCGAGGCCGTCGCGCGCGGTGGCGCCGAGGTCGCCGGCGAAGCGCATGAACGGGGTCGGCTCGGCCGCGTACATCATGTCGAGCGCCAGCGTGCCGGCGCCGAACGAGGCCGGCGGCAGCGGCGGCAAGGCGCCGGCCAGGCTGGCCGACGTGGCGTTGACGACGATGTCGAAGCGGCCATCGACGGCAGTGAAAGCGGCTGCCGACACCGGCACGCCGTGGCCGCCGAAGGTGGCGGCGAGATGCTCGGCAGTGGCGACGGTGCGGTTGGCGATGACGAGCTGCGCCGGGCGCTGTTCGAGCAGCGGCAGGATCGCGCCGCGGGCGGCGCCGCCGGCGCCGAGCAGCAGCACGCGCGCGCCCCCGATGGCGAAGCCGGCATTGCACAAGATGTCGTTGACCATGCCGGCGCCGTCGGTGTTGTCGCCGGCGATGCCGGCATCGGTGAAGCTGAGCGTGTTGACGGCGCCGGCGGCGCGCGCCCGCGCGCTGAGCGTATCGGCAAGGTCGGCCGCTTCGAGCTTGAACGGCAGCGTCACGTTGGCGCCGCGATAGCCGGCGTCAAGCAGCGCGCGCACGGTGGCGGCGAAAGCGTCGAGCGGGGCCAGGCAGGTTTGGTAGCAAAGCTGCTGGCCGGTCTGGCGGGCAAACTCGGCGTGGATGGCCGGCGACCTGCTGTGCGCCACCGGGTTGCCGATCAGACAATAGCGGTCGCTCACTGCGCCGCTCCGACATTGGTCGATCGCAGCACTTCTTCGCGGGTGAAGTTGAAGCGCGTGATGACGATCCATACGTCATCCTTGTCGGACGAGAGCATGTTTGGCGGGAACTTGCCAAACGGCGCCGAGCGCCGCACGATGGCGAGCGCTGCCTTGTCGAGTGCCGGATTGCCGGAGCTCTTCTTGACCATGACGCCGCCATCCTTCACGTAGATGGTGCCGTCTTGAAAAACTGGAATCTCCAAAATCAGTTCGCCGTACAGCTTGCGGCCGTTCACCTGCGGGAAGTTCAGCGTGCCGATTTCCTCGACGCGCTTTTGCATCGCCTTGTAATACATGGCGTAGCCGACTTCCTGGGTGCTCGGCGAGATGAAGGTCTTTTTCGGGCGCTTGTTCTGTTCGTCGATGATGGTGCTGATTTCGGCGGTGGCGCGGGCGATCGCCTTGCTCGACTCGAGCAGGTCGTTGCCGCTGCGGGCCGGATCCGGCTTGTCCTTTTCGGTGACCGGCGGCGCCCGGTAATTGGTGTTGCGCGCGCGCGTGAGCAGGTTCTGCTGCACCGCCTCGTATTCGGCGATTTTCTTCTGCATCGCCTTCAGGCTGTCGCCGTCCTCGCTCTTGCGCATGTCGGGCAGGGGCGACTTCGAGCGGCCGGCATCGGCCTGGCCGCCGCCGTCGAGGTTGGCCTGGGCGATGGCGTCGGCCTTGATCGGCCGCTTGGCGTGCTTGGCGTTGACCAGGATCACCTCGAGGCCGGGGTCGGCCGGTTGCAGCTTGAAGGCATCGGGCGCGACGAACCGCACAGCGAGCAGTGACGCGTGCGCCAGCACCGAGAAGGCGATGGCGATGACCATGGAACGGTTTTCTAGTAAAGACTTCACGCGGTACCGGGCTTCGAATCTATTGAACTACAGAATGTTGAATTCTAACCCGTCCCCCCGGGGTCAGTGCCGACATTCGGACATTTTGTCGCCCAGCAAGTACAGACGCTGGGGTCAGCCTGCCTCGGGCTCGGGCGTGACGACCGCGACGATGCCTTCGGCTTCGACCGCTTCGGCGGCGGCGGCCTGGCCGCTGTCTTCTGCTTCGCCGTAGTCGAGCTCGGCATCGGCGGGAATCTCGGCAGCGACCGGGATTTCCAGCAGCCGCGCTTCGATCGTCAGGTCGACGTCGTCCCAGCGCAGGATGTCGAGCTTGACCTGGGCGCCGCGCGCCACCTGCGGCATGCCCGGCAGGCGCACGATCAGCGGAATGTCGACCAGGCGCAGCACCTCGTCCTTGAGCACGACGGCCGCGACCTGGCGCGCTTCCTGCTGGCCGAGCCAGCGCAGGCACCAGTAGCGTTCCATGTTCTGCTGATGCTCGTTGTAGGCCGCGTACGCCGCGTCGAAGGCGGAGACGATGGCAAACAGGTTGGCGTCGCGCGGCTTGAACGGGGCCACCAGCGGCGCCGTCACGCCGTGCTCGGCGCAGGCGAGGATCTGCCACTGGTTGACCAGGTCGGTATAGCGGCGCAACGGCGACGTGCTCCACGCGTACTGGTCGACGCCGAGGCCCTGGTGCGGTGCGGCATGCGTGACCATGCGCACCTGCAGCTTGGCGGCCCAGCCGGCACCGCCGCCGGTGCCTTGCGAGCGGTAGATGCCGGGCACGCCGCTGTCGTGCATCAGCTTGCCCCAGGTGCTGTTGGCAAAGATCATCAGCTCGGCGACGATCTTGTCGAGCGGCGCGCCGCGCTTGCGGCGCACCACCGAGACGACGTCGTCATCGACGTAGAAATTGAAGTCGACGCGGTTGTTCTGCTCGGGCTTCAGGCCAAACGCCTCGCGCTTGACCATGCGCCCCGCTTCGAGCTGCAGCGCCCACTTCCACAGCAACGCCATCTCGGCCTTGTGGGGATAGTTGCCCTCGCCGCTGGCGAGCGTTTCCTCGTTGACCAGCTCGTCGAGGTCGTTGTGGCGCAGATTGCTCTTGATCGGCACCATCTCGGCGCGCGTGACGGTCGACACGACGGACCAGTCGGCCGGGTCGAGCGTGGCGTACAGCGACAGCGCCGGGCAGGTCTTGCCCTCGGCCAACGTGAATGCCGCGACCACTTCGTCGGGCAGCATGGTGATCTTGTCGCCCGGCATATACACGGTCGACATGCGCGCGCGCGCCATCTTGTCGACCGGATCGTCCGGGCGCACGGCCAGCGCCGGCGCGGCGATGTGGATGCCGACGCGCAGCATGCCGTCGTCTTGCAGCGTGACCGAAAAGGCATCGTCGATTTCGGTGGTGGTGACGTCGTCGATCGAGAACGCGGCGACGTCGGCGGCCGGCAAGCCGCTCGGCGTGGCCGGCACCGGCACGCTGGCGAAGCCGGCGCCGCGCGGGAAGTTTTCAAACAGGAAGCGGCCCATGTGCAGCTGTTTCGGCGACTTGATGCCGCCGGTGGTCAGCATCAGCCGCTGCGGCGTCGTGTGCAGCTCGTCGCAGGCCGCCTCCAGCGCCTTGTATTCAATCGAGTTCTTGTCGGGCTTGAACAGCAGTTGCTGCACCAGTGGCTGCAGCGCCTCCGGCAGGCGCCCGGCCTTCATCTGTTCGACGTAGCCGGCCTGGATCAGTCCCTGCTGCTGCTTCTTTTCGATGCCTGCCTGGGCCGCGCGCAGCGATTGCTCGGGCGCTGCCTTGTAGCGCCCGCGCCCCTTTTTGTAGAAATAGATCGGCGCGCCATGCAGCGCCAGCACCAGGCCGGCCGCTTCCGGCGCCAGCGGCGCGTGGCCGAAATATTCGGCGCCCAGCTCGGCAAAGCCGAACTCTTCCTGGCCGGCCACTTCCCACAGGAATTCGAAGTCGACATCGGCGGCGATCGCCTTGGCCGCGTCGAGCAATTCGGCCGGGCCCGGCTTTTCGTACTGCAGCAGCACGTCCTTGACCTTGACCTTGGTGCGTTTGCCGCTCGGCATTTCAACCTGGTAGGCCTCGCCAGCTTGCGACAACACGGTGCCGACCTTGAAATCGCCGGATTCTTCAAAAAATAGATTCATAAGTCAGTTCAGGTTCGTTGTTGATGGCGCTGCAATCAGGTCAATTACCGCAGGCAAGAATACTTCGGTGACCAGCAGCGTGCCTTGATGGCGCCGGTACAGGCAGCGACGCGCATAGTAAACAGTGTCGGACGCGGCGTCGCCCAGGGCGGCGCGGGCGCGGCGCACCAGCGGATGGCCGCCGCGCAAACGCGCAAATTCGAGCTCGCCGCGGCGCACCAGCGGATCGCGAAACAAGGTCGTGCCAAGCGAGCGCTCGCCGAGCCGGCCGAACAGCGGCCAGTCGGTGGCGGTTGCCGACATCGGCACCACCGTGTGGGCAAACACCACCGGCTTGCCGTCGCAGCGCAGCAGCACTTCGCGCTCCCACACGCGGCCCGGGCGCGCCATGCCGATCGCGCGCGCCTCGTCGGCCAGGCACAGCGCCACGCGCTGGTGCAGGCGCTGCACGCGGAACGCGCCGCTGTGCGCGGTCAGGCGCGCCGTCAGCGAGCCGCCGCTGCCGAGCCAGGCGCGCATCGCGGGCACGGGCGCGACGGCGTTGACGTGACGGTGCCACAGCGCCTGGCGCAACGACACCCCCCTCACCGCGCCGCTTCCGGCGTACAGAAGGCGAGCACGTCGTCGACGTATTCGGCAAATTCGGGAATCGCATGGTCGCTGCCTTGGATCACGTGCTGGCGCGCGCCGGCGTAGTGCGCCAGCATGTCGCGGTAGTCGAGCACTTCGTCGCCGGTGGCCGCGATCAGGAAATAGCGCTCCGGCCGGGTGATGCGGTCGACTTTCAGCGCGCGCAGTTCGTCGATGTATTCGCGCTTGAACTCGAACGGCTGGTCCGAATGCCAGGCGGTGGTCACGCCGACGTGCTGGTCGAGGTCCTTCAGAGGCACGATCGCCGGGTTCAGCAGCACCGCGCGGCAGCCGAGCCGCTCGGCCAGCCAGGTGGCGTAATAGCCGCCCAGCGACGAGCCGACGACGGCCAGCTGGCCGGCCGGCACGCCGTCGACCAGCGACAAGGCCAGCGACATCGCCTCTTTCGGCGAAGCCGGCAGCTGCGGGCACACCAGTTCGCCGGCGCGGCCAAGTTCTTCCATCTTGCGCGCCACCACGCGCGCCTTGAACGAGGCCGGCGACGAGCGGAACCCGTGCAAGTACAAAATCATTTCGCCAGCGCCTCGAGCAGCCGCTGGTGGACGCCGCCGAAGCCGCCGTTGCTCATCACCAGGATATGGTCGCCCGGTTGGGCCGCCTGGACGATGGCGTTGACGAGGAAATCGAGCTGGTCGAAGCTGTGGGCAATCGTGCCGAGCGGCTTGAGCGCATCGGCCAGGCTCCAGCCGAGCGCCTGCTGGCTGCCGAAGCCGAACACCAGGTCGGCGTCCTTCAGGCTGCCGGGCAGCGCATCTTTCATCGCGCCCAGTTTCATCGTGTTCGAGCGCGGCTCGAGCACGGCGAGGATGCGCCCTTCGCTGCCGAGCTTCTGGCGCAGGCCGCCGACGGTGGTGGCGATCGCCGTCGGATGGTGGGCGAAATCGTCGTAGACGGTGATGTCGTTGACGACGCCGCGCACTTCCATGCGCCGCTTGACGCTTTCGAAACGCGCCAGCGACTCGGCCGCCTGCGCCACCGGCACGCCGACGTGGCGCGCCGCTGCAATCGCGGCCAGCGCGTTGGAGCGATTGTGGCGCCCGGTCAGGCCCCACTGCACGGTGCCGACTTGCTCGCCATTGAAGACGACGTCGAAGTTGCCGTTCTGGTGCTCGAGCATGTTCCAGTTGACCTGGTCGCTGGCGCCGAAGCTTTCGTGCTCGCTCCAGCAGCCACGCTTCATCACGCGCTTGAGCGACGCTTCGTCGCCGTTGACGACCAGCCGGCCCACGCCAGGGACGGTGCGCACCAGGTGGTGGAACTGGGTTTCGATGGCGCCGATGTCGGGAAAGATGTCGGCGTGATCATATTCGAGGTTGTTCATGACCGCTGTCTTGGCGTGGTAATGGACGAACTTGCTGCGCTTGTCGAAGAACGCGGTGTCGTACTCGTCCGCTTCGATGACGAAAAAGTCCGACATCGCGTTGGCGGCGGTGGCGCCCGACAGGCGCGCCGACACGCCGAAATTGAGCGGCACGCCGCCGATCAAAAAGCCCGGCGAATAGCCGGCGTCGTCGAGGATCCACGCCAGCATCGCCGAGGTGGTCGTCTTGCCGTGCGTGCCGGCCACGGCCAGCACCCACTTGTTGCGCAAAATGTGCTCGCCGATCCACTGCGGGCCGGACATGTATGGCAGGCTGCGGTTGAGGATTTCCTCGACCAGCGGATTGCCGCGCGAGACGACGTTGCCGATCACGTACAGGTCTGGGTTCAGGGCGACCTGCTCCGGGCCGAAGCCCTGGATCAGTTCGATGCCCTGCGCTTCGAGCTGGGTGCTCATCGGCGGATAGACGTTGGCGTCGCAGCCGGTGACGCGATGGCCGGCTTCCTTGGCCAGGACCGCAAGGCCGCCCATGAAGGTGCCGCAAATGCCGAGGATGTGAATGTGCATGGTGGGGGCGGCGCCAGCGAAGCTGGTCGCTCGGAAAAGTCGAATACGCGATTTTACCTGACCCGCCGGCATTTTCCGTTCCAGAGTATCATCTCCCTCATGATGGCCATCCCGAACAACGACCAGAATCTTGCCCTGCTGCGCGCCGAAATTGCCGCGCGGGCAGCGCGCCTGATTGCAGAGGACGGCGCCGACTACGCCACTGCCAAGCGCAAGGCGGCGCGGCTGGTCGCCGGCGACGACCCCGCACGCCCGAACCTGCTGCCCGATAACGCCGAGATCGAAGAAGAAGTGCGCAAGTACCAGGCACTGTTCCTCGGCGACAGCCAGCCGGCCCGGCTGCGCCGGCTGCGCACCCTCGCGTTGGAGGTGATGGCGCGGCTCGAACAATTCCGGCCCTATTTAACCGGCGCGGCGCTGAACGGCACGGCCGGCGCGCACGACGACGTGCACTTGCAGCTGTTCGCCGACAGCGCCAAGGACGTCATCATTTTCCTGCTCGATCGCGACGTTAATATAGAGATCGCCGAAACGCCGCATTTCAAGGGCGGGCGCCACGACCCGGTGGAAACGGTGCGCTTCCACTGGCGCAAGCAGCAGGTGCATGCCGAGTTGTACGAAATGAATGACTTGCGCGGCGCACTCAAGCCGCGCGCCGATGGCCGGCCGCAGCGCGCCGACATCAACGCGGTACGCGCCATGCTGGCCGACTCTTCCAACCACGACCCAACCGAGAACTGAACCGCATGAACAAGAATAATGTCATTTTGATTGGCGCCGTCGCGCTTGCATTCGGCGTCATCGGCGCCATGGTCGGCATCAACCGCCAGCCACCGGCGCCGGTGACCAAGGTGGCCGAGCCGACCGCGGACGGCTCGCCGCACGGCGCCGTCGGCGCCCTGTATGCACAGACCATGAACGACGCCGCCGGTGCGCCGCAGTCCTTGTCGAAATGGAAAGGCAAGGCGATGATCGTCAACTTCTGGGCGCCATGGTGCGCGCCGTGCGTCAAAGAGATGCCGGAGCTGGCCGAACTGGCCACCGAGCTGAGCAAGAAGAATGTCGCGGTGATCGGCATCGGCATCGATTCGCCCGCCAACATCGCCACGTTTTCCGCCAAAGTGCCGGTGACGTATCCGTTGTACGTGGCCGGCATGAGCGGCACCGACCTGTCGCGCCAGTTCGGTAACACGGCCGGCGGCCTGCCGTATACAGTGCTGATCGGCGCCGATGGCCAGGTGCGAAAAACCTACCTCGGCCAGCTCAAGTTCGACGAGTTGCGCGCCGACCTGGCCAAGCTGTAGAGTAGCGAACGGTCGTTCCTTTTATGTGAGGGAAATTTATTCCCTTGCCAATCCACGATGTTGGCGGCAAAATGCCAGACTTTCGCGTCATTCTCTACCGTCAACCATGGTAAAAAAGCTCCTGTTGCTCAATGGCCCGAACCTCAATTTGCTGGGGACCCGCGAGCCTGCGGTGTATGGCGCGGCGACGCTCGCTGACGTTGAACGTGCCGCCACCGCCCAGGCGGCGGCGGCCGGGGCGACACTGGCTTGCTTCCAGAGCAACCATGAGGGCGCGCTGATCGACCGCATCCACGCCGCCAAGGCTGAAGGCGTCGACCTGATCGTCATCAATCCGGCGGCGCTGACGCACACCAGCGTCGGTCTGCGCGACGCGTTCTCTGCCGTTGAGATACCGTTCGTGGAAGTACACATCTCCAATATCTTTAAGCGTGAAGAGTTCCGCCACCATTCCTACCTGTCCGCGATCGCCATTGGCACCATATGCGGACTGGGCACTGACGGGTATCGTTTTGCCATCGACTTCGCGCTCAAAAAGCGCTAATCTTCGTCAACTTCATGCATCTGCGCGGTTCGCCATTATCCGGGCGCGCCACTTACCTTTAAAAACCACAATAATTCCAAGGGGTTTCACATGGATCTACGAAAGCTGAAGACTTTAATCGACCTGGTCGCTGAATCGGACATCGCCGAACTCGAAGTGACCGAAGGCGAAAGCAAGGTCCGTATCGTCAAATCTTCCGCAATGCCCCAAGGCCAGATGATGATGATGCAGCCGCAAGGCATGCAGCAGCACTACGCCGCACCGAACCACGCCAGCGCCCCGGCCGTCGAGCCGGTCGCCGTCGCCGCCGAGCCGACCGGCCACGTCGTCAAGTCGCCGATGGTCGGCACGTTCTACCGTTCGTCCGCGCCAGGTTCGCCGGCGTTCGTCGAAGTTGGCTCTTCCATCAAGGAAGGCGACACCCTGTGCATCATCGAAGCGATGAAACTGCTCAACGAAATCGATTCGGAAGTGTCCGGCATCGTGACCAAGATCCTGGTTGAAAACGGCCAGCCGGTCGAATTCGGTCAACCATTGTTCGTGATCGGCTAAGCACCCTCGCACCAGCGCTGCGCGCAAGCGGCCGGCGCGCGCGGCGATCCTGACTCTTATATGCTGTTCCCGGCTCGCGCCGGACTTCACAGAAACACCGAACCTACCATGTTTGAAAAAATTCTCATCGCCAACCGAGGTGAAATCGCGCTGCGGATCCAGCGCGCGTGCCGCGAAATGGGCATCAAGACGGTCGTCGTGCACTCCGAAGCGGACAAGGACGCCAAGTACGTCAAGCTGGCCGACGAGTCGGTTTGCATCGGCCCGGCGGCGTCCTCGCTCAGCTACCTGAACATGCCGGCCATTATCAGCGCCGCCGAAGTGACCGATGCCGAAGCGATTCACCCCGGCTACGGCTTCCTGTCGGAGAACGCCGACTTCGCCGAACGGGTCGAAAAATCGGGCTTTGTCTTCATTGGCCCGCGCTCCGATTCGATCCGCCTGATGGGCGACAAGGTGTCGGCCAAGCAGGCCATGATCCGCGCCGGCGTGCCGTGCGTGCCCGGCTCGGAAGGCGCGTTGACGGACGATCCGAAAGAGATCATCCAGACCGGGCGCAAAGTTGGCTACCCGGTCATCATCAAGGCGGCCGGCGGCGGCGGCGGGCGCGGCATGCGCGTGGTGCATACCGAAGCGGCGCTGCTCAACGCGGTGGCGATGACCAAGACGGAAGCCGGCAGCGCGTTCGGCAATCCGGAAGTGTACATGGAGAAGTACCTGGAAAATCCGCGCCACGTGGAAATCCAGATCCTCGCCGACGAACATAAAAACGCCGTCTGGCTGGGCGAGCGCGACTGCTCGATGCAGCGCCGCCACCAGAAGGTGATCGAAGAAGCGCCGGCGCCGGGCATTCCGCGTAAGCTGATCGAGAAGATCGGCGACCGCTGCGCCGAAGCGTGCCGCAAGATCGGCTACCGCGGCGCCGGCACGTTCGAGTTCCTGTATGAAAACGGCGAGTTCTATTTCATCGAGATGAACACGCGCGTGCAGGTCGAGCATCCGGTCACGGAAATGATCACCGGCATCGACATCGTGCAGGAGCAAATCCGCATTGCCTGCGGCGAGAAGCTGCGTTTCCGCCAGCGCGACATCATGCTGTCGGGCCACGCGGTCGAGTGCCGCATCAATGCCGAAGACCCGTTCAAGTTCACCCCGTCGCCAGGGCGCATTACCGGCTGGCACGTGCCGGGCGGCCCGGGCATCCGCGTCGATTCCCACGCGTACGCCGGCTACTACGTGCCGCCGCATTACGATTCGATGATCGGCAAGGTCATCGCTTACGGCGCCACGCGCGACCAGGCGATTCGCCGCATGCAGATTGCGCTGTCGGAAATGGTCGTTGAGGGTATCCTCACCAATATTCCGCTGCACCGCGAGCTGATGGTCGATGCGCGCTTTATCGAAGGCGGCACCAACATCCATTACCTCGAGCAGAAGCTGGCCAACAAGCCGGACCTGCCGAAGGAAAAGGCGCTGGGCAGCAAGTCGGAAGCCAAGGCAGCGCAATGAGCTGGACCGAAGTAGTCATCGAAATCGCGCGCGATAACGCCGAGGCCCTGTCGGATGCCTTGATGGAAGCGGGCGCGCTGTCGGTGTCGGTGGAAGACGCCGACGAAGGCACCGACCAGGAAAAGCCGCTGTTCGGCGAGCCTGGCATGGAGCCGACCGAAGCGGCGTGGGAACACAGCCGCGTCGTCGCGCTGACCGATGTCGACGCCGACCAGGCCGCCATCGTGGCCGAAGCTGCCGCCAGCATCGGCATGGCCAAGGCGCCGGCGTTCACCACGCGCGCCGTGGCCGACGAAGACTGGGTGCGGCTGACGCAGTCGCAGTTCGCCCCGATTCACATCGGCAAGAACATCTGGGTCGTGCCGAGCTGGCATGAAGCACCCGATCCGGCCGGCCTGATCCTCGAGCTCGACCCGGGCCTGGCGTTCGGCACCGGCAGCCATCCGACCACGCGGCTGTGCATGGAGTGGCTCGAAGCGCATCCGGCGCCGGGCCAGTCAGTGCTCGACTACGGTTGCGGCTCCGGCATCCTGGCGATGGTGGCCAAGAAGCTCGGCGCCGGCGACGTGGCCGGTGTCGACATCGATCCGCAGGCGATCGAGTCGGCGCGCGACAATGCCGCGCGCAACGACTGCGAGATCGATTACTACCTGCCGGACAGTTTTGCCGTGGCCGCCAAGCCGCAGCACGCGACCGGCAAGTTCGACATCGTGGTGGCCAACATCCTGTCGAGCCCGCTGAAACTGATGGCGCCGATGCTGTCGGGCCGCGTTGCTGCCGGCGGAGCGCTGATCCTGTCGGGCGTGCTGGCGCGCCAGGCCGAGGAAGTGGCGGGGGCATATGCGCCGTTCATCAAGCTCGGCGTCTGGGCGGAGCAGGATGGCTGGGTCGCGCTGCATGGCGTTCTCGGCAGCGACAGCATTCCCACGGCACGCTCGGACAGCGCGCAATAAAGGCATGGCGCTCGCCACTATCTGCCCCCACTGCAACACCATGTTCCGGGTCGCCTCGGATCAGTTGAAGTTACGTGGGGGCTTAGTACGTTGCGGCGCCTGCAACGAAGTATTCGACGGCAACGCCGCGCTGGTCGACGCCGCCACGCGCCAGGCCGACCAGCCGGCGCCGCTTGAAGAATCGGCCCCTCCGACTCCCGCTCCCCCTCCTGCTGAACCATCCGCGAGCGATGCCTTCGACGCCGAAATGGCCGAGATCGAGGCGAAGGAAACCGAACCGGTTGAAGAGCCCGTCTTTACGCTCGACTTCGACACCACGTTCGATCCGTTCGGCATTCTGCCGAAACAGGCGCTTGAATCTGAGCCTGAATCTGAGCCTGAATCTGAGCCTGAATCTGCGCCTGAATCTGAGCCTGAATCTGCGCCTGAACCGGAACCCGAGCCTGAGCCCGGGTCCGATCCTGCGGTCGACGAGGAAATCGTCGCCGTGCCAGCGCCGGACGACGACGAGCCGATCGAGCCGCTCGTTCACGACGACAATCCCGATTCGATCGCGCCGTTCCTGATGCGCGCCTCGGCCGAACCGACGGCACCGGCGCCGCTGGAGCCGGCCGCCGCATCCACCACCGCCCGCCGCGCCGCCAAGCGCAGCAAGGTGGCCCGACCGGCGCCGCTGGCCGTGCCCGCAGAAGTGGTCGACGCGCACGATGACGAGCCGGCCAGCGACGAGCCTGAATTCGTCCGGCGCAGCCGCCTGCAGGAGGAAAGCCGGCGCAACCGCCGCATCGTCATGGCAATCGCCTCTGCCTTGCTGCTGCTGGCGCTTGCCGCGCAGGCGGTGACGACGTTTCGCAATGTGCTGGCGGCGCGTTTCCCGCAAACCAGGCCGGTGCTGTCGGCGACCTGCGCCGTATTCGGCTGCAAGGTCGAGCTGCCGGCGCAGATCGACACCCTGAGCGTCGAGACCGGCGAGCTGCAGTCGCTCGGCGTCAACGCCTTCAGCTACACCACCTTGCTGCGCAATCCCGGCAGCCTGGCGCAGGCCTGGCCGCACATCGAACTGGCGCTGACCGACGCCAACGACAAGCCGCTGGTACGCCGCGTGTTCACGCCGGCGCAATATTTGCCGCCGACAGTTGCCGCCGCAAAGGGTTTCGGCCCGGGCACCGAGCAAGCTGTCAAACTGTTTTTCGAGCTGAACCAGATCAAGGCATCCGGCTACCACATCGCCATCTTCTATCCATAAGGCAAAAAATGAACAAGACCACCCTGATCTGCGGTTCCCTCGCATTCGACAAGATCATGCAATACCACGGCCGCTTCTCCGAGGCGCTGCTGGCCGACCAGCTGCACAAGGTCAACGTCTCGTTCCTGGTGCCGACCTTGCGCACCGAGTACGGCGGCTGCGCGGCGAACATTGCCTACAACCTCAACATGCTGGGCGGCGACCCGCTGATCATGGCAACCATCGGCCAGGATGGCGGCGAATACCTCGAGCGCTTCGAGCAGCTCGGCATCGCCACGCGCGCCATCCGCAAGATCGGCCATGCCTACACCGCCCAGTGCTTCGTCACGGCCGACCTCGACAATAACCAGATCAACGCCTTCCACCCGGGCGCAATGCAGTTCTCGCACGAGAACAACGTGGCTGACTGCGGCGAGCTGCGGGTGGCAATCATCGCTCCGGATGGCCGTGACGGCATGCTCAAGCACGCCACCGACTGCGCCACGCAGAACCTGCCGTTCATGTTCGATCCAGGCCAGCAGCTGCCGATGTTCAGCGGCGCCGAGCTGATCGACTTCATCAACCAGGCCAGCTACGTTGCCGCCAACGACTACGAGTTCGAGATGCTGATGGACCGCACCGGCCTGACGCTGGCCGACATCGCCTCGCGCCTGGAAGCGCTGATCGTCACGCGCGGCGAGAACGGCTCCGAGATCTACACCGACGGCAAGCGCTTCGATATCCCGTGCGTGAAAGCGGCGGCCGTGGTCGACCCGACCGGCTGCGGCGACGCCTACCGCGCCGGCCTGCTGTTCGGCATCGCCAACGATTTCGACTGGGAAACGACCGGCCGCCTGGCCAGCCTGATGGGCGCGCTGAAGATTGCCCACCAGGGCGGCCAGAACCACGTCTTCACCGCTGCCGAAGTGGCCGACCGCTTCGAAAAAGAATTCGGCTACCGGTTCTGATCGGGCCGGGACGGTGGATCCGTCGCCCTCGCGAAAGCGGGGGCCCCATTCGCGCGCATACCGGCGACTAGCCCAACGCCCCCACCAGCAAGCGCTCGACTTCCGCCACCGTCAACCCGGCGCAATTCACCTCGATCAGTTTGCGTTTATTGGCCAGCCCGTGCGTAATCGTCACCGCACTCCTGGGCACCGACAGCGCCGCCGCCAGGTATTTGACCAGGGCCTCGTTGGCCTTGCCTTCGATTGGCTGCGCCTGCAGCTTGAGCTTGAGGGCGCCGTCGAGCACGCCGATCATTTCCGTCTTCTTCGCGTTCGGCGTGATCTGCACCGCCAGCCTGATGCCGGCCGGCAGTGCCGAACACCAGCCACGACTCATCGGAAGCCGAACGCCATGCCCAGCAACAGTTGCGCGATCTGCAGCAGGATCAGCGCCACCAGCAGCGAGAGGTCGAGCCCGCCGAGCAGCGGCACCACCTTGCGCAGCGGACGCAGCAGCGGGTCGTTGAGGGCCCGCACAAGCGGCGCCAGCGGCGCGTGCGGGTTGACCCAGCTGAAGATCGCTTCGACGACCAGCAAGGCCATGAAGCCGTAAATGATCCAGTTGAGGAAGCGGTACAGCGCCATCAGGAACACGGTCTGTCCCGGCATGCCGGACAGGAACAGCACAGAGGTGGCGAGGAACACCACCAGAAACGCGCCGATCAGGCTGGCCCAGTCGTAACCGCCGACGCCAGGCACGAGGCGGCGCAGCGGGCGCACCAGCCAATCGGATAAGGTAAAGGTAAATTGCGCCACCGACGCGGGTGGCCGGACACGAATCGCCTGCATCCAGAAACGAAGCAACAAGACGCCGCCGAGCACGGTGGCGATGGCGTCCACGATCAACTGCAGAATACTGAGCACGACGACTCCTTAAAAAAAAACCGCTGTGTGAAACGTGTCACACAGCGGTATTTTGCCTGATCCAGGCGCAGCTGGCTATTACGGACGGCTGCTGGTCGGGAAAGGCCATGCTGCTGCTGGAGCCAACACGGTTTTCGCTGCCGGCGCCGGCGCTGGAGCTGCTGCTGCTGGTGCCGCCGCTGGCGCTGCTGCCGGTGCTGCTGGCTTCGGCGTTGCTGCCGCCTTCGGTGCTGCCGGCTTTTTAGGCGCAGCCGCTCTTTTCACCGCTGGCTTGGCGGCAGCTGGTGCTGCTGCTGGCGCTGCCATTGGCTTGGCTGCTGGTGCAGCCTTAACGGACTTTTTTGCTGCTGGCTTAGCCGCCACCTTTTTTGCTGCTGGCTTTGCTGCTGCTTTCGCTGCTGGCTTTGCTGCTGCTTTAGTTACTGCTTTAGTTACTGCTTTAGTTACTGCTTTAGTTACTGCTTTTTTTGCGACTGGCTTTGCTGCTGCTTTCTTGACGGCTGCCTTTGGGGCGGCTTTCTTCGCTGCTGCTTTTGGTGCTGCTTTCTTTACTGCTGCCTTTGGAGCGGCTTTCCTGGCGGCTGCTTTTGGAGCGGCTTTCTTGGCGGCGGCTTTTGGAGCGGCTTTCTTGGCGGCGGCTTTCGGAGCGGCTTTCTTCGCTGCTGGCTTGGCTGCGGCTTTTTTCGCTACTGGCTTCGCTGCTGCTTTTGGAGCTGCTTTCTTGGCGGCTGCTTTTGGAGCGGCTTTCTTGGCGGCGGCTTTCGGAGCGGCTTTCTTCGCTGCTGCTTTAGGAGCTGCCTTCTTCGCTGCTGGCTTCGCCGCGGCTTTTTTCGCTACCGGCTTGGCTGCTGCTTTTGGAGCGGCTTTCTTTGCTGCTGGCTTGGCGGCTGCTTTCTTAGCGGCCGGCTTTGCTGCTGGCTTGGCTGCGGCTTTCTTGGCTGCTGGCTTTGCGGCTGGCTTGGCTGCTGCGGTCGCTTTTTTCGCTACCGGTTTCGCTGCTGGCTTGGCGGCGGCTTTCGCTACCGGTTTCTTTGCTGCTGGTTTCTTTGCGGCTGTTGCCATTTGAGTTCTCCTTCATCTGCGATGGGAAAAATACGCTAAGGTTAAAACCCGTCCGACCCGTATAGTGGTCAGGCGAATTATTCATCGGCACAAACGTCCTGCGTGTTTATGCTAATGAATTCGGCACCAGCTGAACTGCTGCATCTCCTCACGATTGCAGCACTTCAGCCATAGTCGTCGGATCTTCACGACGACAAAATCGGTGTTACCAGTGCGCTGTTCACATCCCAGAAGCGCCCAACCGCGAAACGAAAAAGCCGCCATGCCTGAACATACAATCAGGCAGGGCGGCTTAGTTTTTGCGATGAGGTCAAGTGCATATCCGTTGAATCAGCGTCCCATTTAGATCGGTTTGTTTGCCGGCGTGCGCGCGAAAAATCGGCGCATTCACGTTTCGACAAATTCAATCACGTAAAGTACACGAAAACCTTGTCAGTGCGCAACTGCCACACTAGTTTTTCGCATCCTTTTTTTCGATGGGAACGCCCGAGATGCACTTCGCGCGTTTTCAAAACATCGCCAAGGCGGACCTATTCCCAGTTCAGTGCACCACCCGTTTGGTACTCGGTCACGCGCGTCTCGAAGAAGTTTCGCTCCTTCTTCATGTCGATCATTTCGCTCATCCACGGGAACGGATTTTCTTCTTGCGGGAACAGCGGATCGAGGCCGATCTGGACCGAGCGGCGGTTGGCGATAAAGCGCAGGTAACCCTTGAACATCGAGGCGTTCAAACCGAGCACGCCGCGCGGCATCGTGTCTTCCGCGTACGCGTATTCGAGGTCGACCGCCTTGAGGAACAGCACCTTGATCTCTTCGCGGAAAGCAGGTGTCCACAGCAGTGGATTTTCCATTTTGATCGTGTTGATCAAATCGATCCCGAAATTGCAATGCATTGATTCGTCACGCAAAATGTACTGATACTGTTCTGCCGCACCCATCATTTTGTTCTGCCGGCCGAGCGCCAGGATCTGGGTAAAGCCGACGTAAAAGAACAGTCCTTCCATCAGGCAGGCGAACACGATCAGCGATTTAAGCAGCGTCTGGTCGTTCGCCACGGTGCCGGTGGTGAACGCCGGATCGGTCAAGGTATTGATGAACGGGATCAGGAATTCGTCCTTGTCGCGGATCGATTTGACCTCGTTATAGGCGTTGAAAATCTCCGCTTCATCGAGTCCGAGCGACTCCACGATGTACTGATAAGCGTGCGTGTGGATCGCCTCTTCGAACGCCTGGCGCAGCAAATATTGGCGGCATTCCGGCGCCGTAATGTGGCGATAGGTACCGAGCACGATGTTGTTGGCGGCGAGCGAATCGGCGGTGACGAAGAAGCCCAAATTTCTTTTCACGAGACGACGCTCGTCATCGGTCAAACCGTTGGGATTTTTCCACAACTCGATGTCGCGCTGCATGTTGACCTCTTGCGGCATCCAGTGATTCGCGCAACCGGCCAGGTATTTATCCCATGCCCACTTGTACTTGAATGGCACCAGCTGGTTGACGTCGGTCTTGCCGTTGATGATGCGCTTGTCGTCCGCGTTCACACGCTTGGCGACCAGCTCGGCATCGGCAGGCGCTTCGCTTGGCGCTTGCGGCAGGCGCGCCGCTGGTGCGCTGGAGGTGTCTTCGTCCCATGACAACATAATGAATTCCTTCTTGATGGTGTGTCGTTCACGCGTTAGAGCGCGTGTGATGTGAGTGGTGCTGCCACTAGCGCAACCGGGGTCTGACCCTCAGGGGTCAGACGGGGGCGCCGAGACCCCAGACCCGACGCTTACTGGCAGGCTTCGCATTCCTCGAAACCGTCGTCGCCCGGACGCAGGTAGCACGCCGCACCGTCGGCTTGCGCCGCGGCCGTGGCCGCCGCTGCCGATGCTGCCGCGGCCGCTTCGGCTGCCGCCACCGCACCCTGGGCGCTGGCCGACATGCCGCCGTCGACCGCCACCGCGTTCAGCGCGCCGGTCTTCGACGTCGACTTCTCCATGTGCGTCGCCGCCATGGTGCGCAGGTAGTAGGTGGTCTTGAGGCCGCGCAACCATGCCAGCTTGTACGTCTCGTCGAGCTTCTTGCCCGATGCGCCTGCCATGTAGATGTTCAGCGACTGCGCCTGGTCGATCCACTTCTGGCGGCGCGATGCAGCTTCCACCAGCCAGCTTGGCGACACTTCGAAGGCGGTGGCGTAGATGTCGCGCAGGTCTTGCGGGATGCGGTCGATCTTGACCAGCGAACCGTCGAAATACTTCAGGTCGGCAATCATGACTTCGTCCCACAGGTCGCGTGCCTTCAGGTCGCGCACCAGGTACGCGTTGATTTCTGTAAATTCGCCCGACAGGTTCGACTTCACGTACAGGTTCTGGAACGTCGGCTCGATGCAGGCCGACACGCCGATGATGTTCGAAATCGTCGCGGTCGGAGCGATCGCCACGCAGTTCGAGTTGCGCATGCCGAACTGCTTGATGCGATCGCGCACCGGGGTCCAGTCCATCGCCGACGAGCTATCGACTTCCAGGTAGCCGCCGCGCTCTTCGGCCAGCAAGGCCACCGAATCCTGCGGCAGGATGCCGCGGTCCCACAGCGAACCTTCGTACGACTCGTAGCGGCCGCGTTCTTCGGCCAGCTCGGTCGAGGCCAGGTAAGCGTAGTAACACACCGCTTCCATCGACGTATCGGCAAAGGCCACCGCTTCGTTCGAGGCGAACGGGATGCGCATCATGTGCAGGCAATCCTGAAAACCCATGATACCCATGCCGACCGGGCGATGGCGCATGTTTGAGTTGCGCGCTTTCTCGACGGCGTAGTAGTTGATGTCGATCACGTTGTCGAGCATGCGCATCGCGGTGCGCACGGTCTTTTGCAGCTTGACCTTGTCGAGCTTGCCTTCTTTCATGTGCGCCGGCATGTTCACCGAACCGAGGTTGCAGACGGCAATTTCCGACTCGTTCGTGTTGAGCGTGATCTCGGTGCACAGGTTCGAGCTGTGGACGACGCCGACGTGCGACTGCGGCGAACGGATGTTGCACGGATCCTTGAAGGTGATCCATGGGTGGCCCGTTTCAAACAGCATCGACAGCATCTTGCGCCACAGGTCGAGCGCGGCGATCTTCTTGAATACGCGGATTTCGCCGGCGGCCGCTTTCGCTTCGTAGCCGGTGTAGGCCAGTTCGAACGCCTTGCCGACCTTGTCGTGCAGGTCCGGCGCTTCGGACGGCGAGAACAGCGTCCAGTCGCCCTTTTCCATCACGCGCTTCATGAACATGTCCGGAATCCAGTTGGCGGTGTTCATGTCGTGGGTGCGGCGGCGGTCGTCGCCGGTGTTCTTGCGCAGGTCGAGGAATTCCTCGATGTCCATGTGCCAAGTTTCCAGGTAGGCGCAGACTGCGCCCTTGCGCTTGCCGCCCTGGTTGACCGCGACGGCGGTGTCGTTGACCACTTTCAGGAACGGCACCACGCCTTGCGACTTGCCGTTGGTGCCCTTGATGTGGGCGCCGAGCGCGCGCACCGGGGTCCAGTCATTGCCCAGGCCGCCGGCGTACTTGGCCAGCAGCGCGTTTTCCTTGATCGCGTCGTAGATGCCCTCGAGGTCGTCCGAGACGGTGGTCAGGTAGCAAGACGACAACTGCGAGCGCAAGGTGCCTGAGTTGAACAAGGTCGGCGTCGAGCTCATGAAGTCGAACGACGACAGCAGGTGGTAGAACTCGATGGCGCGCGCTTCGCGGTTTTCCTCGCGCAGCGACAGGCCCATCGCCACGCGCATGTAGAACGCCTGCGGCATTTCGATGCGGACATCGCGCACGTGCAGGAAATAGCGGTCGTACAGGGTCTGCAGGCCGATGTAGCCGAACTGCAAGTCGCGGTCGGCGACCAGCGCGCGGGCCAGCTTGGCCAGGTCATAGGTGGCCAGGACCGGATCGAGCAGCTCGTTGGCGATGCCCTTGGCGATGTACTGCGGGAAGTACTCTATATAATGTGCCGCCGCTTTTGCCTGCGGCACTTCCTGGCCGAACACTTCCTTGCGGATCGTGTGCAGCAGGATGCGGGCCGTCACTTGCGAGTAGGCCGGGTCCTTTTCCATCAGCGCGCGCGCTGCCAGGATGGCCGACTTGTGCAGCTCTTCGACCGGCACGCCGTCGTACAGGTTGCGCACGGTCTCGGCGAGGATGGCGTCGGCGTCGACGTGCTTTTCCAGGCCCACGCAGGCGGCGTTGATCAGGTCGCGGACCTGGTTCATGTCCAGTGCGCGGCGCTCGCCGTTCTCAAGCACGTGGATCTGCGGTGCGGCGACCTGGGCAGAGGCGCCTTGCGCTTCCTTGGCCAGGCGGCGCTCTTCCATGTGCTTGGCGCGGTACAGCACGTAAGCGCGCGCGACGTCATGCTCGCCCGAACGCATCAGCGACAGTTCGACCTGGTCCTGCACGTCTTCGATGTGGAAGGTGCCGCCGCCCGGATGGCGGCGCACCAGTGCGGCGACGACGCTGGCGGTCAGCTGCTCGACCAGGTCGCGCACGCGCGCCGATGCAGCGCCCTGGCCGCCGGTGACGGCGAGGAACGCCTTGGTCACGGCGATGGCGATCTTCGATGGCTCGAACGCGACGACGGCGCCGTTGCGGCGGATGATGCGGTAGTCGCCATGCGACGCGATCTCTGCCGCTGCAGCGGCTGCGGGAGCCGTCGAACCTGGGGTGACGTGCAGCGAATTGGTGGAAATGTCTTGTGATGTTTGCATTGAAGCTCCCAGGGACGGCATGCAGTCGTGCTGCAGCCATTGTTATCAAGTAAACCGGCGGCGAGGCTGATCGATCAACAAATAAAAAAGCAAAAAATACCCTGCCAACCGTTGAAGCCTGATGGCAAACGACGTTAAACATGGGTTGAATACGCTGGTCGGAAACCGGTCCGAAGTGCTGGACGGGGTACAAAACTGTGCCAGGGAAGATCCCCGTGTACCACTACATCTAGTCAGAAGCGCTTAAGTGAGACTAATTGTAGTGCCTGGCCGCACCTCACGCAATACATTTCGGACACCATTGGATACTAAATATTTGATCTTTTTTTCGGTGTGGAGGCTTGACATTTTTCGGTGCGGAAAGGACGCCGACCAGCCGGTGAGCGGGCACTAACACTGCATCATTTGGAGGCAGGTTTGCGCCGCCATGGTGCGCTAGGCGCCGATGATTTCTGCGGCGGGAAGCGGGTCGGAGTCGTTCTGCCCCGCCCGAAAAGCCGTCATATCATATTGCGCTGGCGAAAAAGCAACACGCGTCGCGCCTTATTGCTCCGGTTGCTGGATATCGAGCTTTTGCATCTGGTAGCGCAACTGGCGAAAGCTGATGCCGAGCAGCTGCGCGGCCTGGGTGCGGTTGAACTGGGTTTGGGCCAGCGCGCGCACGATGATGTCGCGCTCGACCTGGATCAGGTAGTCGGGCAGGCTGTCGGGCAGGCCGTCGGGGCCAAGGGTCGGCGCGGCGGCCACCGGCGCCGGCGCGGCCAGCGCTGCCGCCGCGAACTCCGGCGACGGCGCCGGCACAGCGGTCGCCTCCCCTACCCGCGCGCTCTTGAGCGACAGGTCGGCCACTTCGACGACGCCGTCGTTGGCGAACGCCAGCGCGCGTTCGAGCACGTTCTCCAGCTCGCGCACATTGCCGGGGAATGAATAGGCGCACAGCGTTTCGAGCACCTGGGCGCCGAGCACCGCCTTCTGGCCGCCGCCGGCCAGCCGCGCCAGGATCGCCTCGGTCAGCACGCCGAGGTCGGCGAGCCGCTCGCGCAGCGGCGGCAGCGCCAGCTCGATCACGTTGAGCCGATAGAACAGGTCCTGCCTGAATTTTCCGGTTTCGACGCAATGGGCCAGGTCCTGATGGGTGGCGCTGATGATGCGCACGTCGACCGGCTGCTCGGCGGTGGCGCCGATCTTGCGCACGCGCCGTTCCTGGATCGCGCGCAGCAGCTTGACCTGCATCGCCAGCGGCAGGTCGGCCACTTCGTCGAGCATCAGGGTGCCGCCGTTGGCGGCCTGGAAGAAGCCATCGCGCTCGTCGGCCGCGCCGGTGAAGGCGCCCTTGCGGTAGCCGAAGAACTCCGCCTCCATCAGCGCTTCCGGAATGGCGCCGCAGTTGACGGCGATGAAGGGACGCGCCGCGCGCGAACTTTGGGCGTGGATCTCGCGCGCGGCCAGTTCCTTGCCGCTGCCCGATTCGCCCGTGATGGCGATCGGCGCCATCGAGCGCGCCAGGCGCGCGATCTGCGCGCGCAGTGCCTGCATCGCGGCGGAGTCGCCGATCAGCCGGCTGGGCGTCGCCGCGCTGGCGGCCGGCGGCGCCGATCCCGGGCTAGTCAGGCGCAGCGCCGAGCGCACCATCACGCGCAAATCGTCGAGCACCACCGGCTTGGACACGTAGTCGAAGGCGCCGGCCTTGAGCGCCACCACCGCGTTGTCGGCGCTGCCGTACGCGGTGACGACGGCGATCGGCGTGCCTTTGCCGCTGGCCGCCACTTCGCGCACCAGCTCGAGGCCAAGGCCGTCCGGCAGGCGCATGTCGGTCAGCACCAGCGCGTACTCGCTGGCGGCAAACAGCGCGCGCGCCTGGCCGAGCGTTTCGGCGCAGTCGACGTCCAGGCCCATCTTGACGAGCGTGATGTCGAGCAGTTCGCGCAGGTCCGCTTCGTCGTCGACGACCAGGATGCGGGGTGAAGTCATGGGGTGGCCTTTCGGTGGCTCGGTTTCATACCAGGTACTTGCATCATACGGCCCACGGCTGCGCGAAGGTGATGACGAACCTGCCGCTGGCCTTGCGCAGGCCGAACGCGCCGGGGTCGATACGGTATTCGTAATCGAGCATGGCGTCGTTGTTCAGGCACAGTTCGCGCGCCAGGTACAGGCCGAGGCCGGTGCCCTTGCTCGAAGTGGTGTAGAACGGCTCGAACAGGTGGGCGCGCACTTCCGGCGTGATGCCGGGGCCGTCGTCCTGCACGTGCAGTTCCATGCGTCCGGGGCCGTCGCCGACGACGAACAGGCGGATCGAGCCTGGCGTGGCGCTGGCGTAGCGGATCGCGTTGGTGAGCAGGTTGACCACCACTTCGCGCAGGTGCAGCGCGTCGAAGCGCACCGGCGACTTGCCGGTGGCGCCGACCCGGATCATGTCCTCGGGCAGCGCGTGGGTTTCCTGGAACTCGGCGCGGATCTCGGCGAGGAACGGCGCCAGGTACAGCGGCTCGGAGTGCGGCTGCACCTTGCGCGACAGCTGCAGGATGTCTTCGACCATGCGGTTGACGCGGGCGACGTTGTCGCCGACGATCTTGAGCAGCCGCGCGTGCGACGGCTCGGACAGGTCTTCGGCCAGCAGCGAGGTGGCGTGGCCGATCGCCGACAGCGGGTTGCGCACCTCGTGGGCGATGCTGGCGGTCAGGCGGCCCATCGACGCGAGCTTGAGTTGCTGCGCCTGGTTTTCGATGGCGGTGACGTCCTGCAGGAAGATGACGCAGCGCTCGGTGGCCTGGTCGGGCGTGTCGACGCGCGCGAAGCGCAGTTTCAGGTGCGCGGCCAGGTCGGGACGCACGCTGCGCAGCAGGGGGCCCGCTTCGGCGCCCGCTTCCTGGCCGGGCTTGACGGTGACGAAGGCGCCGCCGGCCTCGCCGCCGGCCCCTTCGAGCGGCAGCTGCAGCCAGGCGCCGAACGCCTGCGCGATCGGGTCGAGCGGCGCCACGTCGGCCAGGCGGAAGTCGCAGCCTTCGCCGGCCAGCGCCAGCATGCGCTGGGCCGCCGGGTTACTGGTAAATACCTGGCCGTCGTGGCCGACGACCAGGATGCCGTCGCCGACATCGGCCATGACGATGCGGTTGATCGCCTGCTGGATCTTGAGGTCGGCGCCGCGGCGCGCCGCCAGGTCTTCCTGGCCGATCAGCTTTGCCGCCAGCCGGCTTACCAGCAGCACCACGGCGAAAAACGCCGCGCCGAACACGCCCGATTGCAGCAGCGGCGTGTCGCCGTCCTTGACGTACGTGCTCCAGGCGCTTTCGCCGATCAGGAACAGCGTCACCAGCGAAGCGGAAAACAACGCCAGCACCAGCGGCGCCAGGATCGCCGCGCCGGCCAGCGGAAACAGGTACAGGATCGCCAGGCCGCTGCGCACGCCGCCGCCGCTGACATACAGCAGCGAGATGACGGCCAGGTCGAGCGCGATCTGGGCGCCGAGCTGCAGCATGAAGCGGCGCCGCCAGTAGAACGTCAGCGCGCCGAACAGCACGGCGCCGGCCAGGTAGGCGAAGCAGGTCTTGGCGTACAGGTGCTGGCCGGCGCCGCCGCGGGTGTCGAAGGAGAGGTACAGCAGCAGCACGATGGCGATGACGATGCGCGTCGCCGTCAGCGTCTGCAGCGAGCGCCAGAAGGTATCGCGCGACTGGACCGAAAGCGCCTGCCAGCGGGCCATCGGCTACTTGGCCGGCAGCCGCACGTGGGCCGGGCTGCAGTAGTCGAGGCCCTCGGCGCGCACCGCTTCCGATTGCGGAAAATGCACGCCGCAGTGGGCGCAGCTGGTCATCGTCTCGATCGCCGGCGGCGGCGGCGGCGGCGGCGGCGGCGCCTTCGGCGGCGTCAGGCCGGCCGAACGGATCTTGCTGCGGATCGCCCAGATCACCAGGATCGCCAGCGCCACCCAGAACAGGAAGCGTGTCATGCGAGCCCCCTGTGCAGTACCACTTCGAGCACGAAACGGCTGCCGACGTAGGCCAGCACCAGCGTGGCGAAGCCGGCCAGCGTGAAGCGCAGCGCCGTCTTGCCGCGCCAGCCGCGCCACCTGCGGCCGGTCAGCAGCGCGGCAAACAGCAGCCACGACAGCAGTGCGAAGACGGTCTTGTGGTCCCACTTCAGGACGGCGCCGAACAGCTGTTCGGAAAACACGATGCCCGACAATACGGTCAGGCTGAGCAGCACGAAGCCAATGCCGATCAGGCGAAACAGCAGCTTTTCCATCGTCAGCAGCGCCGGCAGCTGGTCGAGCGCGCCGCCGAGCCAGTTCGGCGCCGGGCTGCGCGTGTGCAGGCGCGACTCCTGCAGCGCCATCAGCACGGCGTGGAAAGCGGCGATGGTCAGGGTGCTGTAGGCCAGGATCGCGACCGCGATGTGCCAGCCGAACGCCGGCGCCTGGCCCTGCAGCTGGAACACGCTGCCGGGAAACACCGCCGGCAGTGCGGCGGCGGCGGCGGCGCACGGCATCACCAGCCGGCGCAGGCCGTCGAGCGCGAAGTTGCGGTTTTCCAGCCAGTACGCGGCGACCGACACCCACAGCGCGGCCGACAGCATGATGGCGAAGCCGACGCGCAGGCCGCCGGGCGCGCGCATGTCGAACCACAGCGCGGCGCCGTGCAGCAGCCAGGCGGCCGCGGTGACGGCCGAAATCAGGCCGCCCTGGCGGACCGGCAGCACGGCGCACACCGCGTACAGCAGCGTGGCAGCTAAAAAGAAATAGGTTTGCATCGGCTAAGTTTACACTATCGGCGCGCCGCCGGTGCCCCAGCCAGGGTCGGCCCCGACTATATATATAGGTGCAACGCTGGTGTCAGGTCTGACATTAAGACATTCGCGCGCGAATGTCTTAATGTCAGACCTGACACCAGCGTGTCGGCGCGCGCTGTCGATGAGGTAAAATGCGTCACTTTCCGGCGCTGCGCCGGGCTTGTCCACGACTCGATCCAGGTTTGCCATGCTAGATAACTTAACCCAACGCCTTGCCAAGGTCGTCAAGACCATGCGCGGTGAGGCGCGTCTGACCGAAACCAATACCGCGGAGATGCTGCGCGAAGTGCGCCTGGCCCTGCTCGAGGCCGACGTCGCCCTGCCGGCGGTGCGCGAATTTATCAGCCGCGTCAAGGAAAAGGCGCTCGGCGAGGAAGTCATCGGCTCGCTCAGCCCCGGCCAGGCGCTGGTCGGCGTGGTGCAGAAGGAACTGGCCGCGCTGATGGGCGCCGACCTCGGCCCAGAAGCGTCGCAGCTGAGTTTTGCGCAGCAGCCGCCGGCGATCATCCTGATGGCCGGCCTGCAAGGTGTCGGTAAAACGACCACCGTCGGCAAGCTCGCCAAGTACCTGCGCGAAGAGAAGAAAAAGAAAGTGCTGACCGTCTCGGCCGACGTGTATCGCCCGGCCGCGATCGCCCAGCTCGAATCGGTGACCAAACAGGTCGGCGCCGACTTCTTCCCCAGTTCGGCCACCGACAAGCCGGTCGACATCGCCCTTGCCGCGCTCGACTGGGCCAAGAAACACTACCACGACGTGCTGATCATCGACACCGCCGGCCGCCTCGGCATCGACGAAGCGATGATGGCGGAGATTTCCGCGGTGCACGCGGCGGTCAAGCCGATCGAGACGCTGTTCGTCGTCGACGCCATGCTCGGCCAGGATGCGATCAACACGGCCAAGGCGTTCAGCGACGCGCTGCCGCTGACCGGTATCGTCCTCACCAAGCTCGACGGCGACTCGCGCGGCGGCGCCGCGCTGTCGGTGCGCCACATTACCGGCAAGCCGATCAAGTTTGCCGGCGTGTCGGAAAAGCTCGACGGCCTCGAAGCGTTCGACGCCCAGCGCATGGCCAACCGCATCCTCGGCATGGGCGACATCCTGGCGCTGGTGGAAGAAGCGCGCAAGGGGGTCGACACCAAGGCGGCGGCCGACCTGGCCAACAAGATCAAGGTCGGCGGCAAGTTCGACATGAACGACTTCAAGTCGCAGCTGGGCCAGATGAAGAAAATGGGCGGCATGGCAAGCCTGGTCGACAAGCTGCCGGCGCAGTTCCAGCAGGCCGCCGGCGGCGCCAACATGGACCAGGCCGACAAGCAGGTGCGCCGCATGTGCGGCATCATCGACTCGATGACGCCGCAAGAGCGCGCCAAGCCGGAACTGATCAAGGCAACGCGCAAACGCCGCATCGCGACCGGCGCCGGCGTCCAGGTGCAGGAAGTAAACCGGATGCTGGCGCAGTTCGACCAGATGCAAAGCATGATGAAAAAGCTCAAGGGCGGCGGCATGATGAAGATGATGCGCGGGATGAAAGGCATGATGCCGGGCATGCGCTAAGCCATTTAGCCGAGAAAATGCCGGCCGGCGGAACTGTTCCGCGGCCGGCTTTTTTATTCGATTTCCCCTCTGCGACGCCGCCTTTGCAGCAGCGCGGCGCCTGAACCGTGAATTTCGCTTGTATTGGAGTGAAAAATCTCGAAAAACACTTGCAACAACAGTAAAAGCCCACCAATATAAGCCGTGCGATCAATTGCGCAATTTCCCATGTGTTCGTTAAGGAGGCTCGAAGATGGCAACAGCCAAAAAAACCCCAGCAGCAGCTCCAGCAAAAAAAGCGGCAGCCAAGCCAGCAGCAGCGGCAAAGCCAGCGGCTAAAAAAGCAGCTCCAGCAAAGGCCGCGGCGCCAAAAGCCGCCGCAGCGAAGAAAGCACCAGCAGCACCACGCAAGCCTAACGCCGCCTTCATGAAGGCGATGACTCCGTCCAGCACCCTGGCCGCAGTGGTTGGCGCGACGCCGCTGCCACGCACCGAAGTCACCAAAAAAGTGTGGGACTATATTAAAAAGCTCGACCTGCAAGACGCTGCTAACCGTCGCATGATCAATGCCGACGACAAGCTCAAAGCGGTCTTTGGCGGCAAAGCCCAAGTCTCCATGTTCGAAATGACGAAACTCATTTCCGATCATCTGAAATAAAAACAGCTAGGTTGTAACGACCGAATTGAAAAAAGGCCCCGGTTGCGAAACCGGGGCCTTTTGTTTTTAAGTTCGCATCGCCGCTAATTAATAAAACTCAAATTCGGCGTTCGCGATTACTTTTAGATGGTATGGGTTCCCGCAGAGGCGAGAGCCGCTACCATTTGTGCAGCGCCGCGATCAGCGAGTAATCACTGGCGCCGCCGGCGCCAGCTCCCACTTCTTCCACGCCGCCAGCACCGAGTTGGGATACTCCGGCCGCCCGCGGCTGCCGTTGTAGCGCCCCAGCGCCAGGTACAGGTTGCCGGCCTCCATCTCGATGTACATGCGCAGGATCGCGCAGCCATAGCGCAGGTTGGTCTGCATGTGGAACAGCTTGCTGCGGTCGCTGTCGCCGATCACCTTGGCCCAGAACGGCATCACCTGCATGTAGCCGCGCGCGCCGACCATCGACACGGCGTACTTGCGATACGCCGATTCGACCTGGATCAGCCCCAGCACGAGCCCAGGATCGAGCCCGGCGCGGGTAGCCTCGTACCAGGCGGTGGCGAGGAACTCGGTGCGCAACTGCGCGTCCGGCAGCTTGCGCTTGAGGCGCTCGGACATCTGCGCCAGCCATTCATGGTAGCGCAGCCGCGCCGCCTCGTCGCGAAACACCGGCTGCGGCGGGCGCGCATCCTTGATGGCGTTGGCCAGCGCCAGGCGCACGGAGTCGGCCAGTGCCTCCTCCTTTTGGTTGCCGGCGTGCGCGGCCGTGCTGGCGGCCAGGCTGGCCGCCAGCAACACCGCGGCCAGCCAAGTCATCCGACTCACTGGCTCAGCTTGACCTTGATGAACTCGACCATGCCGGCCACCGGCACGGCGCTCGCCTCGGCATCGCGCCGGCCCTGGTATTCGAGGTTGCCCTCTTTCAGGCCGCGCTCGCCGATCACCACGCGGTGCGGCACGCCGATCAGTTCCCAGTCGGCGAACATGGCGCCCGGACGCAGCCCGCGGTCGTCGACAATGACGTCGACGCCGGCCGCCTGCAAATCGGCGTACAGCTTCTCGACTTCGGTCTTGACCATCTCGCTGCGGTCCATGCCCATCGGGCACAGCACCACTTCGAACGGCGCGATCGCGGTCGGCCAGACGATGCCCTTGTCGTCGTAGTTCTGCTCGATGGCGGCGCCCAGGATGCGCGTGACGCCAATGCCGTAGCAGCCCATCTGCAATGGCGCCGGCTTGCCGTTTTCGTCGAGGAAGGTCGCCTTCATGCTTTCCGAGTAGGCGGTGCCGAGCTGGAACACGTGGCCCACTTCGATGCCGCGCTCGATCACCAGTACGCCCTTGCCGTCCGGCGAAGCGTCGCCTTCGACGACGTTGCGCAGGTCGGCCACCAGCGGCTCGGCGACATCGCGGCCCCAGTTGGCGCCCGTGTAGTGGAAATCCTTGTCGTTGGCGCCGCAGACGAAGTCGGCCATGTTGGCGACGGTGCGGTCGGCAACCACGGTGACCGGCTGCTTCGTGCCGATCGGGCCCAGGTAGCCTGGCAAGGTGCCGTAGCACAGCAGGATCTCGGCTTCGGTGGCGAAGCGGTGGCTGGCCAGGCCGGGCACCTTGCGGACCTTCACTTCGTTCATTTCATGGTCGCCGCGCAGCAGCAACATCCAGTTTTCGGTCGTCTTCTTGCCATCGACTTCCTTCTCGATGACCAGGGCGATCGTCTTGACGGTCTTCGACAGCGGGGTGCCGAGCAACTGCGCCACCTGCTCGCACTTGGTGGTGCCGGGCGTCGACGTCTTCGTCAGTTCCTGGCTTGGGGCCGGACGGCTGGCCGCCAGCGGCATCGCTTCGGCCGCTTCCATGTTGGCGGCGAAGTCGGACGTCGGGCAGTACACCAGCGCGTCTTCGCCGGTGCTGGCGATGACGTGAAATTCGTGCGAACCGGTGCCGCCGATGGCGCCGTTGTCGGCCGCCACCGCGCGAAACTTCAGGCCGAAGCGGGTGAAGATGGCGGTGTAGGCGTCGAACATGACCTTGTAGGACGCTTGCATGCCGGCCAGGTCGCGGTCGAACGAGTAGGCGTCCTTCATGGTGAATTCGCGCCCGCGCATCAGGCCGAAGCGCGGGCGGCGCTCGTCGCGGAACTTGGTCTGGATATGATAGAAGTTCAACGGCAGCTGGCGGTACGACTTGATTTCGGTGCGCACGACGTCGGTGATGACTTCCTCGGACGTCGGCTGGATCGCGTACTCGCGGCCGTGGCGGTCTTTCACGCGCATCAGTTCCGGGCCCATCTTGTCCCAGCGGCCGGTCTCCTGCCACAGCTCGGCCGGCTGGACCAGCGGCATCAGCAGTTCAATGCCGCCCGCCTTGTTCATCTCGTCGCGAATGATCGCCTCGACCTTGCGGATCACCCGCAGTCCGGTCGGCATGTAGGTATAGATGCCCGAACCGAGGCGCTTGATCATCCCGGCGCGCATCATCAGCTGGTGGCTGACGATCTCGGCGTCGGAAGGCGCTTCTTTTTGAGTTGAAATAAAAAATCGGGAGGCACGCATATCGATGAATTCTTTTTAAAAAGAGAGAGTTATAATCAACCTAATTTTAAAGGATTAGCTGGCCGATGCGTCCAATCTTTATACAAATGGGTCCGATTAAGCCGTTCCCGCCGTTTTCGCTCGTCGAAAACCTGGTGGGTGCGGGGATTTGTGGGTAAAAAAATAAGAGGCACGCGCTGGCAGAAAGTTTCGAGAGGTGCATTATGCTCGACCGTGAAGGGTTTCGGCCCAACGTCGGCATCATCCTGCTGAACGCCCAGAACGAGGTGTGGTGGGGCAAGCGGGTGCGCGAGCACTCGTGGCAATTCCCGCAAGGGGGGATCAAATACGGCGAGACGCCGGAGCAGGCGATGTACCGCGAGCTGGAGGAAGAAATCGGCTTGCGGCACGAACACGTCAAGATCGTCGGGCGCACCCGCGACTGGCTGCGTTATGAGGTGCCGGACCATTTCATCAAGCGTGAAATTCGCGGGCATTACCGCGGGCAAAAGCAGATCTGGTTCCTGCTGCGCATGGTCGCGCGCGACAACGACGTCAACCTGCGCCTGACCGACCATCCCGAGTTCGACGCCTGGCGCTGGCACGACTACTGGGTGCCGCTCGACTGCGTGATCGAGTTCAAGCGCGACGTCTACCAGCGCGCGCTGCAGGAACTGTCGCGCTTTCTGACGTGGCCGGCTGCCGGCGGCCACACGCACGAGCGGCGCCACATCGCGCGCTACCTGCGCCAGCCGCATGCGCCGCGCCACGCGGTGGCGGAGCCGGAAACGGCTGCCGCCGAGCCCGATTGCGCGCCGGAGCCGCAACTGGCGCCTGCCAAGGAATAGCCGGCACCTTGCAGTCAGCAAAAAGGCGGCGTGTCATCACGCCGTCTTTTTTCGCCTGGATATTGCAAGATTGATATTTGTTCCTGAAATGCAAGCTAGAATGCGTGTCTGTTCAACTTGTGCGGGATGATCATGACGATGCGAGCGTGGTGCGCGATGCTGCTGCTGGCGGCGCCGTTTGCGGTTGCTGCGGACGGCCCGGCATGCCGGTACGTACCGGTTGCGACAGTCGAGTTGCGCGGCGACGGCGAGCCGTGGCAGCCGCTGGTCGACGGCACGATCAACGGCAAGGCGGCGGTCATGCTGTTCGATACGGGTGCATATCAAAGTAAGTTGCTGAAGGACTCGGCCGACAAGTTCGGCCTTTCGCTGCTTCAGACACGCCGCTATTCGGTTGGGATCGGTGGCGTCTCGCGCAATTACGTCGCCGAGGTCAACGACTTCTCAGTTGGCAATGCGCATAGCGGCAAGGTCAGGATGAGCGTGCTTGGCAACATGGGCCGGCGCATGCCGTTCGACGCCATCGTCGGCGCCGACTTCGCGCTGCAGATGGACCTGGAGATTTTTCTCGCCGAGCGGAAACTGAAGTTTTACCGTGCGAGCGGCTGCGACGACACTTTCCTGGCGTACTGGAGTGCCGAGGCGATGGAGATCCCGTTCGGCGGCACCGAAACCGGCCACCCGACCCCGCGCATTATCGTCGACGTCAACGGCACCAAGCTCGAGGCCATCATCGACACCGGCGCCAGCGGCACCGGCATGACGCGCGCCGCGGCCGAGCGGGCCGGCATCCGCGTGGGAGATGCGAACGTGCACACGCTCGGCAAATAGGTCGGCGTCGGCGACAAGCGCATCGATACCTGGCAGGTCGAGGTCGACTTCACGATCGGCAGCGAGACGATCCGCAACGCCAACATCGGCATCCACGACGATCCGCCGCACGGCAACTCGATCGGCATGCCCGACATGCTGATCGGCGCCGATTTCCTGCGCGCCCACCGCGCCCTGATTTCCATGAGCCAACGGCGCGTGTATGTGTCGTATCTGGGCGGCGAGGTGTTTCGCAAACGGCGTATTCCCTGACTCGCTACAGACAGCGCGGACCGGAAAGTCGGCTTTGCCTTTCTTTATTTATGCAACATTAAATTATTCTTAATCAGCGCCGGGCTAGAATTGCACATGCTAAATCCCTTGCTGCGCCGCGCCCTGCCGCTGGCATTCCTGCTCGGCGCCAGCGCTGCCGTTCACGCCGACGCTACGCCGGCAAAATGCCAATACGTCAACGTGGCGACGGTCCCGCTGCGCTACCTGGGCGCGTCCTTCCATCCGGCCGTCGACGGCACCATCAATGGTGCGCCAGCGCCAATGGTGATCGACACCGGCTCGGGAAGAACCTACCTGACGCCGCGCGCCGCCAAGCGCCTCGGCCTGGTGCTGGGCACGACGGGCCAGCACGTCGACGGCGTGGGCGGCGCCAGCCGCGTGTACCGCGCGCGCGTCGGCGACTTCGCGGTCGGGCCGACCCGCACCGAGGGGCGCTACATGAACGTCATCGGCGACATGGCCCCCCAGCACGATTTCGACGCCATCGTCGGCGCCGATTTCCTGTTCCAGGCCGACGTTGAACTGTCGCTGGCCGAGAAGGCGCTGCGGTTCTTCCGCGGCGCCAACTGCAAGGACAGCCATCTCGGCTACTGGAGCGAGAGCACTTACGCCGTGCCGATGACAGGGTACTTCGGCGAAAGCTGCAACCCGACCTTCGAAGTCGAACTGAACGGCGTCAAACTGGACGCAATTATCGATAGCGGCTCCGCCACCAGCTTCGTGTTCGACCGTGCCGCCCGCAAGGCCGGCGTGGGCACCGATGCGCCGGGCAGTCAAAAGTCGCGCGACATGGTCGGCGTCGGCAGCGAACGGCTGGCGAACTGGCGCGCCGTGTTCGCCACGCTAAAGATTGGCGCAGAAATGATCCGTGACGCCGAACTCAATATTTCGGCCAAACCGGCATCAGGCCGCCTGCCCGCCGACATCCTGCTCGGCACCGACTTCCTGCGTACACACCGGGTGCTGTTTGCAACAAGCCAGAAGAAGCGGTACATCTCCTATCTGGGTGCGGACGTGTTCTTCCGCGGCGCGCGAGGCTTTCCGCCGTGGATGCTGCAGGAGGCCGAGGCCGGCAACGCCGAAGCGCAGTATGCCGTTTCCGGGCGCCTGGCGCGGGGCATCGGCGTGCCGGTCGACCAGGCGCAGGCGGCCGAATGGCTGAGCAAGGCAGCCAGCCAGGGGCATCCGGCGGCGAATATCGAGATCGGCGTGCGCATGCTGCGCAAGCGCCAGTTTGCTCAGGCGGCCGAGTTGCTCGGCACTGCCGCGGCGCAGCGCCCCGAGGACGCCCGCGCGCCGCTGTTCCTGTACCTCGCGCGCCTGCAGGCGGGCGACCCGGCGCGCGCGGCGCGCGAACTCGCGCAGCGCTTCGCCGCTGACCAGGAGCGCCGCTGGCCGGCGCCGATCGCCGATTTCTACCTCGGCCGGATTGACGCCGAGCGACTGCTGGGGCAGGCCGACAAGGATCCGGCACTGGCCTTCTCCCGCAGCTGCGAGGCCCGGCTGTTCATCGCCGAACAAGCCGGCGCGGCCGGCGAGCGGGACAAGTCGAAGGCATTGCTCGACGAGCTGCGCGGCAAGTGCGCCAGGCCGCCGCCTTCAACGCCTGGTCGGCCCGGAGTAGTTGGCGCCCGCAACTCCGGGGTCTGACCTCAACAGAATAACCGGGTCAGACCCCTGCGGATACATGGGGCGTTCGGCGCTACAATATGGCCTTTCTCCTTCGATCCACATCCGCCATGTTCAATCCGTCATCGAATGACGTCCGCCGCTTCTTCTGCGAAGTGTTCCGCAAGCAGCGCGCCGGCGAAATCCTCAGCCCGATGGAGGCCATCGCCGGCGACTGGATTGCCGGCCACCCGGAGTATGCCGACGAGCTGTCCGACGCCGCCGCCGCCGTGGCGCGCGACTACTCGGTCGAGGGCGGCAAGACCAATCCTTTCCTGCACCTGTCGATGCACCTGTCCATTTCCGAGCAGGTGTCGGTCGACCAGCCGCGCGGCATCCGCGACGCCATCAATGCGCTGATTAGCCGCGTCGGCCAGCACGACGCCCACCACCACATCATGGAGTGTCTCGGCGAAATGATCTGGAACTCGCAGCGCGACGGCACGCCGCCGGACGCCGACGCCTACGTCGAGTGCGTGCGCATGCGCTAGCCACGGCGCGGATAACAACCCCGGCGATTGGGGAGTGGGGAGTGGGGATCCGCCAGGCGAAAAAAAATCCCTTCGGGCCGGCGACGGCGGAAGGGGTTTTTCGCGTGCCGTCCGGGACGGCGGCGATCAGCGGTGGGTGACCAGGCTCGAAGGCAGGCTCGACAGATAGGCGGCGATGTCGGCGATGTCCTTGTCCGACAGCGGCTTGACCTGGCCGGCCATGATCGGGTTGGAGCGGCCGTTCGGGCCGTCGCCGCGCTTGTATGCCTTCAGCGCGTGCGCCAGGTAATCGTAGTGCTGGCCGGCCAGCTTTGGATAGCTCGGGTCGATCGCCTTGGTGTAGTCGGCGCCGTGGCAGGCTGCGCAGTTGTACTTCTTGGCCAGCGCTTCGCCGTTGGCGATGTTGCCGCCCGCAAAAGCGTTGAACGAGACGACGCAGGCGGCCAGCGCAATAATCAGTTTTTTCATGGTGCTGTCCTTATTTCTGCGCGGTGTTGGAAGGCTGCTGCGCGTAATACGCGGCAACGTCGGCGATGTCCTGGTCGGACAGGCTCTGCGCGATACCGCGCATCGACGGATGCTTGCGCTCCCCCTTCTTGTAGCCTTGCAGCGCGTTTTCGATGTACTTGGCGGACTGGCCGCCGATCATCGGTACCCGGAACACTTCCGGGAACGTGGCCTTGTAGCCAGGGATGCCGTGGCAGCCGATACACATTTCAACCTTGGCCGCGCCGGCCTTCGGGTTTCCAACGATGTCCGCCGCTACGGCGGCATTGACACTGCCGGCGAGCACGAGAAGTGCAAAGATTTTTTTCATGGTTGCAATGGTAAGGGGATAATCGGTTCCGGCCGTGCAAAACGTACTACTTGCACTATCAACCTGCAATTTTAACCCAAGACCGCATTGCAGTCCAGATTCAAAGTGTCGCCCTGCCGACCTCGCGCAGTTGGCATATACTTGAAACAATTCCATTTTCCGGCATCGACTCCCATGACCGCACATCATCAACCGCTGCCCCGCTTCGAGGGATCCGACAGTTACGTCGCCACCGCCGACCTGAAGCTGGCGGTGAACGCCGCCCTGACCTTGCAGCGCCCGCTGCTGATCAAGGGCGAGCCCGGCACCGGCAAGACGATGCTGGCCGAGGAAGTGGCCGCCGCGCTGAACATGCCGCTGATGCAGTGGCACATCAAGTCGACGACCAAGGCGCAGCAGGGCCTGTACGAATACGACGCCGTGTCGCGCCTGCGCGACTCCCAGCTCGGCGACGAGCGGGTGCGCGACATCCACAATTACATCGTCAAGGGCGTGCTGTGGCAGGCATTCACCGCGCCCGAGCCGGTCGTGCTGCTGATCGACGAGATCGACAAGGCCGACATCGAGTTCCCGAACGACCTGCTGCGCGAACTGGACCGGATGGAGTTTTACGTCTACGAAACGCGCGAGATGGTGGTGGCGAAACACCGGCCGCTGGTGATCATTACCTCCAACAACGAAAAAGAGCTGCCGGATGCGTTCCTGCGCCGCTGCTTCTTCCACTACATCAAGTTCCCCGACAAGGACACGATGGAGGCGATCGTCAAGGTGCACTACCCGACGCTCAAGCAGGATCTGCTGGCCCAGGCGCTGCAAAGCTTCTATGAAGTGCGCGACGTGCCGGGCCTGAAGAAAAAGCCGTCGACGTCCGAATTTCTCGACTGGCTCAAGCTGCTGCTGGCCGAAGACATCGGCCCGGAGGCGCTGCGCAGCAAGGACAGCAAGTCGGTGGTGCCGCCGCTGCACGGCGCGCTGCTCAAGAACGAGCAGGACGTGCACCTGTTCGAGCGCCTGGTGTACATGTCGCGCACCAACCGCTGAGCAACATGATCGACGTTCAAGCAGTCACCCTGAAACTGAACGGCGTGCGCCTCGAGCCGCTGGCGCCGGCGCACGCGCCTGGCCTGCGCGCGGCCGCCGAAGACGGCCAGATCTGGAAGCTGCGCGTGACGTGGGTACCGGGTCCGGAACAGGTCGACGACTACATCGGCGCCGCGCTGGCGATGCCGAACCGGCTGGCGTTCGCCGTGATCGACGACGACAGCGGCGTCGTCATGGGCACGACCAGCTATCACGACATCATGCTTGAGATCGACCGCGTCGAAATCGGCCACACCTGGTACGCCAAGAGCCGCCAGCGCAGCGGCGTCAACACCAGCTGCAAGCTGATGCTGCTGTCGCACGCCTTCAACACGCTTGGCTGCGAAGTGGTCGGCCTGCGCACCGACAACCTGAACCACGCCTCGCAGGCGGCGATCGAGCGGCTCGGCGCGCACAAGGACGGCGTCATCCGCCACCACGCGGCGCGGCGCGACGGCAGCGTGCGCGACACCGTCGTCTACAGCATCTTGCGCTGCGAATGGCACGGCATCGAATCGGCGCTGCGCGACCGGCTGCAGCTGCGCGCGGGGGCCTAGCATGCTGATCGATTTCTTCTACACGCTGAAGGACGCCAAGATTCCAGTGACGATCAAGGAATTCCTGACCCTGCTCGAGGCGATGGAAAAGAACCTGATCGGCCAGTCGATGGACGACTTCTATTACTTGTCGCGGCTGGCAATGGTCAAGGACGAGGCGCATTTCGACAAGTTCGACCGCGCCTTTGCGCAGTATTTCAAGGGCATCAACGGCGCCTTCGAGACCAACAGCGCGATTCCGCTCGACTGGCTGCTCAAGCGGATGGAGCGCGAGCTGACGCCCGAGCAGAAGGCGGCGCTGGAAAAATTTGGCTACGACAAGCTGATGGACCGGCTCAATGAATTGCTGAAGGAGCAGAAGGAGCGCCACGAAGGCGGCAGCAAGTGGATCGGCACCGGCGGCACCTCGCCGTTCGGCAACGGCGGCACCAATCCGGAAGGCATCCGCATCGGCGGCGCCGGCGGCAAGCGCACCGCGGTCAAGGTGTGGGAGCAGCGCTCGTACAAGGATTACGATGCCGAGCGCGAGCTTGGCACGCGCAACATCAAGGTCGCGCTGCGGCGGCTGCGCAAGTTCGCGCGCGAAGGCGCCGACGAGGAACTGGCGTTGGAGGCCACCATCCACGCCACCGCCAGCAATGCCGGCTGGCTCGACATCAAGATGCAGCCGGAACGCAAGAACAAGATCAAGGTGGTGATGCTGCTCGACGTTGGCGGCAGCATGGACGACCATATCGAGCGCACCGAGGAATTGTTCTCGGCGGCCAAGACCGAATTCAAGAACATGGAGTTCTACTATTTCCACAACTGCGTCTACGATTACCTGTGGAAGAACAACCGGCGCCGCCAGGCCGAGCGCTTCCCGACCTGGGACATCCTGCGCAAGTATCCCGCCGACACCAAGCTGATCTTCGTAGGCGACGCCACCATGAGTCCGTATGAAGTGCTGCAGCCGGGCGGCTCGGTCGAGTACAACAACGAAGAAGCCGGCGCCGCATGGCTGGCGCGCTTTTGCAATGCCTTTCCCAAGTTCATCTGGCTCAATCCCGAGCCCGAGCCCGTGTGGCAATACCGCCAGTCGATCTCGGTCATCAAGCAAATCATGAACAATCGCATGTTCCCGCTGACCATCGACGGCCTCGAGCGCGGCATGCGCTTGCTGAGCAAGTAACAGCCGCAACGCTCGCAGCAGGGGTCTGACCGCTCGATCAGCGTCTGATCCCATCAACCGTGCGCGCTGCCCTCCTCTTGTAGAATCGCCCAAGCGCTTACCACGCGAAGGACCCACATGTCCGATCTGTTGTCGATACTTACCAGCCTGGCCTGGCCGCTCGCTGTCGCCGTGGCCTGGCTCGCCGGTGAATTCGGCCAGCGCTGGACCGGTTTGCCGCGCGTCTCCTTCTACGGCCTGGTCGGCTTCGCACTCGGCGCCGCCCAGATCGGCGTGCTGCCCAAGCCGGAAGGCGGCGCCGTGCTGTTGCTGGCCGACATAGCCTTCGCGCTGATGCTGTTCGAACTGGGCTACCGCATCAACCTGCGCTGGCTGCGCACCAACCCGTGGATCGGCATCGCCGGCCTGGTCGAGTCGGCCGCCACCTTCATTGCCGTCTATTACGTCGCCGTCGCGTTCGGCAGCGCCCAGCTGACGGCGCTGATGCTGGCGTCGCTGTCGATGGCCACGTCGCCGGCCACCTTGGTGCGGGTCATCAACGAGCTTCGCAGCTGCGGCCAGGTCACCGAGCGGGTGATGCACCTGTCGGCGCTGAACTGCGTGCTGTCGGTGTTCGCCTTTAACATCGTGGTTGGCTTCTGGCTGTTTCGCAGCTCGGACGACCTCGCCCACGCCGCCCTCAACAGCCTGGTCGTGCTGGCGCTGTCGGCGCTGGCCGGCGCCGCCGCCGGCATCGTGGTGCCGGGCTTGCTGCGCGCGCTCGGCAACATGGCGCAGGACGCCACCGTCGCGTTCGCGCTGTCGGTGATCCTGCTGGTGTCGGTCACCTACACCTTCCAGCTCTCGCCAGTAGTCGCCGCGCTGGCGTTCGGCCTGACCGCGCGCCACCGCCGCGTCACGTTCGGCCAGGCGCAGCGCAACTTCGGCGCCCTCGGCGAATTGCTGGCGGTGCTGCTGTTCGTATTCGCCGCCTCCACCCTCGACTGGCGCGACGTGTTGTCCGGCGGCGCGCTGGCGCTGGCCATCATCGCCGTGCGGCTGCTGACCAAGACGGCCGGCGTCGCCGCTTTCTCGCACCTGTCGGGCATCTCGTGGCGCAAGGGCGCGCTGACCGGACTCGGCCTGGCGCCGCTGTCGATCTTCGTCGTGCTGCTGCTCGAACACGCGCGCCAGGCCGGCATGCTGATGGCCGAGCCGGTGCGCGCGCTGGCCGCCGTCATCCTGCTGCTCGAACTGTGCGCCCCCATCATCTTGCAGCGCGCCCTGATCTGGGCGCGCGAAACACCGGAGCAACACCATGGCACTTGAACCGTTTGCCCAGTCGGAGGCGCTGACCTTCGGCGTCGAACTCGAGCTGCAACTGGTGAGCCTGTCGGACTTCGACCTGACCGCCGCCAGTCCCGACCTGCTGCACCTGCTGGGCAAGAAGCCCTTCCCCGGCAATGTCACGCCGGAAATTACCGAGAGCATGATCGAGATTAATTCCAGTGTGCAGAGCAGCCACGCGCCGCTGCTGGCCGAACTGCACCTGATCCGCAACACGCTGGTGGCCGCCGCCGACACGCTCAACATCGGCATCTGCGGCGGCGGCACCCATCCTTTTCAGCACTGGTCGGAGCAGAAGATTTATCCGAAGCCGCGCTTCCAGGAACTGTCGTCGCTGTACGGCTACCTGGCCAAGCAGTTCACCATCTTCGGCCAGCACGTGCACATCGGCTGCAGTTCGGGCGACGACGCCATGTTCCTGCTGCACTCGCTGTCGCGCTACGTGCCGCACTTCATCGCGCTGTCGGCGTCGTCGCCGTTCGTGCAGGGGCGCGACACGCTGTTCGATTCGGCACGGCTGAACTCGGTGTTCGCATTCCCGATGAGCGGGCGCGCGCCGTTCTGCCTGCGCTGGGACGACTTCGCCAACGTCTACTACGCCAAGATGGAAGCGACCGGCATCATCAAGAGCATGAAGGATTTTTATTGGGACATCCGGCCCAAGCCCGAATTCGGCACCATCGAGCTGCGCGTGTGCGACACCCCGCTCACGGTCGAGCGCGCCGCGGCGCTGGCCGGCTACCTGCAGGCGCTGTGCCGCCACCTGCTCGAGCGCACCGAACCGCCGCCGGTCGAGGACGACTACCTGGTCTACAACTACAACCGGTTCCAGGCCTGCCGCTTCGGGCTCGACGGCGCCATCACGCATCCAAAAACCTACCAGACGGTGTCATTGCGGGAAGACATCTTGAAGACGCTGGCGGCGATGGCGCCGCACGCCGAGGTGCTCGGCAGCACGGTGGCGCTGCGGCATCTGCAGGCCGCGGCCGACGGCGCCAGCGATGCGAATTATCTTCGCCAGCAGTATGCGGCCGAGGGCAATTGCGAGGGAATGGTCGATTCGGCGATCCGCCGTTTCCGGGGCTAAGGGGTCTGACCCCGGTTGTTCAGTTGGGGGGCGGACCCCGGTTCAGTTGCAGCTGACCATACCGGGCTCAGCCCCCCTAACGGAAGAACCGGGGTCTGACCCTAGAACCGGGTTTCGCGGGCGGCGCGTAGAAATTCGTCGAGGATCGGCGTGCAGTCGAGCAGCTCCTGGCCGCCGGCGCGGTGGAACTCGGGATGCCATTGCAGCCCCATCACGAAATCGGCGCGCTGGTAGCGGATCGCTTCGACGATGCCGTCCGGATCGGACATCGCCTCGACGACGATGTCGCGCCCGAGCTCCTTCACCGCCTGGTGGTGGATCGAATTGACGACCGGCCGCTGCTGCTTCGGGAACATCTTGCCCAGCGACGAGCCGGGCGGGAACACGATCGAATGGCGATGGGCATCGTAGTCCGGGTGCACGTGCGCCAGGGCCTGCGGCACGTTGGTGGCGACGTCCTGGTACAGGCTGCCGCCGAAGGCCACATTGATCAGCTGGCAGCCGCGGCAAATGCCCAGCACCGGCTTGCCCGCTTCGACGAATTCGTGCAGCAGTTCCAGTTCATACAGGTCGCGCGCGCGGTCGCCGCCCCACTCGGGCCGCGTGGCCGCTTCGGAATAGGTTTGCGGCGAGACGTCGGCGCCGCCCTGCAGCACCAGGCCGTCGAGGTGGCGCGCATAGTGGCGCAAGGTGATGTTGCTCGGATGGAGCAGGCCATTGGTATTCACCGTCGGAATCATGAACACCAGCACGTCGCGCGACATCACCCATTGGGCGATCGACTCTTCAAGGTATTGCAGGTTCTTCGAGCGCAGGCCGGTCGAGCCGGCCTCCGGATGGAAGATGCGCGCCGAGACGCCGATGTTGAGGGTGCGGCGCATGAAGTCGCGGCTGAAGCGCTCGCGCACCGACCGCCAGCGCGACGAGATGACCCGGCCGGCCAGCGCCAGCGGCGTGTCGTGGCTGCGCTGGTAAGGCGGGGTGCGCGCGCCGCGCCCGACCTCGTGCTCGCGGGCGCGGCGGTCGGGAACGCGCGCCGGCGGACCGTCCGGTTCAGGGTTGGCGCGCCGTTCGGCGATGAGCGGATCGGGCTTGTCGGTGTCTGACATGCCTCAACTATAGCGCCGCTGCCGGGACGCACGATTTAAATTCGTAACAAAGTCGCGTAGGCAATCAGGGCAGCGACATCAGCTTCTTGATCGCCGAACACAAGTGGCGGTCGGCGACCGGCTTGTCGAGCATGCCGCGCACGCCGACCGCGCGGGCGCGCGGCGCGTCGTAGCTGAAGCTGCGCCCGACCAGGAATACCACCGCGGTGCGCTCGGCCGTCGGCAGGCCCTTGACGTCGGCGCACAGCCGGTACGGGTCGACCTGCGGCGTCGAGGTATTGATCATCAACACCGACACCGACGTTTCGTCGCACAGGCGCAGCGCGGTGCCGGCGCTGTCGGTCCATTCGACCGGCAGGCGGCGCGCGCCGAGCACCCTGGCGACGTGGTCGCGGAAGGCGCCGCCCTTGTCGACGATCAGGATGGCGCCGGCCGGCGGCTCCTTGCGTTTTTGCTCGATCAGCGCCGGGTCGGTCAGGTCCATGTCGAGGCGCGGCCGGCGGCGCCGCTCGATCACCACCGGCAGCTGGCCGCGCGCGGTCAACTGCGCCAGCGCCTGCGCGCGCCTGGCAATCAGTTGCGCCAGCAGATGGTGCATGCGCACCGGGTCGATCGGCCGGGCCAGCTGCGGGAAGGCGAAGGCGGCGGCGGCCTGGCCGACCAGCAGCGCGGGCGTGACGTCGGTGGGATTGGCGGCCGACAGGCGCGTCAGCGCCAACAGGTCGTCGGCGTTGGCGATATACAGGTCCGGCTCTTGCAAACTGTCGTCGAGCAGGCAAAAATACGACGGTCCCGCGGCCGGCGCCTGCGCCAGCGCAGCGCAGACCTGGGCGGCCTCGGCGGCGTCGAAACCGATCAGGCGCACGGCGAACGGATATTTTGGAGAATGCATTTTTTGCATCGAAAAACGGCACTGGGGACGAGGCTGCGGCCAACTGGCGCGCCTGCCGTATGAATCTAACCACAATCGCGCGCGCTGGCAAGTAGAATCATTCTCGCCAAGTTCTGCCTTTTCCGCCCGACAAGATAGAATGCGCAGGCATCCGCATAAATGAAAACCAGTATGGCCACTAAAAAACCCGCATCCGACTACAGCGAATCATCGATCCGCGTCCTCAAGGGACTCGAACCTGTCAAACAGCGCCCGGGCATGTACACCCGCACCGAAAATCCGCTGCACATCATCCAGGAAGTGATCGACAACGCCTCCGACGAGGCGCTTGGTGGGCATTGCCACAACATCGGCGTGACGATCAACGTCGACGGCTCGATCACGGTGGAGGACGACGGCCGCGGCATCCCGGTCGGCTTGCACCCGGAAGAAAACGTGCCGACCGTGGAAATCGTCTTCACCCGCCTGCACGCCGGCGGCAAGTTCGACAAGGGTTCGGGCGGCGCCTATGCGTTTTCGGGCGGCCTGCACGGCGTCGGCGTATCGGTTACCAACGCGCTGTCGGCGCGCCTCGAGATCACGGTCTGGCGCAAGGAGAGCGACGGCAACGGCCTGCACCACCTGGTTTTTGCCGACGGCGACGTCATCGAGCCGCTCAACTCGCGCCCTGCCCCGCGCGACGGCAAGAAGTCCGGCACGCGCGTGACTGCCTGGCCCAATCCGAAGTATTTTGATTCGCCGACGATTTCCGCCGTCGAGCTGTCGCGCCTGCTGCGCTCGAAAGCGGTGCTGCTGCCCGGCGTGACCGTCACCTTGACGACGGCCAAGACCGGCGACGTGCAGACCTGGAAGTACGACGAGGGCCTGCGCGGTTACCTCAACGAGATGCTGGCGCAGACCACCGGCGGCGGCGAGACCGTGATTCCCGTATTCGAAGGCGCGCAGTACGCCAGCGCCGAGTCGGAAGGCTTTGCCGAGGGCGAAGGCGCCGCGTGGGTGGTGGCCTGGACCGAGGAAGGCGCCGTGGTGCGCGAGTCGTACGTCAACCTGATTCCGACGTCGAATGGCGGCACCCACGAATCGGGCCTGCGCGACGGCCTGTATGGCGCCGTGAAGAACTTCGTCGAGATGCACTCGCTGCTGCCGAAAGGGGTCAAGCTGCTGCCCGAAGACGTCTTCGCGCGCGTCTCGTTCGTACTGTCGGCCAAGGTGCTCGACCCGCAATTCCAGGGCCAGATCAAGGAGCGGCTCAATTCGCGCGACGCGGTGCGGCTGGTATCGACCTTCACCAAGCCGCCGCTCGAAGTGTGGCTGAACCATCACGTCGAATACGGCAAGAAGCTCGCCGAGCTGGTCATCAAGCAGGCGCAGTCGCGCCTGCGTTCGCTGCAAAAAGTCGAGAAGAAGAAGTCGTCCGGCGTGGCGGTACTGCCCGGCAAGCTGACCGACTGCGAATCGTCCGACATCGCCCGCAACGAGATTTTCCTGGTCGAGGGCGACTCGGCCGGCGGCTCGGCCAAGATGGGGCGCGACAAGGAATTCCAGGCCATCTTGCCGCTGCGCGGCAAGGTGCTCAATTCGTGGGAGACCGACCGCGACCGGCTGTTTGCCAACAACGAGATCCACGACATCGCGGTGGCGATCGGCGTCGACCCGCACAGTCACGGCGACAGCCCGGACCTGTCGGGCCTACGCTACGGCAAGATCTGCATCCTGTCCGACGCCGACGTCGACGGCTCGCATATCCAGGTGCTGCTGCTCACTTTGTTCTTCAAACATTTCCCGGCCCTGTTCACCAATGGCAACATCTGCATCGCGCGCCCGCCGCTGTTCCGGGTTGATGCGCCGGCGCGCGGCAAGAAACCGATCCAGAAGCTGTACGCGTTGGATGCCGGCGAGCTGGTGGCGATCGAAGACAAGCTGCGCAAGGATGGCGTGAAGGAAGGCGCGTGGGGCATTTCGCGCTTCAAGGGCCTCGGTGAGATGAACGCCGAGCAACTGTGGGAAACGACGATGAACCCCGACACGCGGCGGCTGTTGCCGGTATCGCTGGGCAGCTTCAACCACGTCGACTCGTCGGCGCGCTTCAACATGCTGATGGGCAAAGGCGAAGCCGCCGCCCGCCGCGCCTGGATCGAAGAGCACGGCAACGAAACCGAAGCCGACATTTAAGCACCAACACCGGGTTAGATAACATCGGGGTCAGACCTAGGTCTGACCCCGAATTGAGTTAGATTAAATTTTATGTCATCACAAGCAACCTTATTTGATGTGCCGCCGGCGCCGCCGGGCGGCGAAGCGCCTCCGCCGCCGCCGCCGCCGCATGAGCTGGCGCCGCCTCCACCGCCGCCACCAGGCGACGGCGACGACTGGCTGACGCTGTCGACGTTCGCCGAGCGCGCCTACCTCGACTACGCCGTGTCGGTCGTCAAGGGCCGCGCGCTGCCGGACGTGTGCGACGGCCAGAAACCGGTCCAGCGCCGCATCCTGTACGCGATGAATGAACTCGGGCTCGGCCCGACCTCCAAGCCACGCAAGTCGGCCGCGGTCGTCGGCGACGTGCTGGGCAAACTCCACCCGCACGGCGATCAGTCGGTCTACGACGCGCTGGTGCGCATGGCGCAGGACTTCTCGCTGCGCTATCCGCTGATCGACGGCCAGGGTAACTTCGGCTCGCGCGATGGCGACGGCGCCGCGGCAATGCGCTACACCGAGGCGCGCTTGACGCCGATCGCGCGCCTGCTGATGGACGAAATCGACCAGGGCACGGTCGACTTCCAGCCGAACTACGACGGCTCCACGGTCGAACCGAAAACGCTGCCGGCGCGCCTGCCGATGGTGCTGCTCAATGGCGCCTCCGGCATCGCCGTCGGTCTCGCTACCGAGATCCCGTCGCACAACCTGGCCGAAGTGGCCAAGGCGGCGGTGGCGATGATCCGCGACCCGAAGATCACCCACGCCGAACTGATGGCGATCATCCCGGGCCCGGACTTCCCGGGCGGCGGCCAGATCATCACGCCGGCATCGCAGATCGCCGAGATGTACGCCACCGGCCGCGGCAGCATGAAGGTGCGCGCGCGCTGGAAGATCGAAGAGCTGGCGCGCGGCCAGTGGCAGGCGGTCGTGACCGAACTGCCGCCGGGGACCTCGTCGCAGAAGGTGCTCGAAGAAATCGAGGAGCTGACCAACCCGAAAATCAGGATGGGCAAGAAGGCGCTGTCGCCCGAGCAGCTGACGATGAAGCAGACCATCCTCGGTTCGCTCGACACGATCCGCGACGAATCGGGCCGCGCCGCGCCGGTGCGCCTGGTGTTCGAGCCGAAGTCGAAGAACCAGGACCAGGGCGAGTTCATGCTGATGCTGCTCGCGCATACCTCGCTGGAGTCGTCCAATTCGATCAACCTGGTGATGATCGGCGGCGACGGCCGCCCGCGCCAGAAAGGCCTGGGCGACATCCTGCGCGAGTGGATCGAATTCCGCTTCATCACGGTCAAGCGCCGCACTGAATTCAAGATGGGCAAGGTCGACGACCGCATCCACATCCTCGAAGGGCGCGAGGCGATCCTGCTCAACATCGACAAGGTGATCAAGATCATCCGCAATTCGGACGAGCCGAAGGCGGCGCTGATCGCCGAATTCCGCTTGTCCGACCGCCAGGCCGAGGACATCCTCGAGATCCGCCTGCGCCAGCTGGCGCGCCTGGAAACGATCAAGATTCAGCAGGAGCTGGCCGAACTGCGCAAGGAAAAAGCGACGCTGCAAGACATCCTCGACAACCCGTCGACGATGAAGCGCGTGATCATCCGCGAAATCGAAGCCGACGCCAAGGCGTTCGGCGACGTGCGCCGCACCGTGATCGAAGAAGCGCAGAAAGCAGTCTCCGAGCAGAAGGTCATCGACGAACCGGTCACCGTGATCGTGTCGGAAAAAGGCTGGGTGCGCGCGCGTACCGGCATCGGCCACGACGCCGCCCAGTTCACCTTCAAGGCCGGCGACGCGATGTACGGCGCCTTCGAGTGCCGCACCGTCGACACGCTGCTCGCCTTCGGCGACAACGGCAAGGTGTATTCGGTGCCGGTGGCGGCGCTGCCTGGCGCGCGCGGCGATGGCGTGCCAATCACCACCCTGGTCGACTTGTCGGGCGGCGCGCGCATCCTGAACTACTTCGCCGGCAGCGCGCAGACGCAGCTGGTGCTGGCGTCGTCCGGCGGCTACGGTTTCTTGTCGAAAGCGGGCGACATGGTGAGCCGCCTGAAGGGCGGCAAATCGTTCCTCACGCTCGACGCCGGCGAAGTGCCGCTGCCGCCGCGCGTGGTCGGCGACAAGGCCGGCGCGCTGGCATGCCTGTCCGAAAAGGGACGCGTGCTGGTGTTCGGCATGAACGAGATGAAGGTGCTCACCAACGGCGGGCGCGGCGTGATCCTGATGCACCTCGAGCCGAAAGAGAAGCTGCTGGCGGTGCAGCCGATCACGCAGAAAGGCCTCAACGTGATCGGCACCTGGGCCGGCGCGAAGCCGCGCGTGGTCGAACTGTTCGCATCAAGCCTCGAGCCGCACTTCGGCAAGCGTGCGCTCAAGGGCAAGGCGCTGGTGCAGAAGGTCAAAGCGGTGTCGCTGGCGATGCGCAGTACGGAGTCGGACGCGCTCTGACCACGCCCGCATCGTCGACATGCGGCTGCATGATGTCGGCGATCCACTGCATGGAGCGCTGCGCGCGCATGGCGACGTGGCGCCGGTTCGGGTATAGCAAGGTCACCGGCATCGGCGCCGCGCGGTACTCACCGAGCACCGCAACGAGCTGGCCGCTTGCCAGCAGTTCGCCGACACCGGTGCGCGGCGCCTGGATGATGCCAAGTCCGGCCAGGCACGCTGCCTGGTAGGCGCGGCAGCAGCGGGATGACGATGTTGCGCGCCACGGCCACCGGCATGTCGACGCGCAGGCGTCCGCTCAGCTCGGCGGCGCCATGGCGAAACAGCGTTTGCAGCTCTTCCATCTCGTCGAGCATGTGCTTGCTGCGCTCATGAAACGTCATGCCGTCCGGCGTCATGTGCACCCGGCGCGTGGTCCGCTGCAGCAAGCGCGTGCCCAGTCCGGTCTCGAGCTGGCGGATCGCCGTCGATACCGCCGCCTTCGACATGCCCAGGCTGTCCGCCGCCTGCGTAAAACTGGCCAGCTCGGGGCGCGACAATGCGCAGTTGATCAGCTTTGTGGCGTCGCAAACGGCGCTGGGCCGGGTCGGCCTGCCGGAAGATATCGGCGGCGCGATCGCCAGCCTGTCGGGAGAAAACAGCGGCGGGATCGATGGCCAGCGGGTAGAAGCATCGGGCGGAATGCTCCTCTGACCTGCTTTCGCTGCGGGCAAAAAAAAAGGACAGCTCGCGCTGTCCTTTTTGATTACCGCAGCCCGAATTACTTGGCAGCGGCTTTCTTCACGTCAGCAGCTGCTTCAGCTTTCTTTTCGGTGGTCTTGGCGGCGGCGACAGCTTTGTCAGCCTTCGCTTCGACGACAGCTTTTTCAGCTTTAGCGTCGGCTTTGACCATGGTCTTTTCAGCTTTCAGGTCAGCTTTGGCGACTTTGGTGTCGGCCTTGGCTTCTGCTTTCATTTTGTCTTCTGCATCGGCCTTGCCGACTTTTGCAGCGGCCGAAGCTTTTGCTTTTTCAGCTTTAGCGGCTGCTTTAGCTTTCTTTTCGTCGGCCTTGGCCAGTGCCTTTGCAGCTTTTTCGTCAGCTTTGGCGACGTCTTTGGCTTCAGCAGCTTCGGCTTTCACAACGGTCTTTTCAGCTTTCACTGCAGCTTTGGTCACAGCTGGGGTTGCCGGAGCGACGGCAGGAGCTTGTGCGTACACCGAAGTAGCGAACAGACCAGCGATCAGGGCAGCGAGTACTTTATTCATGGTGTTTCCTTTAAGTGATGAGTAGGGTTCTGGACGTTGTGGGCCGGGCCTGGTCAGGCGACAGTCCGATCGTCTTCTTTCATTTCTCGTCCGAAACTTTCGCAAGGGAACGAGGCAAGAATATGACGTCTCAACAACATGGTCGGTACGCTACCGTACACACATGACCTCGCTGTTCCCTCCCTAAACGTGGCACATCGTTAATCGGTTGACACGCGGCCATATTTACATTGATGCCGCCAATCACCTTACTTTCGCCCGCCCACACGGGCGTAAAGGTCGATAATGGTGCTGATTCCATCCTGACAGACGTTACAGAAAGTTTCACTTCGATCGAACATGATGCACTGCATCTCGGAGCGGTAGTAACCGGTCGCCTCGTAATTGGCCCCTTCGAAGGCGCCGACGGCATGCCGGTGCGGCGCCGGCGAAAACAAGGCGTTGGTGTGCGCCAGGTCTTCGCGAAACAGCGCGCTCATCTCCGACTCGGGCCGGTTGGCCTTGCGCAGCGCCGCCCGGCGCGCCTGGTAGGCGCGTGAATTTTCCTCGTAGGTCGCTTTCGGCCAAGGCGTCGGCAGCGGCGTGCCGGCCTTGACGTGGCGCTTCCATTTCAGTTTGGCCGGGTCGCGCAGCGCCGTCACGTTCGGCTCCCACGGCTCGACGCGGGCGCCGCCCGTTGCATAGGCTACCGGCGACGTGTAGTACTCGTCGGCCAGGCCGGCGAAGTGGTGGCCGAATTCGTGCACGAACAGGTAGTTGGCCCAGTCGTTGCCGGCCGCCGCGGTGCTGAACTGGCCGAAGATGCCGCCGCCGCCGTAGGTGTCGTTGTTGACCAAAATTTCGATGAACTCGTACGGCGCGTGCTGGGCGATGTCGCGCAGCGCGCGGTTGTCGAGCGTGAGCACATAACGCTCGCTGCCGAAAATATCGTAGCGGCTGCCCAGCGCCGACGCGTGGTGCACGCCGGTCGACGGGCGCGACACGCCGCCCTCCTGGGTCGGCACCGCCATGCCCCAGACGTTGAAGTCGGCCGCGCGCTGGCGAAACGGCGACACCTTGAACAGGTGATCGGCCAGGCGCCGCGCGTCGGCTTCGAACTTCGGCATATCGGCGGCGGTGTAGCCGTCGCCGAGGATCAGCAGGTCGACCTTGTCGGGCGACGGGCCGCTGACCCGGATCGGAATGGCGGGCGCCGGCGCCGGCGCCTGCTTGCGAATAACCTCCGGCGCGGCGCTGTCGACGTCGACGCTCCACACCACCGAAAACTGGTTGCGCTCGTCGCGCTTGAGGATGCGCACGCGCACCGGCTTGTCCTGCTGCGGAAAGCGCACCGACTCGTGGAAACCGCGGCTCATCCTGGTCGCTTCGTCGGTGGTGCGCCACTCGCCGAAGATGGTGGAGAAGCCGCGCGAGTACAGCAGGTCGCCGGTCTTGGCGTCGACCACTTCGACGCGGTTCTGGCCGCGGTCCGTGTTGTCCAGGTTTTGCGCCAGGTTGCCGGGCCATGGCAGCGGTTCGACCAGCACGCGCTCGATGGCGTAGCTGTCCGACAGCGCGTTACCGCTGTGGAGGTAGTCGACGCGGATGGTGGCCGGCGCCTGCGCGTGGGCCAAGCCGGCGGCAGCGAGCGCCAGCGCGCCAGCCAGGGAACGGAACAGGGACATGGGTGCACCTCGCGGGATTAACAATGAGCAGCATTGTAATCCCGGCCGCGACGCCATGAGGGAAGTTGAAAGGGAAATTGGTGAGGGTGAGGCCGCCCCCGCATCAGGACGGTCTTGGTGCTGTAGCGACTAGTCGCGGCCGTTCTGCGCCACCCGGCCGATATCCTGCTTGTACTGGTACAGCGGCAGGCGGATCTGGATGGGACGGATGTCGAGCCGGACGTGGTAGACCGAGTACGTCTCGGACGCGGCCGACAGGTAGCCGACGCTGTCGCGGTCGCGGCTGAAGCGGAACTCGAAGCCGAGATCGGGCTGCACGCTGCGCGGGCTGCCGAGCGTGAGGCCGATCGCTTCGGGCTGGTCGCTGTCGATCAGCTTGCCCATCAGGTCGACCACCGTCGTGTTGCCAAGGATGTCGGCATTGAACAGCGGCTCGCGATAGTACGGCCTGGCCGGATCGAGCTTGCCGTCGACTTTGTCGGCCGACGGCGTGAACGCGCCGGTGGCGATGTTGAAGCGGTCGCCGCTGTCGAGGTAGCTCACCTTGGCATTCGACAGGTTGAAGGCGCCAGGCTCGGTGCTGGCCGAGCCCAGGTCGATCAGCAGCGCGCCCTTGTAGCCGATCACTTCAACCTCGCGCGTCGGGCCGACCACCATCGCGGTGTTCTCGTCGATGCCCAGGCCAAGCTTGTAGCCCTTCTTGAGCATGGCCGGCAGCATGCGCGCGAAACGCCCGCGCACCAGCAGGTGCTGGTCGATGAAGACGTCGTTGCCGATGAAGCCGAGTCCGGGCGAGATCTCCTGGCCTTCCGCCACGCCCTGCTTGAGGGTCGAGAGCACCGTCTTCGGCTCGTCGAACATGGTGCTGCTCATGATGGCGGCGCCGGCGCTGGAGCCGGCGATCACGCCGCCCTTGCGGTACATGTCCCACAGCGCTTCGAGCACCAGCGAATTGCTGCCGTCGGGCCGGATCAGCGCGCGCGTGATGCGGCCCTGGTCGCCGCCGGCGAAGTAGGCGCCGCCGGCGCTGCGTACCTGCGCGGCGAGCTTCGGATCGTCGGCCGCGGCGAGGTAATCGGTGCCGGCCAGCTTGACCGCGACCGGGATAAAGAAGGCGTCGGCGCCGTAATGGTCGAGCTGTCCCATATTGAATTTGGCGGCCTTTTCCGGACTGGCCGACGCCGACGCGAACACGGCGATACGGGCGCCTTCGCCGCCGGCCAACTTGACGATGCGCTCCCAGACGGCTGCGTTGTCGGCACGCAGGGCGCCGCCGATGATCACCAGCGAACCTTTGGGACTGGCCGGCGCCGGGGCCGCCTGAGCGCTTGCGACAGCGGTCAGCGACATTACCAGCGCGACGCGGCAAAGGAGGGATAACATGATGCTTCCTTCAAAAAAAAGGGCGAGCAGTTCACTCACCCGTCGGCCTCGCAGCTGTCAGCGCTGCGCCGGTGCACAAGGTGCACTCGGGCGCAGGCGCGGCGGCCACGCTTGTCCGTGTTAATCGGGTCATAGCCTATTGTGAAATATACACTTTGCCGAAGAAGCAGGTCGCAAGGTTGCGCACACCTAGGTTACTCGCCGCCGTGACCGTCTGTTTGCCACTGCGCAAACCATTCAATACCGGCCGCGCTATCTATATACGCCACCTCCCGCGGCGCACACGTGCGGCCTTGTCGATCAGCCAAGGGATATGCCACACTGTGCGCTGATCCTTAACACCAGGCACCAGGCCACCATCATGCAAGTACACCGACAGCAGATTTCCACCACCGAAGGCGGCGGCAGCTACCAGCTGGCCAGCTTCCACTTCGGCACCCCCGGCCATGGCAAAAAGGTCTACATCCAGGCGGCGCTGCACGCTGACGAAGTGCCCGGCATGCTGGTGTCGCAATTCTTGCGCACCGAACTGACGGCGCTCGAAGCGCAAGGCAAGGTGCTCGGCGAAGTCATCCTGGTGCCGGCGGCCAATCCGCTCGGCCTGGCGCAGGCAATCCACGGCGCGCCGTTCGGCCGCTTCGACCTGTCCACCGGCACCAACTTCAACCGCGCCTACAAGCACGTCGCCGGCGACCTGAAGGTGTCGCTCGAAGGCAAGCTGGGGCCAGATGCCGCCGCCAACGTCGCGCTGCTGCGCGAGCACGCGCGCGCGTCGGTGGCGAACTGGCGGCCGGCCACCGATGCCGACGCGCTCAAGAAGATTTTGCTGGGAATGGCGATCGACGCCGACATCGTGCTCGACCTGCATTGCGATAACGAAGCCGTGGTGCACATCTATACCGGCACGCCGCTGGCCGATGCGGTGGCGCCGCTGTCGGCGCTGATGGGCGCGCGCGCGGTGCTGCTGGCGCTCGAAGCGGGCGAGGAGCCGTTCGATGAAGCGTGCAGCCGGCTGTGGTGGGACCTCGCGGCCCATTTCGGCCCGGCGTTCCCGATTCCGCCGGCCTGCCTGTCGACGACGGTCGAACTGCGCGGCGAGATGGATGTCAGCTATGAACTGGCGCAACAAGATGCGCAAGCGCTGCTGCAGTTTCTCGGCCACAGCGGCGTCATCGACGTCGCGCTCGAAGCGCTGCCGGCGCCGCGGTGCGCGCCGACGCCGCTCGAAGGGGTCGAGCCGATCGTCGCGCCGCATGCAGGCGTGCTGGTGTTCCTCAAGCAGCTGGGCGACGTCGTCGAAGCAGGCGAGGCCATCGCCGACCTGATCGACCCGGTCAGCGGCGCAGTGAGCACGCTGCGCCCGACGGTGCCTGGCGTGTTCTTTGCCCGCACCGCCCATCGCCACCTGCTGCGCGGCATGGCGGTCGGCAAAATCGCCGGCGCCAAGGCATTCCGCGCCGGCAAGCTGCTCAGCTCATGAGCGCTGGCTAGACCCGCGCTACGACAGGTAGATGTTCGGGAAGTAGCGTTCCATCAGCGTTTCCGGCCGCTGCGGCGGGGCGAAGCCGAACTTTTCGTACAGGCCGTGGCAGTCGCCGGTGGCCAGCGTGAACCGGCGCAAGCCTTGCAGGCTGGGGTGGTTCATCACCGCCTCGAGCAGTTCTTCGGCAAACCCGCGGCTGCGGTATTCGGGAATGACGAACATGTCGACCAGGTTGCCGAAGGTGGCGAAATCGGTCACCACCCTGGCGAAGGCGACCTGCCGCCCATCGACATAGCCGCCGAAGCACAGCGAATTTTCGATGGCCCGGTCGACGATGGCGCGCGAGATGCCCACCGCCCACGACGACTGCTCGCTGAGGAACCGGTATATCAGCGGAACGTCGAGCTCCGACCGGTCTGTACTGATCTCAAAACTGGACATTAAAGTCATCCTGCAAAAAAATCAATTCTACCGTCGTTTGCGCCGCCCGGATTGGCTCAATAGCGCTTGGTGCAAAAGAAAGTCTGACCCGTTGACGGCGCAGAAGTTTCGCTCAGCGGCTCTTCAGGCAGCGCTGCGGCAGCGGGCTCTTGTCGCCCTCGGCGCGCCACAGCAGGCTGGCGACCCACCAGCGCCGGCCGTCGTGGACCAGCTGGATGCTGTTGATGCCGCGCTGGAACGGCCTGGCGTCATTCGGCGCGTGGCGCCATTCGCACGCGCTGCAGGCGGGAAGTCGGGTCCGCGGGTCCGCCAATGGCGGGCACGACGAGCGGGGGCCACCCATCCATATTCGGCCATTTCCCCCCGAAAGTCACGTCCACCCTCCTTCCTTGTTTATAATCAGGTAAATCACATAGGCCTTACATCATGACCGCACAATTCTCCAACAAGGGCGAAGCCTGGTCGGCGCGCTTTTCCGAACCCGTCTCGGACCTCGTCAAACGCTACACTGCCTCGGTATTTTTCGACAAGCGCCTCGCCATGTTCGACATCGAAGGCTCGCTCGCGCACGCCGAAATGCTGGCCGCGCAGGGCATCATCAGCGCTGCCGACCGCGCCGAAATCGAGCGCGGCATGGCCCAGATCAAAAGCGAGATCGACGCCGGCAGCTTCGAATGGCTGCTCGACCTGGAAGACGTCCACCTGAATATCGAAAAGCGCCTCACTGAACTGGTTGGCGACGCCGGCAAGCGGCTGCACACCGGCCGGTCGCGCAACGACCAGGTGGCCACCGACATCCGCCTGTACGTTCGTGCGGCCATCGACGACATTGTGCTGCTGCTGCAGTCGCTGCGCGGCGCGCTGACCGACCTGGCCGAGCAGCACGCCGACACCATCATGCCGGGCTTTACCCACATGCAGGTGGCGCAGCCAATCACGTTCGGCCACCACATGCTGGCCTACGTCGAGATGTTCGGCCGCGATGTCGAGCGCATGCAGGATGCGAGAAAGCGCGTCAACCGCCTGCCGCTCGGCGCCGCCGCGCTGGCCGGCACCACGTTCCCGATCGACCGCGAACGCGTCGCCCGCACGCTCGGCTTTGACGACGTCTGCCACAACTCGCTCGACGCCGTCTCGGACCGCGATTTCGCGATCGAGTTTTGCGCCGCCGGCGCCCTGGTGATGATGCACGTCTCGCGCATGTCGGAAGAACTGGTGATCTGGATGAGTCCCCGGGTCGGCTTCATCGACATCGCCGACCGCTTCTGCACCGGCTCGTCGATCATGCCGCAAAAGAAAAACCCCGACGTGCCGGAATTGGCGCGCGGTAAAACCGGCCGCGTCTACGGCGACCTGATGGGCCTGCTGACCCTGATGAAGGGCCAGCCGCTGGCCTACAACAAGGACAACCAGGAAGACAAGGAACCGCTGTTCGACACCGTCGACACCGTTGTCGACACCTTGCGCATTTTCGCCGACATGGCCGGCGGGATCACCGTCAAGCCGGAAGCGATGCGTGCGGCCGCGCTGCAGGGCTATGCCACCGCGACCGACCTGGCCGACTACCTGGTCAAGAAGGGCCTGCCGTTTCGCGACGCCCACGAAGCGGTGGCGCGCGCGGTGCGCGCCTGCGACGACGCCAGGTGCGACCTGTCGGAGATGTCGCTCGAACGGCTGCGCGAGTTTTCGCCGCTGATCGGCGACGACGTCTTCGCCGTGCTCACGCTCGAAGGCTCGGTGGCCGCGCGCGACCATGTCGGCGGCACCGCGCCGCGCCAGGTACGCGCCGCCATCGCGCGCGTGCGCGGCCAGTTGGCCGACTGACCTACCCAGGAGCGGTCCATGTTCATGTCCATTTCGCGCGCGATCGATAAACTCAACGAAGTCATTGCCGGCGCGGTCAGCTGGGCGCTGCTGATCGCGGTGATCATCTGCACCGGCAACGCGCTGGTGCGCTACACCTTCAAGATGAGCTCCAACAGCTGGCTCGAGATCCAGTGGTACCTGTTCGCGGCGGTGTTCATGCTGGCCAGCGCGCACACCCTCAAGCGCGACGAGCATGTGCGCATCGACGTCGTCACCAGCCTCTTCTCGAAACGCACCCAGGTCTGGATCGATCTGTTCGGCTACCTGCTGTTCCTGCTGCCGGTGTGCCTGATCGTCATCTACTACGGCATCCCGTTCGCGCGCTATTCGATCAGCACCGCCGAAATGTCGAGCAGCGCCGGGGGACTGATCGTCTGGCCGGTCAAGCTGCTGGTGCCGTTCGGCTTCCTGCTGCTGCTGCTGCAGGCGTTCTCCGAGATCATCAAGCGCATCGAGTTTTTGGCCGGCCGCATCGACGGCCACGAGTTCGCCAAGCACGTCACCACGCCGGAACAAGAAATCGAAGCGATCAAGTCAGCCAACCAGCTGTAACGCACGATCGCACAATAACAAAGCACCCGGGGACACATGGAACAATTCATCATCGCCAACCTTGCGCCCATCATGTTCGGCGCGCTGGTCGTCTTCCTGCTATCGGGCTTTCCGGTCGCGTTTTCGCTGGCCGCCAACGGCCTGTTTTTCGGCTTCGTCGGCATCGAACTGGGCCTGCTCAAGCCGGAGCTGCTGCAGGCGCTGCCGAACCGGATCTTCGGCATCATGGCCAACGACACGCTGCTGGCGATCCCGTTCTTCACCTTCATGGGGCTGATCCTCGAACGATCGGGGATGGCCGAAGACCTGCTCGACACCATCGGCCAGTTGTTCGGCCCGATCCGCGGCGGCGTCGCCTATGCGGTCATTTTCGTCGGCGCCCTGCTCGCCGCCACCACCGGCGTGGTGGCCGCATCGGTCATCTCGATGGGCCTCATTTCGCTGCCTGTGATGCTGCGCTACGGATACGACAAGCGGCTCGCTTCCGGCGTCATCGCCGCTTCCGGCACGCTCGCGCAGATCATCCCGCCGTCGCTGGTGCTGATCGTCATGGCCGACCAGCTGGGCCGCTCGGTCGGCGACATGTACCGCGCCGCCTTCGTGCCTGGCCTTTTGCTGACCGGGATGTACGCCGGCTACGTGCTGGCGCTGTCGATCCTGCGGCCGACCTACTTGCCGGCGCTGCCGCTCGAAGCGCGCAACCTGCGCCAAGCAAATGGCGACAGCGGCGTGCGTTCGCTGCTGGCGCTGGTGGCGGCGACGGTGGCGATCGGCTACGGCTTCGACAAATGGTACGGCGCCGCGCATCCGACCATGCCGGGCGACGAACTGGGCATCTTTGCCGCCGCCGTGGCGATCGGCGTGGCGTTCGTGTTCGCGCTGGCGAACCGCTACCTGAAGCTGAACCTGCTGTCGCGCATGGCCGAGAAAGTGGTGTTCGTGCTGATTCCGCCGCTGGCGCTGATCTTCCTGGTGCTGGGCACCATCTTCATCGGCATGGCCACGCCGACCGAAGGCGGCGGCATGGGCGCGGCCGGCGCCATGCTGCTGGCCATTGCCAACCGCCGCCTGAACTGGAGCCTGGTGCGCCAGGCGATGCATTCGACGACGCGGCTGTCGGCCTTCGTCATCTTCATCCTGATCGGTTCGACCGTGTTCTCGCTGGTGTTCCGCGGCGTGAACGGCGACCTGTGGGTCGAACACCTGCTGACCAGCCTGCCAGGCGGGACCACCGGCTTCCTGGTGGTCGTCAACATCATGTTCTTCCTGCTGGCGTTCTTCCTCGACTTCTTCGAGCTGGCATTCATCCTGGTGCCGCTGGTGGGCCCGGTGGCCGAGAAGCTCGGCATCGACCTGATCTGGTTCGGCGTGCTGCTCGGCGTGAACATGCAGACCTCGTTCATGCACCCGCCGTTCGGCTTCGCGCTGTTCTACCTGCGCTCGGTGGCGCCGAAGGAAGTGAAGACATCCGACATCTACTGGGGCGCGATCCCGTTCGTGGTCATCCAGATCATCATGGTGACGTTGATCATTGCGTTCCCGCGGCTGGTGTCGATCGAGAAGAAGATCGACATGAAGGAGCAGCTCGAGCTGAAGATCGACGTGCCGGTGCAGGAGGAGGCGCCGCCGCCATCGTACGACCCGGGCCGCTGAAGAAAGCGCGCCTGAAATGCAAACTGGCTGCCCGAGGGCAGCCAGTTTTGTTTCAGCGGCTAACTTTGCTGCTTAATTGTTCAACAGTACCTGGGCGATGATGCCGGTGGCGATCGCCGCCAGCACGTAGTGTTGTTCGCCTGCACCCAGTGGTAGCCACGCGGAGGCGCGCTCAAGTGACGGCCGCGCCAGTCGTTGACCACGTAGCGGCTACCGCGGTATTCCTGTGCCAGGTAGGCGCCATGCATTTCGTAACGATATCCGTTGTCGCGCGCGCCGTAGTAGGCCTGGTTGGAATAACAGTTGTTGCCGCCGCGATAGCGGTTGTCGCGATCATTACGGTCATGGCGGTCATGGCGGTCAGTATCCTGGGGTCAGTGCCGACAAACGGACACGGGCCCATCCGCTGCCGGGAATTCCGGCGCGTAGCGACGAGTTCGTGTCCGAATGTCGGCACTGACCCCTCTGGAGAGTGCTGGTGACGAATAACTATTGCCAGGCCGCTGGGGGTATGGCGCCAAGTCCCTGGAATACCGGCCGGCAGAAAAAGTAGCCCTGCATCAGGTCGATGCCGGCGTCGCGGAGGAAATCGCGCTCGGCGGCCGTTTCGATCCCTTCGGCCACCATCCGGATGCCCAGGTCGCGGCACATCGCGGTGATCGCGCGCACGATGACCTGGCGCGGCGCGCTGCTGTCGATGCCGCGCACCAGGTCCATGTCGACCTTGATGATGTCGGGCTGGTAGTCGGCCAGCAGGTGCAGCCCGGCATAGCCGGCGCCGAAGTCGTCGATTGCAGTCTGGAAACCGACACGCTGGTACTCGCGGAAGATGGTCATCAGGTGCGCACGGTCGCGCACCCGCTCGCCTTCGGTCACTTCGAAGATGATCTGCTCGACAGGAAAATTGTGCGCGCGCGCCGCTTCCAGTGTGCTGCGGATACACACCTCCGGCCGGAACACGGCATTGGCGAGAAAGTTGATCGACAGCCGCTCGCGCATGCCGAGCCGGGCAGCGCCGATCACCGCCTTCACCCGGCACGCCTGGTCGAAGCGGTAGACATTCGCCGGCGTCACCTGCGACAGCACGCTGGCCGCAGACTCGCCGTTCGGCCCGCGCACCAGCGCCTCATGGGCATAGATGGCGTGGCTGGCACAATCGACGATCGGTTGGTACGCATAGTCGAACTCGACCCCGACGGCTTCGCCATCGCGGCAGCCTGAACAAGCGGTTTCCGCAGCCTGCTGTACTAACTCCGGCATGATATGAATCATTCAACGCCTCGCCTTTTAACCAACAATACTAACAGAGCCGCTACCGGAAAGCGCAGAAGATTGCATCCGCACGTATACTTACAAATTGCCGGTTGGCATCTTGAACGCATTGATCTACCATAGCTTCAGCATGTTTTCCTCACCAACTGGGCACCCCATGGAAGAGATCGAATCGACAACCGAGTCGTTGCGCGAGCGCGATACCGCCGTGCCGGCCGGTGGACTTGCCGCCATTGTTGGCGGCGCCCTGGTCAGCGCTTGCGGCGGCGGCGGCAGCGCCTCGCCAGCGCCGACGCCTTCCCCTTTGCCCACACCAGCACCGAATCCGGTGCCGCCGCCAGCCGAGACGATCACGCCCGTGCAGGCGTCACGTTTCCTGGCGCAAGCCTCGATGGGCGCAACGCGCGAGCAGATTGTCCGCGTGCAGGCCGTCGGTTACGCAGGCTGGCTCGACGAGCAGTTCGCGCTGGCGCCGTCCGCCTCGCGCTGGGACTGGCTGGTATCGAAGGGACTCGACGCGCTCACCAACAAGAACGGTGAAGCCGGCGCTGATCCCGTCATCTGGCGCCACATGCTGACGTCGCCCGACACCTTGCGCCAGCGCGTCACCTTGGCGCTGTCGGAAATCCTGGTCGCGTCGGTGTCCGGCTTTAACGGCGGCTGGAAATCCTTCTCGGCGGCCGCCTACCTCGACCTGCTCGAAGGCCAGGCGTTCGGCAACTACCGCACCTTGCTGCAGCAGGTCTCGACCAGCGCGCCGATGGGCGAATACCTGACCTTCCGCGGCAACCTCAAAGCCAACGCCGGCACCGGCGCCCTGCCGGACGAAAACTACGCGCGCGAAGTGATGCAGCTGTTTACCATCGGCCTGGTGCAGCTGAACCTGGACGGCACGCCGAAACTGGCGGCCGGCGCGCAGCAGGAAACCTACGGCCTAGACGACATCGGCGGCCTGGCGCGCGTGTTCACCGGCTGGAACTATGACCTGGCGGGCGGCGACACCAACACGCCGGCCTTCAAGAAGCGGCCGATGGCGATGACCGCGTCGCGCCACGAGACCGGCAGCAAGACCTTTCTCGGCACCACGATTGCGGCCGGCACCAGCGGCGACGACAGCATGCGCATCGCGCTCGACACCATCTTCGCGCATCCGAACGTGGCGCCGTTCATCGGCCGCCAGCTGATATTGCGGCTGGTGTGCAGCAATCCGAGCCCTGCCTACGTCACACGCGTGGCGACCGTGTTCAACAACGACGGCGCCGGCGCCAAGGGCAACCTGAAGGCGGTGCTCAAGGCGATCCTGCTCGACGATGAAGCGCGCAGCGCCGCGCGCATGGCCGACCCGGCCTTCGGCAAGCAGCGCGAACCGATCCTGCGGCTGGCGGCCTGGGCGCGCGCGTTCAAGGTCACGTCGGCCGGCGACGCCTGGACGATCGGCAATACATCCGATCCGGCCGCCCGCCTTGGCCAAAGCCCGCTGCGCTCGTCAAGCGTCTTCAACTTTTTCCGGCCCGGCTACGTCCCGCCCAACAGCGCGATCGGCAGCGCCAGCCTGGTCGCGCCGGAGTTCCAGATCACCAACGAGTCGAGCGTGGTCGGCTACATCAACTTCATGCAGAACGCCGTCAGCCGCGGCATCGGCGACGTCAAGGCCGACTACAGCACCCTGACACCGCTGGCCGACAATCCGCAGGCCCTGCTCGACGAGCTGAACCTGGTGCTGGCGGCCGGCCAGCTGTCGGCCGCCACCGTCGCGCTGATGCGCGGCGCGCTGGCCACCATGGCGTCCGGCACCGATGCGGCGCGCCTGAACCGGGTGCACGCGGCGCTGGTGCTGGTGCTGGCCGCGCCCGAATTCATCATCCAGAAGTAAGGACACCGCCATGCATAACAATCAATCGCGCCGTTCCTTCCTCAAGCGCGCGTCGGCACTGTCGGTGGCGGGCGTTGCCGCGCCGTGGGCACTGAACCTGGCGGCGATGGCGGAAGCGTCCGCCGCCACGGCGAGCGACTACAAGGCGCTGGTGTGCGTGTTCCTGTACGGCGGCAACGACTACGCCAACACGCTGGTGCCGTACGACGGCGCCAGCTACGCCGCCTACCAGCAGATGCGTCCGAGCTTTGCCTACGCCAACGCGGCCCTGTCGCCAACCGTGCTCAAGCCGTCGGCCACGCCGCTCGACTCGTCCGGCATGGCGCACGCCTACGCGCTGGCGCCGGAACTGGCGCCGCTGCTGCCGCTGTTCGATGCCGGCCGGATGGGCGTGATCCTCAACGTCGGCACCCTGGTGCAGCCAACCACCAAGCTGCAATACACCAACAAGTCGGTCAAGCTGCCACCGAAACTGTTTTCGCACAACGACCAGCAATCGGTATGGCAATCGTCGTCGCCGGAAGGCGCCACGTCCGGCTGGGGCGGGCGCATCGGCGACCTGTTCGAAAGCGGCAACGGCAACGCCACCTTCACCTGCGTCAACGTGTCCGGCAACGCCGTGTTCATGTCCGGCAAATCGGCGGTGCAGTACCAGGTGTCGACCGCCGGCTCGGTGCCGCTGGCCGGGTTGAAGGCGCCGCTGTTCGGTTCAAGCGCATGCTCGGAGGCGCTGCGCACGCTGGTCAGCCAGCCGCGCGCGCACTTGCTGGAAAATGAATACAGCCGCGTCACCAAGCGCTCGATCGACGCCGACACCGTGCTGACCGGCGCGCTCGCATCGAGCCCTGCACTCGCCACCGCCTTCCCAGCCGGCAACAACCTGGCCGACCAGCTGAAGATGGTCGCGCGCATGATCTCGGCCGGCCCGGCGTTGGGCGCCAAGCGGCAAGTGTTTTTCGTTTCGATGGGCGGCTTCGATACGCACGACGCCATGCTGACGGCGCATCCGGGCTTGCTCGGCGGCGTGGCCGGCGCACTGGCGGCATTCCAGCAGGCGACAGTCGAACTGGGCCTGGCCGACAAGATCACGACCTTTACCGCGTCCGACTTTGGCCGCACCATGAGCGGCAACAACGACGGCTCCGACCACGGCTGGGGCAGCATGCATTTCGTGATGGGCGGCGCGGTCAAGGGCCAGCGCTTCTACGGCACCGCGCCGGTCGTCGCCAACGGCGGGCCGGATGATGTCGGCCAGGGCCGGCTGCTGCCGACCACGTCGGTCGACCAGCTGGCGGCCACGCTCGGCAAGTGGATGGGCGTGTCCGACAGCGACCTGCTGGGCATGTTGCCAAGCCTGGTCAACTACAACGTCAGCGCGCGCAATCTCGGCTTCGTCTGACCGCGCGTGACAAACCGAGCATATTGGCGCTCCGCCGTGCCTCTGGTGCGCCGCCGCGGCAAATGGGGGCTCGAAGACCAATGACCGGCAACAGGTGTGCCGGCCAGACGTCCGCGCCGCTGTTAGCGCAGGCCGCCGGCGCTGACGAAGTACTTGCGCGCATGCTCTAGCAGCTCGCCATTGCTCGGATGATCGACCGTCTCGACAGCCTTGATCTTCTCGGCAAGTGCCGGCATGGTCGCGGTCAGGTGGCTGACAAAGACCGTCTTTTCCTGTGCGGGACCGACTACCAAGATCTGCTGCGCATCCGTCAAGGCAGCGGCGATGTCGTCGAAGAAACGCGTGTTGTCATCTTCGTTGGCATGGGTGTCGCCGTGGCGCTGGTGCGGATGCGGATGGGTCGAATGGGTCTTCATCGATTCCGAATCGGCTGCATCGGCGTTGAAATGAATGACTTGCGCTTTGGTATGATCGATCCAGACGACGGCGTTATTGAGTGACATGATGGCTTTCGTGGTGATGCTGGTGGGAGGAAATGCCGCCCGCGTGTTCGGCGAAGCGGCAACCCAACCATACTAAGCGCATGCCGGCTACCGATCCGTTCGGTACCACACACCAGCCCGGCCCGATGGATGACAATTTCTTTGATTGGAGTGACCCGATGCCCTTTCAGACCATGTTGATTTCGGCCCTGCTCGGCCTGACCACGCTCGCCCAGGCGCAGTCGCCGAACAAGCCGACGCCCGAACAGATGCAGACGACGCTCGACGCCAGCATGGTGTCGATGCTGCCGATGCTGGCGCGCATGTCGGAAGTGCAGATGGAGACGCAGGTCAAGTTTGCGGCGCGGCCGGAAACGGCCGAGCGCATCGCCGCGTTCAAGAAAAACCTGTTCGACGCGCTGCGCAGCAAGGGCTTCACGGCCGAGCAGGCGATGCAGATCACCAATTCGACGCCGATGCCGGCCGCCACTGCGTTCGGCAAGTAAAGCCCTGGCCGCTGGCGGCGCCGTCGAAGTGCTGGTGTCAGGTCTGACATTCGGACATTCACCGACCGAATGTCCGAATGTCAGACCTGACACCGGAACTAAGCGGGGTCTAGAGCAGCGTATCGTCCCAGATGTTGCGCGCCCAGTTCATCGCATACGTGCCTTCCAGTTCGCTGGCGCCAGACGACACGCCGCCCGAGCCGGGCACCACCAGCAGCGTCTTTTTGGCCGCATCGTAGGCGTGCACCGACGCCACGTGGATCACTTCGCGGTCGTTGACGAAGCTGTAGCAGGTATTGGTCAGCATCGGCGCCGGGTTCGGCGCGCGCCCGCTCAGCAAGTCCACCACCGCGCCGGCGCAGACCTTCGCGTGCTGGTTCGCCATGTGCGCCGACTTGGGCATCAGCGGCGCGGCCTGGATGGCGTCGCCGAGCACGTGCACGTTTTTCACCTGCGTCGATTCGAACGTCAAAAAGTCGACTTCACACCAGCGCTTGCCGGCGCCGGCGTCGATGGCGACGCTGCCGGCGCGCTGCGGCGGGATCACGTTGAGCACGTCCGCCCTGACCTTGTCGCCCAGCTCGAAGATTGCGGTGCGGCTGGCCGCGTCGACGTCGACGGCATGAAAGCCCGGCCGGTATTCGATGATGCCGGCATAGCGCGTCGCCCAGATTTTCTTGAACAGCGCGCCCTTCGACACCACGTCTTCGTTGGCGTCGAGGATCAGCACCTTCGACTTCGGCTTGGCGACGCTGAAGTAGTGCGCCACCTGGCAAGCCCGCTCATACGGGCCGGGCGGGCAGCGGTACGGCGCCGGCGGAATCGTCAGCGCGAACACGCCGCCGTCGGGCATCGCCTGCAGCTGCGCGCGCAGCGCCGCGGTCTGGGCGCCGGCCTTCCAGGCGTGCAGCACGCGCTCCTGCGCGCCGTCCTTCTGCATGCCGGGCAGCTGGTCCCACAGAAAATCGACGCCGGGCGAGAGCACCAGCCGGTCGTAGCGCAGCGACTGGCCGCCGGCGAGCAGCACCGACTGTCTGGCGGCGTCGATGCGCTCGGCGCGGTCGCGCACGATGCGTACGCCGTGCGCCGCCAGCGCCTCGTAGCCAAGCGTGATGTCGGCCATCGACTTCGAGCCGCCCAGCACCAGGTTCGACAGCGGACACGAGACAAAAGTGGCGTTCGGCTCGACCAGGGTGACGTCGATCGCGCCTACGCTCCACAACCGGATGTACCTGGCGGCGGTGGCGCCGCCGTAGCCGCCGCCGACCACCACCACGTGAGGCCGGCCGGCCGCGCCGGTGCTGGCGCAGCCGGCCAGCGACACCAGCGCGCCGATGCCGCCGATGAACTGGCGGCGCCTCATTTGCGCCGCTCCGCCGGCTGCGCCGCCAGATAGGCGGCGATCAGTTCGATCTGTTCGTCGCTGTAGCCCTTGGCGATCTGCTGCATGATGGTGGCCTGGCGCGTGCCGGCCTTGAACGCGCGCATGCTGTCGGCCAGCGCGTCTTTCGGCTGCCCGGCCAGCCTTGGCAGCACGCCGCCACTGCCGGCGCCGGCGGTGCCGTGGCAGGCAGCGCAGCTGGCATACAGCCGCTGGCCGCTGCCGGCAGCGTGCGACGCTGCCGCGGCAGCGCACAGCATCAGGAACGCGAGTAGTTTCATGTCAGTCCTCCATTACGGCCGCACGCCAGGCGCTTCCAGTTTCATCCCCTTGTCGCGCGCGGCCAGGTAGACCTCGAGGTCGACCAGTTCCTGCGCATTGAAAGCGGGGACTTCGGCGCGCACGCCGCTCATGCAGTTGCGCAGCCGGCGCTGCAGCGATCCCATGCCCTGCCATTCGAGCCGGTAGACCGGATAGGCGAGCGCATGGCCCTGCGGGATGGTGCTGCCGCCCAGGCGGTTGCCCGCATTGCTGTCATGGCACTGCGCGCACGACAGGTTCAGCTGGCCGATGCGCTGGGCGAACAGGCGCTGGCCGCGCTCGCGCGCCGGCTGCAGGCGCGGGTCCGCCGGCGGCGCCTGCGGCATGCCGCGCGACTGCAAGGCGATGTAGCTTTCGATGCCGAGCAGCTCTTCGCTTTCGGCGCGCAGGGGCTCGGCCTGCTGGTGATTGACGCGGCACTGGTTGACGCGCTGCCCGAGATTGAGGGCAGCCATTGTGCGCGTGTCGAACGCCGGATAACGCGCCGCCACGCCGCGCATGCTGACTTTCGCGTTGCCATGGCAGCCGGCGCACGACTGGTCGCTGCGGCCGGCCTTGCGCTGCCACAGCGCCTCGCCGCCGCCGACCCACAGCATTGCGGGATTCTGGGTGTCGTCGCGCTGCATTGCCTGCGTCGACGGGTTGATGAACTCGGCACCGGACTTGCGCGTGTCGCCGGCGTGCACCAGGGCGGCGCCCAGCAGCATGACGAGCGCAATCAGGCGCGCCGGCATCATCAAGCTGCCACCGTGATCGGCATGGTTTCGGTCTGGGCGAAGCCGCGGTCGCCCTCCCATTTGAATTCGAGCGCGCCGCTGTCGGTGGCCACAGTGTAAAAGGCGATGTACGGATTGGCCGAGATGGCCGGGTGCAGCTCGGCCGCGAAGACGACCTCGCCGTTGTAGCGGCAGGTGAAGCGTCGGATGATGTCGCGCGCCAGCACCTTGCCGTCGGCGCCTGGCCGAAAGCCCGTCTCCATCGGATGGGCGATCAATGCGCGGATCTCGATCACCTCGCCGCGCCTGGCGGTGGCCTGCATGTGGATCAGGGCGCGCGCCATCTATGCCTCCCCTTCGATGCAGGCGGCCAGCGCCACCACCACGTCGGCGCTGTGCATCCAGCAGCTGCCGTCACTCATGCGCGCCAGCGCCACCAGCTTTTGCGACGTGGCCATGCGAATGCGGGTCGACACCTCGGCCTTGCCGGCGCGCGGCCCCAGCGTGAACACCGCCACGCCCGTTTCGGGATTGCGTTCGTTGAAGATGGCGATCGCGGCGACATGGTCGGCGGCCGTCATCGGGCTGTCGACCCGCACCGCGACCGGAACGGTGTTGCCGTTGTCGACCAGGGTGGCGACGTCCAACGTGACCCTGCCCTGCTTAGGCGCGGTGCCGCCGGTGAAGGCCTTGATCGCGGCCGCCATTTCTTCCGGCGTGGCGGCGGCGGAACCGACGAGCGCCAGCGCGCCCAGGCCGGCCAGCACTTTGCGGCGGCGCTGGTCGATCATGGCGCCGTCCTCAGGGTCTGCAGGTAAGCCACCACGTCTTCCACCTGCTGGGCGGAGAGGATGGTTTTATTTTGCAGCGCGGCCGGCGTGCGCGCGGCGCTGCCGGGTTTGAAGTACGACGGCATGACGGTCTCCGGATTGAAGGTGCTGGCGTCGACCATCCGCATGCGCAGCTGGGCGGCCGACCAGCGCGCGCCGGCGCCGTCCAGCGGCGGCGCCAAGTTTCCCTGGAAGCGTTCCTCCGGAACCGGCCCGCTGTGGCACAGCAAGCACAGGCCCAGCTGGCGGTTGGCGACAATCGCCCGGCCGCGCACCGCGTCACCCGGTTCGGCGGTGAGCGGCGCCATGCTGCTGGCCTCCGCCTGCACCGACGCGCAGGCAAACCACAGGCAAGCGAGCACGCGCACGGCTTACGCCTTCAGGCTGTGGTGCTTCAGCGGCAGGTCGCGCACCCGCTTGCCGGTGGCCGCGAAGATCGCGTTCAGCACCGCCGGCGCCGCCACGGCGATGGTCGGCTCGCCCACCCCGCCCCAGAAGCCGCCGGACGGCATCACGATCGTCTCGACCTTCGGCATGTCGGCCATCGTCATCACCGGGTAGGTGCTGAAGTTGTCCTGCTCCATGCGGCCGTTCTTCAGCGTGCACTCGCCGAACAGCGCCGCCGACAAGCCGTACGAGAACGATCCCTCGACCTGGTACTCGATCTGCTGCGGATTGACCGCGTGGCCCGAATCGGTGGCCGCGACGATGCGGTGGATCTTCAGCTTGCCGTCCTTGCTGACCGAGACTTCGGCGCAGGCGGCGACGTAGCTGCCAAAGCCCATCGTCTGCGACAGCCCGCGAAACACGCCCTTGGCCGGTTTCTTGCCCCAGCCGGCGCGCTCGGCGACGGCGTTCAATACCGCCAGGTGCTTGGGGCTGTTGGCCATCAGCTTGCGCCGCAAGGCCAGCGGATCCTGCTCGGTGGCGTGCGCGATCTCGTCGATGAAGCATTCGAGGTAGACCGCGTTCTGGTTCAGGTTCACGCCGCGCCAGAAGCCGGCCGGCACCGGCGGATTGCGCATCGCATGGTCGACCAGCAGGTTGGCAAAAGTGTAGCCGATCGACGCTTCCGGTCCCGGCGCGTTCAGGCCCTGGAACACCACCGGGTCCTTGCCGTCCTTGATCGACTGCGGCGACACCGACGCCAGGATCGACTGGCCCGAAATGCGCATGTGCAGTCCGGTGATCTCGCCCTTGGCGTCCAGGCCGGCCGTCATCTTGCACTGGGTGACCGGATGGTAGCGACCGTGCAGCATGTCTTCCTCGCGCGACCAGATCAGTTTGACCGGCGTGCCGGGCATCGCCTTGGCGATTTCCACCGCCTGGCGCACCCAGTCGTGCACCGCGCCGCGGCGGCCGAAACCGCCGCCCAGGTGCAGCTTGTAGACTTCGCACTTGGCCGGCGGCAGGCCGGCAGCTTCGGCCGCCGCTGCCAGCGCCGCTTCGCCGTTCTGGGTTGGCGTCCACACTTCGCAGCGCTCCGGCGTCCAGCGCGCGGTCGCGTTCATCGTCTCCATCGTCGCGTGGTTCTGGTACGGGTACGAATACACCGCTTCGACCTTGCGCACCGAGGCGGCAATCGCCGCGCGCGCGTCGCCATTCTGGTTGCCGACCACGGCATCGGTCGCGTCCAGCCCGGCCTTCAGGGTAGCGGCGATGTCGGCGCTGGAAAGTTTGGCGTTCGGTCCTTCGTCCCAAACGATCGGCAAGGCCTCGAGCGCGCTGCGGGCGCGCCACCAGGTGTCGGCCACCACCGCCACGGCGCTGTCGCCGATCTGCAGAACCTTCTTGATGCCGGGGCGCTTTTCGATCGCGGCGGCGTCGAAGCTTTTTACCTTGCCGCCGAAAACCGGGCAGTCCTTGATGGCGGCGTTGAGCATGCCGGGCATCGTCAGGTCCATGCCGTAGATCTGCGAGCCGTTCGTCTTGGCGACGGTGTCGAGGCGCGCCAGGCGCTTGCCGGCGAGCTTCCAGTCTTTCGGATCCTTCAGCACGATGCCGGTGGCGGCCGGTGGCGCCAGCTTGCCGGCGGCAATCGCCACCTTGCCGTAGCTGCTCTTGCGGCCGGTCGGCGTGTGGGTGATGACGCTGTTGGCGGCCACGCACTCGGCGACCGGCACGTTCCATTCGGCGGCGGCGGCCTGCACCAGCATCATGCGCGCGGCGGCGCCGCCCTTGCGCACATACTCGTGCGACTCACGCATGCCGCGGCTGCCGCCGGTCGAAAAACTGCCCCACACGCGGTTACGCGCCAGGCTCTGGCCGGGCGTCGGATATTCGGTGGTGACGCGGCTCCAGTCGGCGTCGAGTTCCTCGACCACCAGCTGGGCCAGGCCGGTCAGCGTGCCCTGCCCCATTTCGGAACGGGCGATGCGGATGACGATGGTCTCGTCCGGCCTGACGACCACCCAGGCGTTGACCTCAGGCGCGTCGGCCGTTTGCGCGGAGGCGAACGGGATGTGGAAGGCGAACACCAGGCCGGCCGCTCCAGTGGTTTTCAGGAAGCCGCGGCGGTTCATGCTTTGCTCCCGGCGATGTGCTCGATCGAGAGACCCGCGCTCTTGACGTCGCCGCCCTTGGCGACGACCTTGATGGCGGCGCGCACGCGGTTGTAGGTACCGCAGCGGCAGATGTTGGTCATCGCGCTGTCGATATCGGCGTCTGTCGGTTTCGGTTTTTGCTTGAGCAGCGCGGCGGCGGCCATGATCATGCCTGACTGGCAGAAGCCGCATTGCGGCACGTCGAGCGCGGCCCAGGCCTTCTGCACGGGATGCGAACCGTCTTTCGACAGCCCTTCGATGGTGACGATTTTCTGCGTCGCGGTGACGGTGGAGACAGGCCGCACGCAGGTGCGGGTCGGCTCGCCGTCGATGTGCACCGTGCACGCGCCGCACTGGGCGATGCCGCAGCCGTATTTGGTGCCGGTCAGGCCAAGCTGCTCGCGCAGCACCCACAGCAGCGGCGTGTCGTCCTCCGCTTCGAATTCACGCACCGTACCGTTGACGTTCAGCTTCGCCATGCCACGCTCCTGATGTAATTATATTTGGGGACAAACGTCTGGATACTACACCGGTTTTTTGGCATGCGCACAAGCTCAATGCGGCCGGTATTTACAGGTTGGCGCATTAGCCGTCGATCAGCCAGTCGCACTGTTTTCCGGCCGCGCCGCGCGGCAAGCTGGCGCCAAAGCTGAACGCCCTTGGCCGCTCCGGCACCGCCAGCGTTTGCTCGGCCCACGCCTCGAGTACGCGCGCCAGCTGCGCGGTGTTGCTCACGTGCGGCGCCGGCACCACGAACGCTTTCAGCCGGTTGCCCTCATCGGCGCGCATCAGCCGCACGGCCGCTTCGGCGACCAGCGGGTGGGCCGCCAGCAACGCGGCCACGCGCAACGGAAACACGTTGACGCCGCCGACCTGCACGGCCGCGTCGACGCGGGCGCCGAGGCGGAACGTCTCGGCACCCTCCCACGCGATGGTGTCCTGGCTTTCGAGGTGCTGGAGCGAGCCGTCGGGCATGCTGCGGGTCAGGACCGACTCGCTGTCGACGGCGCGCTGCCAGAACGGGAACAGGCGGTACGCATCCTGATGGCTCGCGCGCCAGCCGATGCCGGCCGTCTCCGACGACCCGTACACCTGGAACAGCGCTTGCAGCCCCGCGGCGGCAAGCGCCTCGCTGACAGTGTCGGCACACGGCGCGGTCGAACTGACGCCGATCACGCCTGGCGGCAAAGCGCCGGCGCCGCGCACCACGGCTTGCCAGAAATCGGGATGCGCCACGACCATGTCACCGTCGCGCAGCAAGCCCGCCAGCGATGCCGGCGAGCTGGCGCACAGGTCGATGATGGCGTCGTCGTCCAGGTCCAGCAGGTCGGGCAGCAGCACCGAGAACAGGAAACCATAAATATGATGGGACGGGACGGCGACCAGGATGCGCCGGCGCCCGGCGAACAGGTTTGCCAATTCGACGGTCTCCTGCAGCAGCGACGCCAGCGGATGCACGCAAGGTTTCGGCAGGTCGCTGCTGCCGGAAGTGCGAAACGTCAGCTCGCCCGAGAACTGCTCAAGTCCGGCCGCCGCCAGGTCGACCCACTGGCCCAGCGTACGGCGCGCGAGCAGGTAGTCTTCGATGCCGGAACGGTGGAGGTGAATCGCTTCGGCCAGGGCCGTTGCCAGCTGCAGCACCTCGAGCGAATCGGCGCCCAGGTCGCGGTCGATCGCCAGCGTGGGCGGCCACGGTTGCCTCAGCAATGGCGCCGCGTGGCGCCGCAGCAGCGCGAACTCACCGGCGACGAGGTCGCCGACGAAGCGCTCGAGCAGGTGGCGCCGGCGCCACCATTTGCCACGATGCGCCATCCGGTTACAGGCGCTTGACGAACACCGAGTACGTGTCGCCGCTGATCGCCCTCTTCATGTGGATCTTCACTTTGGTCGGCTTCATGTTGTAGTCGAATACGTACTCGAACATGGTGTTCAGGTTACCCGCCTTGACGCCGGTGTCGAACACGCCTTTGAACTTGGGGATGTTGGTACACGGCGCCACATCGCGAAAGAAGCTCTTGCCGATCACGCTGGCGGCGTCGCGCCCGGTGATGTCGGCTTCGGCCGCGTTGTAGTCAATGATTTTGCCACTGGCGTCGAGCTGAATGGCGCCGAACGCCAAGCCGTTGAGCTCAGTGCCGGACATCTTGCCGAGCCCGTTTTCGATATCGTCTTTGCCGAAGGCGACGATTTGCAGCGAAGGCAGCATGCTGTGCTCCCGGTTATTTGTCTAGGACAAATATAGCACACTGGCCTCGTTTATTGATAGCTATCGGCGACAGCCTGGGCCGACTTCACGTCGGCAGGTGGCCCAGTGCTGCCGGGAGAAGGCGCACCGAGTAGGCGTTTCTGCCTGCTTCCTTGGCCGAGTACAGGCCCGTGTCCGCTTCCTCCATGAAGTCGCCGACCGCGCCCACGGCGCCCATGTCGACCGCAATGCCGATGCTGGACGTTACCGCCAGCACGAGTTCGCCGACAAGAAAGTCGGGACGAATGGCGTCGAGCATCTTCGTCGCCAGGCCGGCAGCCTCGGCGTCGCTGCCGAGGTTCTCAAAAATAACCACGAACTCATCTCCCGCAAGGCGTGCCACCGCGTCGGTAATCCTCACGCAATGTTTGAGCCGTTGCGCGAACTCGATCAAGACCTGGTCTCCGACGCCGTGGCCGTAAGTATCGTTGATCTGCTTGAACCGGTCGATGTCAAGGTACGCAAGGCCAAGACCGCGCCCGCTCCGGCGCGCTCGCTCCAGCGCCGCCGCGAAAATCTCGTCGAACATGCGGCGGTTGTGAATGCCCGTCAGCGGATCGGTGCGCGATAACTTCACCAAGTTGTTTTCTGCGTCGCGCCGCTGTTGCGAAAGCTTGAAAAAAGCGCGACTCAGTTCACCGAATTCATCCTTGCGTGCGACATCGAACACGTCGATGTTTTTGCTTCCCTCGGCGATGCGCGCAACATGCTTGCGCAGGGCGCCGAGCGGTCGCAGCAAGCGCAGGATAGCCAGCCACCCGATCAGCCCCGCGGCGGCGGCGACCGCCGCCGACGCGACCATCGCATTCTTGCGCATGTCGATCAACGGGGCAAACGCTTCGTCGACTGGATACACCGCGCCGATGATCCACTCGGTCTGGCGCAAACGTTTGTACGTAATCAGGGAAACGATGCCGCGCTTGGACGTGCCATCGAGCGTGCCTTCGAAACCGTTCATTGCAGCCAGCGTCGACGGCACGGCGCCTCCGGCTTCCTCCTTGACGTTGTTGAGGATGCGCTGCTTGTCCGGATGATGAATAATCGTACCGGTTGTCGTCAGCATGAACAGATAGCCGGTGCGACCCGACCTGAGCGTTTCGAGCTGGCCGAAGAAGCGTGGCCGCTGCAGGTCGATCGCGCCACCGAGAACGAACAACAGCCTTCCGGCCGCGTCGTACACCGGCTCGGTCACCACCACCACCGGCTTGCCCGACAGCGCGCTCTTGAACGGGTACGAGATCAATCCCTCATGAGCGGCCACTGTGTCGATGAAATAGTCGCGCTTGCTGAAATCGCCGACGGCGCGGCGGTCGTTGAGACTGGCGATCAGCTTGCCCGACGCATCGAGCGCTATCACGTTGAAAAATTCATCGCGCAGACTGCCGTGCGCTTCGAGAAACCCCTGGATAGCCGATGGCGCGCCGATATCCGCGTAAACGAGTTGCTCGCGCGAGGCCGCCAACAAGCTTTTTTTGGAGACCAGGTCCTCGTCGATGTAGGCAGCTGCACTCGACAGCAATGCAAACTGCTGGTCACCCACAACCGACCGCATCTGGCGTTCCGCCAGGTGCAGCGAGACGTAAGTGACCAACCCTGCCGCCAGCAGGACAAGGAACACTACCACGAAGGTGATGCGCGCCTTGAGCGAGCCAATACTGGCAAAAGTCTTGATCATCGCGCCATCATACGCGCTTCATCACCAGGGTCAGGATGTCGTAGCTGGCTACCAGTTCGTCGTTCTGGTTGGTGACCTGCACGTCCCATGCCACCACGCCCTGGCCGACACCTTTTTCGTCGGTGCGGTTGCGGTCGACCTTGCGCTTGCAGGTCAGGCGCGCGCGGATGGTGTCGCCGATCGCCACCGGCGTGATGAAGCGCAGGTTGTCGAGGCCATAGTTGGCCAGCACGGGACCGGGCGCCGGCGAGACGAACAGCCCGGCCGCGGCCGACAGCACAAAGTAGCCGTGCGCGATGCGCTTGCCGAACTGCGAATCCTTCGCCGCGATGTCGTCGAAGTGCATGTAGAAGAAGTCGCCCGAGATGCCGCCGAAGGCGACGATGTCGGCTTCCGTCACGGTGCGCCTGTGCGTCAGCAGCGAGTCGCCCATTTTCAGGTCCTCGAAATACTTGCGGAACGGGTGCAGATCGCTTTCCTGCACCGCCGCGCCGCGCACGTATTCGCCCGTGACTGCCGCCAGCATCGTCGGCGAGCCTTGCAGCGCGGCGCGCTGCAAGAAGTGGCGCACGGCGCGAATGCCGCCGAGCTCCTCGCCGCCGCCGGCGCGTCCCGGACCGCCGTGCTTGAGCTGGGGCAGCGGCGAGCCGTGACCGGTCGAGTCGACTGCGGCCTCGCGCTCGAGCACCAGCACGCGGCCGTGGTAAGCGGCCAGGCCAGGCACCGCGCGCGCGGCGATCAAGGGATCCTTGGTGCACAGCGTCGAGACCAAACTGCCCTTGCCGCGCGCGGCCAGCGCCACCGCTTCCTCGATGCCGGAATACGTCATCATCGTGCTGACCGGGCCGAACGCCTCGACGTCGTGCACCGCATTGTTGACCATCGCGTTACGGCACAGCAGCAAGGTCGGCGCAAAGAAGGCGCCGCCGGCGCTGCCTTCGCCGACCGGCGAAAAACCATGGCTGGCGTCGAAGATGACTTCGTTGCCCTCGGCGAGCATGGCGACGCGCTGGCCGACGTCGCGGTGCTGGTCCATCGAGGCCAGCGCGCCCATGCGCACCCCTTCGACCTTCGGGTCGCCGACGACGATTTTCGACAGTCGCTCGCGCAGCCGCTCGGCCACTGCGTCGACCCGGTTTTCCGGCACGATGATGCGGCGGATCGCGGTGCACTTCTGGCCGGCCTTGCCGGTCATCTCGCGCGCCACTTCCTTGACGAACAGGTCGAACTCGGGATCGTCGGGCGTGACGTCGGGACCGAGGATGGCGCAGTTGAGCGAGTCCGCCTCGGCGGTAAACGGCACCGAGTTGGCCAGCAGGTTTTTGTTCGAGCGCAGCATCATGGCCGTATCGGCCGAACCGGTGAAGGTGACGACGTCGGCGCCATTCAAGCGCTCGAGCAGGTCGCCGGTGCTGCCGATGACGAGCTGAATGCTGCCGTCGGGCAGCAGGCCCGATTCATGCATCATCCGCACCACCGCCTCGGTCAGGTAGCTCGTCGCGGTGGCCGGCTTGCCGATGCACGGCATCGCGGCGAGAAAACTCGGCGCGAATTTTTCGAGCAGGCCCCAGATCGGGAAGTTGAACGCGTTGATGTGCACCGCCAGGCCGCCGCGCGGTACCAGGATGTGGGTGCCGGCGAAGCCGCCGCGCTTGCCCAGCGCGATGGCCGGGCCTTCGTGCAGCACGTTCGACGACGGCAGTTCGCGGCTGCCCATGCTGGCAAAGGCGAACAGGGTGCCGATGCCGCCTTCGACGTCGACCCAGCTGTCGGGACGCGTGGCGCCGGTGTGGTGCGAGATCTCGTACAGTTCTTCCTTGCGGCCCATCAGGTAGGTCGCCAGTGCTTTCAGGCGCGCCGCGCGGGTCTGAAAGTCGAGCGCCATCAGGGAAGGCACGCCGGTCTTGCGGGCGTAGAGCACCGCTTCGTCGAAATCGATTTTTTCGGCGTGGGTATGGTAAATCAGGTTGCTGTTGATGGCGCTGCGCAGCGGCATGTGCGGCTCGGCGCCGAGCCAGCGGCCGCCGATCAGGCTTTGCAGGGTCGAGATGTCGTTCATGGTTGTGTCCCTCAGGTCTGAATCGAATTACTGCTTTGGCGTGTGCATGTCGGGGCCGAAGTCGATGCGCTTGCGATCCGGCTCAACTTCATCTTTCGAGTCGACCTCACGCATGGTCTGCATCGAGCGCACGTTGAGATCGTGATACTGCTTCGTGCCGAATTTTTTCCAGGCGATTTCCTTGTCGAGCAGTTCGCGCACGACCTTCGCCGGCATCCCCATCACCATGCTGCGCGGCGGGATGATCATGCCGGCCTTGACGAAGCTCATCGCCGCGACGATCGAGTCTTCGCCCACCACCGCCTTGTCCATCACCACCGCGTTCATGCCGACCATGGCGTTGCGCTTGACGCGGCAGCCGTGCAGCACGGCGCCATGGCCGATGTGGCCATCGACTTCGACGACGGTGTCGTCCTCAGGGAAACCATGCATCACGCAGGTGTCCTGCAGGTTGGCGCCTTCTTCGAGGATCAGCCGGCCGAAGTCGCCGCGCAGCGCGGCCAGCGGGCCGATGTAGCAGCGCGGGCCGACGATGACGTCGCCGATCAGCACCGCACTCGGGTGCACGTACGCAGACGGATGCACCACCGGGGTGACGCCGTTGATTTCATATACCTTGACCATGCGCTTAGCTCCTTACATTCCGAGGTAGGCGCTTTGCACCTGCTCGTTGTCCAGCAATTCGGGGCCGGGGCCGGACAGCACGATGCCGCCGGTCTCGATGACGTAACCGATGTCGGCAATCGCCAGCGCGGCGTGCGCGTTCTGCTCGACCAGGAAAATGGTGATGCCCTGGTCGCGCAGGCTTTCGACGATGCGGAAAATCTCGCGGATGAGCAACGGCGCGAGGCCCATGCTCGGCTCGTCGAGCAGCAGCAGCTTCGGGTGGCCCATCAGCGCGCGCGCCATCGCCAGCATCTGCTGCTGACCGCCGGACAGCATGCCGGCGGTCAGCAGCCGCTTTTCCTTCAGGACCGGGAACAGCGCGAACACACGATCGAGGTCGCCGGCCAGCTCGGATTTGGGACGGGTGTAGGCGCCCAGGCGCAGGTTGTCTTCGACCGACATCGGGCCGAATACCTGGCGCCCTTCCGGCACCTGGCAGATGCCGGAGCGCACGCGCTGGTCGGCGCTGGCGCGGGTGATATCGACGCCGCCGAAGCGAATGGCGCCGGCGCTGACCGGCTGCACGCCGGAGATGGCGCGCAGCAGCGTGGTCTTGCCGGCGCCGTTGGCGCCCACCAGCGCCACCAGCTGGCCTTCGCGCACTTCGATGTCGATGCCGTGCAGCGCCTGGATCGGGCCGTAGTGGCTGTGCAGCCCCTGGATTTGCAGCACCGGCGGCGCATTGGAAAAATCTCGCATCTTGATTCCTTTATGCTGCGGCGCCGAGATAGGCGGCGATGACGTCCGGGTTGGCGCGCACTTCGGCGGCGGTGCCTTCGGCCAGCGTCTTGCCGTAGTCGAGAACGAGGATATGGTCCGACAGGTTCATCACCAGCTTCATGTCGTGCTCGACGAGCAGCACCGTCACGCCGGACTGCGCGACCTTGCGGATCAGGTCCTCGATCTCGCCGGTCTCGGTGTGGTTAAGGCCCGCGGCCGGCTCGTCGAGCAGCAGCATCTTCGGCCTGGCGGCCAGAGCGCGGGCGATTTCGAGCCGCTTGAGGGCGCCGTACGGCATCTGGTTGGCGTCGGCGCCTTCGTACTTGCCGACGCCGACAAACTGCATCAGGCGCACCGCTTCGGCGCGGCACTCATCGTCGGCGCGGCGCACCGCCGGCAGGCGCAGCATCGAGGCGAACAGGTTCTGGTTCAGCCGCAGGTGCGAGCCGACCATGACGTTGTCGATCGCCGTCATGTTCATGCACACCTGCAGGTTCTGGAAGGTGCGCGACACGCCGCGGCGCGCCAGCGCGTCGGGCGTCATGCCGGCGACGTCCTCGCCGTTGAACATGATCTTGCCGCTGGTCGGCGTGTAGATGCCGCTGACCAGGTTGAACAGCGTAGTCTTGCCGGCGCCGTTGGGACCAATCACCGAGTGGATCGCCCCTTCGCGCACGGCGAAGGTGACGTCCTGCACCGCGTGGACGCCGCCGAAGCTCTTGCTGAGGTGTTCGATCGTCAGCATCAGTTGCTCCCCTTGCGGCGCGCACGCAGGCGCTGCGCAATGCTCGGCACCAGGCCTTTCGGCATGAAGATCATCGTCGCCATCAGGATCACGCCGAACACCACCACTTCCCAGCCTTCGAAGGTTTGCAGCAGCTGCGGCAGGATGGTCAGCAGCGCGGCGCCGATGATCGAGCCGAATACCGACGCCATGCCGCCCACCACCACCATCGTCACCAGCTCGATCGAGTGGAAGAAGCCGGCCATGCCAGGAGTGATGAAGCCGATGTAGTGCGCCGAAATGGAGCCGGCGATGCTGGCCACCACCGCCGACAGCACGAACACGCGCACCTTGAACCTGGTGGTGTCGACGCCGGCCACGCGCGCGGCGATTTCGGAGCCGTGGATGGCCTGCAGCGCGCGCCCGACCGGCGAATCGATCAGGTTCAGCGCCAGCCACGTCATCAGCAGCAGCAGCACCGCCGCCACCGCGTACCAGCTGGTTTCGCCGGCGATGGTCATGCCGGCCAGCGTGAACGCCGGCACCGACATGCCATCGGGTCCGCCGGTCCATTGCGCTTCGTTGTTGATGACGATCGAGATGATGATGCCCAGGCCGAGCGTCGCCATCGCCAGCGTGTGGCCCTTGAGTTTGAGGATCGGGCGCGCCATCAGCCATGCCAGCAGGCCAGTGGCGGCAGCGCCGGCGGCCAACGCGCCCAGCGGCGGCCAGTTGAAGTGAGTGGTCAGCGCGGCCGACGCATACGCCCCGAGGCCATAGAAGCCGGCGTGGCCGATGCTGATCTGGCCGGTGTAGCCCATCAGCAGGTTGAGCGCGATGACGACGATGGCGTTGAGGGCGATGCGAATCGCCACGTCGACATAGAATGCGTTCGGCAGCACCAGCGGCAGCACGGCCAGCACCAGCGCGAGCAGCAGCAGGCCGCGGTGGCGCATGTGCAAAAACTTCATACGCGCTCCGAGATCTTGGCGCCGAACAGGCCGCGCGGCATGAAGAACAAGATCAGCAAGATCAGCACGAACGGCACCGCGTCCTTGTACGACGACGAGATGTACCCGGCCGTCATGGCTTCGGCGATGCCGAGGATCAGGCCACCGGCCACCGCGCCGACGCCGCCACCAAGGCCGCCCAGCACCGCGGCGACGAAGCCTTTCAGGCCCAGCATGATGCCGGCGTCATAGGACGTGTACGTAATTGGCGCGACCAGGATGCCGCCGAGGGCGCCGAGCAGCGCGGCCAGGCCGAACGACAGCAGCAGCACGCGGCGCGTGTTGATGCCGACCAGCTGCGCGGCCAGCTTGTTGTGCGAGGTCGCCAGCATCGCCTTGCCGAGCAAGGTGCGGCCAAAGAACCACGCCAGCACCGCAACGATGGCAAGCGTGACGCCCAGCACCCACAGGCTTTGCGGCAGCAGGCTCGCGCCCAGCAGCATGATCGGCGTATCGCCCGAAAACGCCGGCAGCGAATGCGTGCCCTTTCCCAGCCAGATCTGCACCAGCCCGCGCACCGTCAGCGACGCCCCGATCGTGATGATGATCAGGGTGACCACTTCGGCGTTTTGCGCCGGTTCGATGACGGCCTTTTCCATCACCAGGCCAACGACGGCGGTGGCGACGACGGCGACTAGAATCGCCAGCGGCAGCGGCACGCCGGCGCCGGCCATGATGGCCGCCAGCATCCCGCCGAGCATGATGAATTCACCCTGAGCGAAGTTGATCACGCCGCTGGTGTTGTAGATGATCGTGAAGCCCAGCGCCGCAAGCGCATAGGCCGAACCGACCGTCATTCCCGAATACAGGAACTGGAGGAATTGAGCGAGCATCGAAGACCTTATTTCAGCAGCTGCCAGTCGCCGTTCTTGACTTCGACCATGCGGAACGCGGAAAGGTCCAGTCCCATGTGGTCGGTCGGCGACATGTTGAAGACACCGGTGGTGGCGACGAAGCCCTTGGTGGTTTCGAGTGCCGCGCGCACTTTCTCGCGGTCGGTGCCGCCGGCGCGCTTGATGGCGTCGATCGACAGGTTCAGCGCGTCGAGCGCGTAGCCGCCGAAGGTGGACGGCTCCATCTTGTAGCGCTCCTTGTACAACTTGTCGTAGCTGGTGACGATTGCCTTTTGCGGGTCGCTGGCCGGCAGCGCGGCGGCGATCAGCAGCGCCGGCGACGGCAGGCGCACGCCTTCGGCGGCCTTGCCGGACAACTTCAGGTACTCGTCGGAGGCGACGCCGTGCGACTGGTACATCGGCAGCGCGGTCATGCCGAGCTGGCCGTAGTTCTTGGTGACGACCGCCGGACCCTGGCCAAGGCCGAACACGAACACGGCCTGTACGCCGGCCACGCCCTTGATGCGGGTCAGCTGCGCGGTGATGTCGGTGTCTTTCGGGCCATAGGTCTCGTCGGCGACGAGCGTGATGCCGTATTTGGCGGCGACGGTCTGGGTCTCCTTGCGGCCGGACGCGCCAAAACCACTGGTTTCCGACAGCAGGCCGACCTTGGTGATGCCGCGCTTCTTCATGTCTTCGAACACCTTCTCGGCCGCCATGCGGTCGGTGTGCGGCGTCTTGAAGACCCATTTCTTGACCGGGTCGATGACGACGACGGCGCCGGCGAGCGAAATGAACGGCAGGCTGGCGGTGGCCACCAGCGGGGCCATCGCCATGGTGGCGCCGGTGGTGGTGCCGCCGATCAGAACGTCGACCTTGTCGGACTCGATCAGGCGCTTGGTGAAGCTGTTGGCCTTGGCCGCGTCGCTGCCGTCGTCGTAGTGCACCAGCTCGAGCTTGCGGCCAAGGACGCCGCCTTCGGCGTTGATCTTCTCGACGTACAGCTGCAGCGTTTTCAGTTCAGGGTCGCCGAGGAAGGCGGCAGGACCGGACACCGACAGCACCGAACCGATGCGGATCGGATCGGCGGCGGACGCGCTGGCGGCTGCAAAGGCCATGGCTGCGAACAGGATGGATTTTTTAAGTATAGTTTTAAACATGATGTCTCCTGGGGTGGGTGGTATTGGTACTAAACGCGCTCGATGATCATGGCGATGCCCTGGCCGACGCCGATGCACATGGTGCACAGCGCGTAGCGCCCGCCAGTGCGGTGAAGCTGGTTGACGGCGGTGGTGACCAGCCGCGCGCCGGAAGCGCCGAGCGGATGGCCGAGGGCGATGGCGCCGCCATTGGCGTTGACGTGGGCGGCGTCGTCGGCCAGGCCGAGGTCGCGGGTCACGGCCAGGCCCTGGGCGGCGAAGGCTTCATTGAGTTCGATGACGTCCATCTGGCCAATCGTCAGGCCGGTCATTGCCAGCACCTTCTTCGACGCCGGCGACGGGCCGAAGCCCATGATGCGCGGCGCCAGGCCCGCGGTGGCCATGCCGACGACGCGGGCGCGCGGCGTCAGGCCAAAGCGCTCGGCGGCGCCGCCGGATGCGATCAGGATGGCGCAGGCGCCGTCGTTGACGCCGGACGCATTGCCGGCAGTGACGCTGCCGTCGGGCGTGACGACGCCCTTCAGCTTGGCCAGCATCTCGATGGTGGTGTCGGGACGCGGGTGCTCGTCGGTGTCGAACTGGCGCGACTCGCCTTTTTTCTGGTGTACGGTTACCGCGACGATTTCGTCCTTGAAGAATCCGGCGGCGTTGGCCGCGGCCCAGCGCTGCTGGCTGCGCACCGCAAAGGCATCCTGGTCGGCGCGGCTGACGTTGAACTCGCGGGCGACGTTTTCGGCCGTCTCGGGCATCGAGTCGATGCCGTACATCTTCTTCATTAACGGGTTGACGAGGCGCCAGCCGATGGTGGTGTCTTCGATTTTTGCGGCGCGCGAAAAGGCGCTTTCGGCCTTGGCCATGACGAACGGCGCGCGCGTCATGCTCTCGACGCCGCCGGCGATGATCAGGTGCGCTTCGCCGGCCTTGATGGCGCGCGCGCCGATGCCGACGGCGTCCATGCTCGATCCGCACAGGCGGTTGATGGTGCTGCCGGGGACGTCGACCGGCAGGCCGGCCAGCAGGCTGGCCATGTGGGCGACGTTGCGGTTGTCTTCACCGGCCTGGTTGGCGCAGCCGTAGTAGACGTCGTCGACCATCGACCAGTCGACATCGGGATTACGTGCCATGAGCGCGGCGATCGGCAGCGCTGCGAGGTCGTCGGCGCGCACGGTGGCGAGGGCGCCGCCGAAGCGGGCGAATGGTGTACGGATGGCGTCGCAAATGAATGCGTCGGAAAATTGGCTCACTGACTGCTCCTTGAAATTAGGTTTTCGGTCGCTGGTCGATCACGCGCCGCGCCTTGCCGGTCATGGTGCGCTCGATGCCGGCGGTGGCCATCAGCGTCACCTTGGTCGACACGCCGACGTGGGTCTTGATCTGGTGTTCGAGGTCGCAGCTTAACAATACCACCGCTTCCTCGGTCATGGTCAGGCGCAGTTCGCCCAGCACCTCGAGCTTGTCGAGGTGGCCGTCGCGCGAGACCACCAGCTGGTAGTGCGGCGCCAGCGCCGGCATCTTCAGGATCAGCTCTTCGATCTGGGTCGGGAACACGTTGACGCCGCGGATGATCAGCATGTCGTCGGAGCGGCCGGTGATCTTGCCCATGCGGCGCATCGCGCGCGAGGTCGGCGGCAACAGGCGCGTCAGGTCGCGGGTGCGGTAACGGATGACCGGCAGCGCTTCCTTGGTCAGCGACGTGAATACCAGCTCGCCCTCTTCGCCGTCGGGCAGCACTTCGCCGGTTTCCGGATCGATCACCTCGGGATAGAAGTGGTCTTCCCAGATGACCGGGCCGTCCTTGCTCTCGATGCATTCGCTGGCCACGCCGGGGCCCATCACTTCGGACAGGCCGTAGATGTCGACCGCGTCGATGCCGGCGCGCACTTCGATCTCGGCGCGCATCGCCTCGGTCCACGGCTCGGCGCCGAAGATGCCGACCTTCAGTGACGAGTCGGCCGCGTCCATGCCCTGGCGCGAGAACTCCTCGATGATGTTGAGCATGTACGACGGCGTCACCATGATGATGTCGGGCTTGAAGTCGCAGATCAGCTGGACCTGCTTTTCGGTCTGGCCGCCCGACATCGGGATCACGGTGCAGCCAAGACGCTCGGCGCCGTAGTGGGCGCCAAGGCCGCCGGTGAACAGGCCGTAGCCGTAGGAGACGTGCACCATGTCGCCAGGCCGCCCGCCGGCGGCGCGGATCGAGCGCGCCACGACGCCGGCCCAGGTGTCGATGTCGTTCTGGGTGTAGCCGACCACGGTGGCCTTGCCGGTAGTGCCGCTCGAAGCGTGGATGCGCACCACTTTTTCGCGCGGCACCGCGAACAGGCCGAACGGATAGTTCTCGCGCAGCGTCTTTTTCTCGGTGAACGGGAACTTGGCCAGGTCGGCGAGCGACTTGAGGTCGTCCGGATGGACGCCGGCGGCGTCGAACGCGGCGCGGTAGTGCGGCACGTTGTCGTAGGCGTGCTTGAGCGTCCACTTCATGCGCTCGAGTTGCAGCGCCTGAAGTTCATCGCGGCTGGCGCGTTCGATCGGCTCCAGGTCGCCTGGTGCGGGGGTGCGTTGGACCATGCTTGTCTCCTTCTTTGAATTCGTGTCAGGCGGCGTTGACTTCGGCCACCAGGCCGGCGACCCGGTGCGACTTACCGCGGAACAGCGCGATGGTGCGGCCGTCCTGGTTGAGCACCTTGATGTCGTAGACGCCGGTCTTGCCGGCGAGCGCCTGCTCGGTCGCTTCGGCGGTCAGCAGGTCGCCCTCGCGGCCCGGCGCCAGGTAATCGATGGCGCAGCCGGCGCCCACCGTGTTGTGGTTGTGCGAATTGCAGGCGAAGGCGAAGGCGCTGTCGGCCAGCATGAAGATGTAGCCGCCGTGGCAGGTCTGGTGGCCGTTGAGCATATCGGCGCGCACCGGCATCGTCATGCGCGCGTAGCCGGGCCGGATTTCGGCCAGCAGCATGCCGAGCGCCTGGCTGGAGGGATCGCGCTCGTACATGGCCTTGCCGGCCAGTTCAGCCAAAGCCTGGGGATTACTATGCATGAAAACGTGCTCCTGCCGGCGCGGCGGCGAGTTTGCGGCGCAGCAGCGGCGAGACACGGTAGCGGTCCTCCCCGTAGCTGGCGGCCAGGTTGGTGAGGACGGTAACGACTTGCGCGACGCCGATGGCGTCGGTCCAGGCCAGCGGGCCGCGCGGATAGTTGACGCCCTTTTGCATCGCGATGTCGACCGCGGCGGCGCTGCAGACGCCCTGGTTGACGGCGTCGGCCGCCTCGTTGGCGAGCATGGCGACGGTGCGCATGACGACCATGCCGGGCACGTCGTCGATGCGGGTGACGGCAAAGCCGGCGGCCTGGAACAGCCCGACCACCGATAGCCAGGCAGCGTCGCTGCACTGGTCGGCCTTGGCCAGCGCGATGCGGCCGGCGCCGGCGTAGTCGAACGCCAGGTCGTACAGCACCGTGTCGGGATGCTTGTTGGCGGCCGCGCGTTCGGTGGCGCTGCGCCCATCGGTGACGAAGACGGCCGCGCCGTTGCAGTGGAAGGCCGGCGCCTCGTGTTCGGCGGCCCCGGGCAGCGGCTTGCGATGCGCGACGGTGAAGCCGGCGCCGGCGAAACGCTGTTCCATCTGGTTGGTGACGATGTCGACGGCGCCCGGCTCGATGCTGACGCTGAGCGTTTCAGGGCGCGGCTGCGGCGCTTCGGTTTGCGGCGCCGGCATGGCGTGGTCGTCGCCGTACTGGTAAAAGCCGCGGCCCGATTTGCGGCCAAAGAAGCCGGCATTGACCATCTCCTGCTGCAGCACCGAGGGCGCAAAGCGCGGGTCGCCGAAGTAGGCCTGGTGCACCGACTGGGTGACCGAAAAATTGACGTCGTGGCCGATCAGGTCCATCAGCTCGAAGGGGCCCATGCGGAAGGCGCCGGCTTCGCGCATCACCGCATCGAGCGTGGCGGCGTCGGCGGCCTGCTCGGACAGCAGGCGCAGCGCTTCGCCGTAGAACGGGCGGGCGACGCGATTGACGATGAAGCCGGGCGTCGATTTGGCGTGCACCGGGTTCTTGCCCCAGGTGGCCGCTGCGGCGTAGACGGCATCGGCGACGGCCGCTTCGGTGGCCAGGCCGCTGATCACTTCGACCAGCGCCATCAGCGGCACCGGGTTAAAGAAGTGCATGCCGACGACGCGCTGCGGGCGGCGCAGTTCGGCCGCAATGGCGGTGACGGAAATGGACGAGGTATTGGTGGCGAGGATGCAGTCGTCGGCGACGATGGTTTCGAGGTCGGCGAACAGCGTGCGCTTGGCTTGCAGGTTCTCGACAATGGCCTCGACGACGATGGCGGCGTCGCGCATGTCGGCCAGGCTGGCTGCGACCTGCAGGCGGGCCTTGGCCGCGGCCGCGTCGGCGGCCGTCATGCGGCCTTTTTCGAGCAGCCGGTCGTAGACCTTGCCGATGGCGGCGATCGCCTTGGCGGCGGCGTCGGTGCGGGTATCGAACAGCAGCACGCGGTGGCCGGCGCTGGCGGCTACCTGCGCAATACCGGAACCCATGGCGCCGCTGCCCACTACCGCAACGACACTGTCTTTTTCGAGAGCTGTCATGTCATTCTCCGCGGAAGTTGGCGGGACGCTTGGCGATGAAGGCGGCGACGCCCTCCTTGTAGTCATGGCTGTAACCGAGTTCGCGCATCATCTCGCCTTCGAGCTTGAGCTGCTCGGGCAGCGTGTTGGCGTAGCTGGCCTGCAGCGCCGTCTTGGTGAAGGCGAGACCCTTGGTCGGCGCCACCGCGAACTGTTCGGCCATCGCCATCGCTTCGTCCATCAGCGCGGCGTCGTCGACGCACTTCCAGATCAGGCCCCACTGCTCGGCTTTTTCGGCGCTCAGTTTTTCGCCCAGCATGGCCAGGCCCGTGGCGCGCGCCTGGCCGATCAGCCGCGGCAGATGCCAGGTGCCGCCGGTGTCGGGGATCAGCCCGAGCTTGCAGAACGATTCGATGAAGCTGGCCGATTTGGCGGCCAGCACGATGTCGCAGGCCAGCGCCAGGTTGGCGCCGGCGCCGGCGGCGACGCCGTTGACGGCGCAGATCACCGGCATCGGCAGCGCGCGCAGCGACAGCACCAGCGGCGCGTAGTACTGCTCGACCGAGGCGCCGAGGTCGACGCCCTCCTTGCCCGGTTCGACCGCGCGGTCGCCCAGGTCCTGGCCGGCGCAAAAACCACGGCCGGCGCCGGTCAGCACCAGCACGCGCACGCTCGGATCGGTGGCCGTGAGGGCCAGCGCATGACGCACTTCGATGTGCATGGCCTGGGTGAAGCTGTTGAGCTTATCGGGGCGGTTCAAGGTCAGCTTGGCGACGCCGTTCTCGATCTGGAACAGGATGCTGTCGTAGTTCATGCGGTCTCCAACTATTGTTGTTGTGGGTTACTCGGCCTGGTCGAAGTCGACGATCACCTTGTCGGTCACGGGAAAGCTCTGGCAGGACAAGATGAAGCCGCGCGCGATCTCGTAATCCTCGAGCGCATAGTTGACGTCCATGTCGACCTTGCCGTCGATTAGCTTGCAGCGGCAGGTCGAGCATACGCCGCCCTTGCACGAGTAGCGCATGTCGATGCCGGCGCGCAGGCCGGCGTCGAGGATCGATTCCTTGTCCTTGTCCATCGCGAACGTGGTGTGGTTGCCGTCCATGATGACGGTGACCTCGGTCTCGTGCGGCACGTCGGCGCTGAGGGCGCGCGGCTTGTGCTGGTGCTTCGGGATGCTGGCGGCGAACAGCTCGATCTTGATGTCGTGCTTGGGCATGCCGGCTTCCTGCAGCGCGGCCGAGACACCCAGCATCATGTCTTCCGGCCCGCAGATGAAGGCCGTGTCGATGTCTTCGACGCGGATCCAGTGGCGCAGCAGCTGTTCGGTCTTTTCCTTGGTGATGCGGCCGTTGAACAGGTCGATGTCCTGCTGCTCGCGGCTCATCACGTAGGCCAGCTGCAGGCGGCCCATGTACATGTCCTTCAGGTCGGTCAGCTCTTCCTTGAAGATGACGGACGATGACGCGCGGTTGCCGTAAAAGAGCGTGAAGCGGCTGTTCGGTTCGGCCAGCAGCGTGGTCTTGATGATCGACAGGATCGGCGTGATGCCGCTGCCGGCGGCAAAGGCGACGTAGTTGCGCGTGTTGTCGGCCGACAGCTGCGTGTTGAAGTGGCCCATCGGCGGCATCACATCGATGACGGTGCCAGGCTTGACGGTGTCGTTGGCCCAGGTCGAGAACAGGCCGCCGGTGGTGCGCTTGATGGCCACGCGCAGCAGGTCGTCCTGCACCGACGAACAGATCGAGTAGGAGCGGCGCACGTCTTCGTCATTGATCAGCGCGCGCAAGGTCAGGTGCTGGCCCTGCTGGTAGCGGAAGCTGTCGGCCAGTTCGGGCGGCACGTTGAAGGTGACGGCGATGGTGTCGCGCGTTTCGTTGCGCACCGCCGCAACCGTCAGGGGATGAAATTTGCTCATGTCGGGCCTTAGTGGCACTTGAAATAATCGAAGGGCTCGCGGCAGTCGAGGCACTTGTAGAGCGCCTTGCAGGGCGTCGAGCCGAATTGGCTGGTCAGCTCGGTGTGGGTCGAGCCGCAGTTGGGGCAGGCGACGATCAGTTTGGGCGGCACCGGGCCGCGCTTGACGCCGGCGTGCAGGCCGCTGATGTCGATGACCTGCTGCGCCGGCGGCGCGATGCCGTAGCCTTTCAGCGCGAGCTTGCCCGCTTCGCTCATCCAGTCGGTGGTCCAGGCGGGCGAGAGCTGGTTCACCAGCCGCACCTTCGGCACGCCGTGGCTGTGCAGCGCTTCGGTGACCGCTTCGGCGATCACCTGCATCGCCGGGCAGCCCGAATAGGTCGGCGTGATGGTGACGACGCATTCGTCGCCGTCCCATTCGACGGCGCGCACGATGCCAAGGTCGACCACCGAGATCACGGGAATCTCGGGGTCGGCGACCTGGCCGAGCCAGTCCCACACCTGTGCGCTGCCGACTGCCTGCTGCATCATTACCACTGTGCTCCTGGATAGGCGCGCTGCAGGAACTGCATCTCGGCGAGGATGAAGCCGAGGTGCTCGCTGTGCACGCCTTTTTTGCCGCCGCGCTGCATCCACGCGTCCGGCGCCGGCATCGTGATGGTCGCTTCGGCGAAGATTTCGGCGACGTGTTCGACGAAGGCGGCGCGCAGGCCGGCGGCATCTGGCGCGACGCCCTGCTCGGCCATGGCGTTGTCGATGGCGTCGTAGATGAACATCTCGCCGGTGTACATCCACAGCTGATCGGCCGCGGCCTGGGTCTTGGCGTGGCTTTCGGCGCTGCCGTCGCCGAGGCGCACGATCAGGTCACCGCTGCGGCGCAGGTGGTACGTGACTTCCTTGATCGACTTTTCGGCGATTTCGGCGATCCGCGCATCGGTCGACTTGAGCAGGCCAAGCATCAGGAAGTAGTGCCAGGTGTCGAAGTAGAACTGGCGCACCATGGTGTCGGCGTAATTACCGTTCGGCTGCTCGACGAGCAGGCAGCAGCGCAGCGCCGGCGCGTCGCGCATGAACGCCAGGTCGTCTTCGCTGCGGCCCTGGCCTTCGAGTTCGGTGGCGTAGCCGTACCACATGCGGGTCTGGCCGAGCAGGTCGAGCGCGACGTTGGTCAGCGCCATGTCTTCTTCCAGCGCCGGGCCCTTGCCGCACAGCTGGGAGAGCTGCTGCGACAGGATCAGGGCATTGTCGCCCTGGCGCAACAGGTAGTCGATCTTGTGTTGCGCGCTCACAGGTTCTTCACTTCTTCAGGCATCGGGAAAAAGGTCGGGTGGCGATACACCTTGCTGTTGGCCGGCTCGAACAGGGCGCCCTTGTCGGACGGGCTGGACGCGACGATGTCGGTGGCGCGCACGACCCAGATCGAGACGCCCTCGTTGCGGCGGGTGTAGACGTCGCGCGCGTTATTGACGGCCATTTCGGCGTCGGGTGCGTGCAGGCTGCCGACGTGTTTGTGCGCCAGACCATGCTGGCTGCGGATGAAGACTTCCCACAGGGGCCATTCTTTGCTCATGCTGTACTCCGTAGTTTTTATCAGGCGGCGGCGCGGGCCGATTTTTTGTCGGCGTAGGCGACCAGCGCTTCGCGGAACCAGGCGCCGTCGTCCCAGGCCTTGACGCGGGTCTTGAGGCGCTCCTTGTTGCACGGGCCGTTGCCCTTGAGGACGTTGTGGAACTCGCTCCAGTCGATCTCGCCGAATTCATAGTGGCCGGTTTCGGCGTTGAACTTGAGGTCGGGATCGGGCACGGTCAGGCCGAGGAATTCGGCTTGCGGCACGGTCTGGTCGACCATGCGCTGGCGCAGTTCGTCGTTGGAGAACAGCTTGATGCGCCACTGCGCCGACTGCGCGCTGTTGACCGATTCGGCGTCGGACGGGCCGAACATCATCAGGGACGGCCACCACCAGCGGTTCAGGGCATCCTGCGCCATGGCTTTCTGTTCGGGCGTGCCGTTGGCGAGGCTGAGCATGATGTCGTAGCCCTGGCGCGCGTGGAAGGATTCTTCCTTGCACACGCGGATCATGGCGCGGGCGTATGGCCCGTACGAGCAGCGGCACAGCGGGATCTGGTTGATGATGGCCGAGCCGTCGACCAGCCAGCCGATGGCGCCCATGTCGGCCCACGACAGGGTCGGGTAATTGAAGATGCTGGAGTACTTGGCCTTGCCGGAATGGAGGGCGGCGATCAGTTCGTCGCGCGAGACGCCGAGCGTTTCGGCGGCGCTGTACAGGTACAGGCCGTGGCCGGCTTCGTCCTGGATCTTCGCCAGCAGGATCGACTTGCGCTTGAGCGTGGGCGCGCGGGTGACCCAGTTGCCTTCGGGGAGCTGGCCGACGATTTCCGAGTGGGCGTGCTGCGAAATCTGGCGGATCAGCGTCTTGCGGTAAGCGTCCGGCATCCAGTCCTTGGCCTCGATCTTGACGCCGGCGTCGATGCGGTCCTGGAACGCGCGCTCTTCTTCGCCCATCTCCGAAATCGACTGGACTTTTTTCAGGCCCGTTTCTACCAGTTGTGCGTACATGCTGATCTCCGTTTGCAAAAGCTCGAAAAGGATAATACGATACAAAAAACGATATGTACACAAAAAAATTGAATCGAAACGAGGTTCTGTATCCTGTTTAAATTGCTACGGTATCCAAAAATTAATCGTGCGCCCATCTCGCGCCAAAGTAAACTGCGGTTTGCTTGAACGCCGACCCACTACTTGCGCCTATGAAACAATTGAACAGCACTGAATGGATCGCCCGCTTTCTGGCCAGCGACCCGCCCCGTTCGAAGTCGCTGGTGATGACGATTTTTGGCGATGCCATCGCGCCGCACGGCGGCACCGTGTGGCTGGGCAGCCTGATCGAGCTGCTGGCGCCGTTCGGCGTCAACGACCGGCTGCTGCGCACCAGCGTGTTCCGGCTGGCGCAGGAAGGCTGGCTGGTGGCCAGCCGCGACCGGCGGCGCAGCGCCTACGCGATCTTGCCGCAGGCGCAGCCGCGCTTCGAGCGCGCCAACCGGCGCATCTACGCGCCGCTTGAGGTGCACTGGGATGGCCAGTGGACGTTGCTGCTGGCGTCGGGCGGGCAGCTCGAGGCGCCGCTGCGCGCGGCGCTGCGCAAGGAGCTGCTGTGGGAAGGCTACGCGCTGGTGACGCCAGGCGTGTTCGGCCATCCGGCGGCGGATGTCGACGTGTTGCGCGACATCCTCGATCGCCTGGGCGCCGGCGGCAAGCTGTTCGCCTGCCGCGCGACCGAAATGCCGGGCGTGGCGGGCCGGCCGCTGCCGGAACTGGTCGGCGACGGCTGGGACCTGTCGGGCGTCTCCGCCGGCTACCAGCAGTTCATCGACCGGTTCGAGCCGCTGCTGGGGCTGGCCGCACCGATGGCGCCGGAGCAGGCGTTCGTGATCCGCACGCTGCTGATCCACGCCTACCGGCGGGTGCAGCTGCATGACCCGATGCTGCCGGTCGAGCTGCTGCCCGATCCGTGGCCAGGCGCGCGGGCGTACGAGCTGGCGCGCTCGCTGTACCGGCAGATCTGCGCCGCGGCCGAGGAGCACGTGATGGCGGCGATGCTGCGCGAGGACGACGGCGCGGCGCCGGCGGACACGGTGTTCTTCGAGCGGTTCGGCGGGCTCGGTTAATCGCCTGCGTAGGGGCCTTCGGCGCCTGCGAATTCGGGGTCCGACCCCAACGCCGGGTCAGACCCCTTTTGCTTAACAATCGTAGCTGGCGCGGTGGTAGTCGCGCGTCAGCGGATTGCGGATGGTGTCGAGCGCCAGATCGAAGTCGATGTCGGGCCAGTACACGCGGCCGGAGCTGATGCAGACCACCTCGGTGATCTGCGACACGGTGGCGTACTCGAAAATGGGGAACTCGACGAACGACAGGTAGAGCTCCTCGGCGCCGAACTGCAGCCAGAATCCCAGCCGGCTGATGCTGGTGACCTCGGCGTACGAAAAACGGATGGCGCTCATTGCTGTCTCCACGTGACTGCGGGCGCGCCGGGTGCGCGGCCAACTTGGAACGGTAGCAAGACGGCACAGTAAGTTTTTGACAGCGCACAGCAGATGCGGAGGTTCAGTTCTAGTATCATCGCGGGTTCACGCCCTTTTCCGATACAGGACTTACCATGTCTATCAAAATCAGCAGCCAGTTCGACGCTGGCGCCATCGATATCGTCAGCGCCACAAGCGCCGGCGCGATCGATCTGAACATCCGCAAGGATTCACACGCCGACATCACGCAGTGGTTCTACTTCCGCCTGCAGGGCGCGCAGGGCGAAGCGTGCTCGATCCGCTTCCTCAACGCCGGCCAGAGCGCCTATCCGGACGGCTGGAACGACTACCAGGCGATGGCCAGCTACGACCGCGTCAACTGGTTCCGCGTGCCGACCAGCTTCGACGGCCAGGTCATGACGATCAGCCACACGCCGGGCATGGACAGCGTCTACTACGCCTACTTCGAGCCGTATTCTTGGGAGCGCCACCTCGAACTGCTGGACCGCGCGCAGATGTCCGAGCAGGTGCGCATGCAGGACCTCGGCAGCACCATCGAGGGCCGCGACATGAATGTGCTGATCATCGGCGATCCGGCGGCCGCCGGGGCGCCGGATCGCAAAAAGGTGTGGGTAATCGCGCGCCAGCATCCGGGCGAGACGATGGCGGAGTGGCTGGTCGAAGGCATGCTCGATGCGCTGCTCGACCCGTCCGATCCGTTCGGCCGCCAGCTGCTCAAGGAAGCGGTGTTCTACGTGGTGCCGAACATGAATCCGGATGGCTCGGTGCACGGCAACCTGCGCACCAACGCGGCCGGCGCGAACCTGAACCGCGAATGGAACGCGCCGACGATCGAGCGCAGCCCGGAAGTCTTCCTGGTCAAGCAGAAGATGAAGGAGACCGGCTGCGACCTGTTCCTCGACGTGCATGGCGACGAGGGACTGCCTTACGTGTTCGTCGCCGGCAGCAGCGCGCTGCCGACCTTTACGGCGGAACAGGCGGCAGCGGAGAAGCAGTTCGCCGACGACTTCAAGGTCGCCAGCCCGGACTTCCAGACCGAGCACGGTTACGGCGAATCGCCGTACACGCCCGAGGTGCTGACCATGGGGTCGCCGCATATCACCCACGCGTTCGGGTGCCTGGCGCTGACGCTGGAGCTGCCGTTCAAGGACAACGCCAACGATCCGGATGCGCAGACGGGCTGGGATGGGGCGCGTAGCGCGCGCCTGGGCGCGGCGGTACTGCAGCCGATTCTGCGGGCGATTCGCCGCTGACTCCATGAATAAAAAAGCCCCGGACTCCGGGGCTTTATTCATGTGCTGGCGGTAGGTGAAAGGGGCTGACCCAGAAAGCGGGTCGGACCCCGGAATCACCGCATCAGAGCTTGATTTCAAGCATGGCGCGCACCACCACCGTCGTCGGCGTGATGAGCGTGCTGCTGGAGCGGCCGCGCTCGTCGACGTAGCTCGACTGCACGATGTTGTCCTGGGCCAGCGCATTAGAGACCGATACGCGCAGCTGGTTCTTCGGGTTGAATTTCCACAGGCCGTACATGTCGAGCGAACGCTTCGGCACCGAGTAGGCGTACTGGTTGAACGAAATGCGCACCGGTCCGCCGTTCTGGAAGCTGTAGCTCGCGCCCAAGGTCATCGGCAGCTTGTCGAGCTTCCAGTCGGCGCCGACCGTGCCGCTAAACGGCGTCTGCTGGTCGAGGCGGTTGTTCGGACCGGGCACGCTGTCGAGGTCAGACCAGTTACGCGAAAAGTTGGCGCGCATGTCGATGTTCGGTCCGGCCTTGTACACCGAACGCAGCGGCAACTTCGCTTCGAGCTCGATGCCGCGCGTGTTGGCAATGCCGGCGTTGACCGGCATCGACAGCCACAGGCCGTCAACCAGCGACGTCTGCTGGCGCGTGATGTCTTCTATGCGGCGCACGTAGGTGCTGGCGGTCAGCAGGCCGCCGGCTTCCAGGTAATGTTCGTACGCCAGGTCGAGGCCCCACGCCAGTTCAGGACGCAGGTTCGGATTGCCCTGCTGATCAGGGCTGACCTCGCTGTTGTTGTTGGAGGCGAAGCGGCGCGGGATCAGGCTGTTCACGCCAGGCGCCTTGTAGGTGCGCGTCAGCCCCAGGCGCACCTGGTCGGACTTGCTGCCGGGGATTTTCCACAGCGTCTGGAACAGCGGGCTCCACACGCTCGACTTGTTGTCGACCGCGGCGTAGCTGTTGCCCTCGCTGCGGGTGCGGATGCCTTCCCAGCGCAGGCCGAAGTACACCGACCAGCGCGGCGTGACGGTCCATTCGTCCTGGGCGAACATCGCCAGGCGCGAGACATTTGCCTCGAATACCTGGTCGAGGTTGCTCGGGGTCAGGCAGTCGCCGCTCGGGGTGCGCACCAGGCAGGTGGCGGTTGGCGAGCTTTCGCGCTGGATACGGTCTTCGTTGCGCTTGCTGTAGGCGGCGTCCCAGCCGGCCGCGAGCGCGTGGCCTTCCAAGATGGGCGTGGAATATTTGCCGTTTGCGGTGACGCCCTTATCGCTCGAGTCGGACGTGACGAGGCGGTTCAGGATCAAGCGGTCGGACGCGTCGTAGTTGAGCGATGGCGCGCGCGATTCGCGCTTGTTCCAGTTGACCCCTGCCTTCATGTCGAGCTTGGCGCCTTCGGCAAGCTTGCGCGTCCAGCTCAGATCGCTGCGCACCTGCGCGACGTCCGATTCGATATCGACCCGGGTGCCGCTGTACAGCGGGGCTGGGCCGAGCAAGGTGGCGACGCGTTCGGTGCTGTCGCCGCGGAAACGGTTGACGTTAATGAAGCTTTGCGAGGTAATCACGTCGCCCGGACCGAGCGTCCAGTTGATGCGCGGCGACAGGCCGATCGCCTCGAAGTGGCCGCTGTTGCCCTGCTCGGCGCGGCGCAGCACGGTCGGCGTGCCGGCGGCGTTGCTGCCTTCGGTGATGGTCTCCTGCGGCCGCTCGAAACGGGCCCAGGTGACGTTGCCGCCGACGGCGTACGACATCGCGCCTTGTTTGTCGGCGACCTGGAAATTGGTGTTGGTGCCGATGTTGCCGTTATCGAGCTGCAAGCCGGCCTTGATTTCGCGCTGCGCCGTGACGATGGCGCGCTTGAGGACGATGTTGATGGCGCCGGCGACCGCCTGGGTGCTGTATTCGGCGGTGGCGGCGCGCATGATTTCGATGCGCTCGATCATGTCGGGCGAGATCGAATCGAGCGAGAAGCCCGGCGGGCTAGGCTCGCCGTTGAGCAGGACCTGGGTGTAGCCGCTGCCGAGGCCGCGCATGCGCACGTCGCCGCCGCGGCCTTGCACGCCGCCAACCGTCACGCCTGGCAGGCGCTTGAGCACCTCGCCGATGGTGGTGTCGCCGTTGCGCAGGATTTCTTCCTGGCCGATGACGATCTTGGTAGCGGTGTCGTTGCGGCGCGCGTCGTACGAGGCGGCGGCGCCCTTGATCTCGACCTTCTGCAGCGGCTGCGCGGTGGTGGCCGGCGCCGGGACCGGCGGCGCGGCGCCGGCGCCATCCTGTCCGGCGGCCTGGGCGGCGATCATGCCGAACACGGCGGGCGCGGCGAGCAACAGGCGCAGATGGAGGGAATGCGGCGACTTGATTTTGGTATGCATGAGTATAAAAAAGATTATTGAGGATGAGGTGCGCCATCATTGCATGGCGGACTCGACATTGAATGGCTTGTGCGACAGAACGCAAAAACCGGGGCCCGACTTGCAATAGGGTGCGATGCACACGTGGGTGGAGCGGCGCGGCAGCTTGCGCGAAAGCGAAAAAAAACGGGGTCAGACCTAGGTCTCGGCGTCCCCGTCTGACCCCGCTTACGTAGGCAACGTTGCCTACAATTTACTTATTTGCCGGCGCGGTTGGCGACGATCAGGTAGTTCTGCATGGTCGCTTCGGCCACCGATGCCCAGGTGTTCTGCTCGCGGCGGAACAGTTTCCACGGCTCATAGATCTTCTTGAACTTCGGATTTTTCGACGACTCTTCTTCCATCATCTCGTTGGCCGCCTTGAAGCCGGCATCCATGATGTCCTTCGAGAAGAAACGCACCTTGGCGCCGTTCTTGACCAGGCGCGCCAGGGCGGCCGGGTTCTTGGCGTCGTAGGCGGCCTGCATGTAGACGTGCGCTTCGTACGTTGCCGCTTCGACCGCCGACTGGTATTCCTTCGGCAGCTTGGCCCACTCGTTCATGTTGATGTAGAACGACAGCTGCGGGCCTGGCTCCCACCAGCCCGGCGCGTAGTAGAACGGCGCCACTTTATAGATGCCGATCTTTTCGTCGTCGTACGGGCCGACCCATTCGGCCGCGTCGATCGTGCCTTTTTCCAGCGACGGATAGATGTCGGCGGCGGGCAGCTGCTGCGTCACCACGCCCAGCTTGGCCATCGTCTTGCCGGCCAGGCCGCTGATGCGCATCTTCAGGCCTTTCAGGTCGGCGACGGTTTTGATTTCCTTACGGAACCAACCGCCCATCTGGGTGCCGGTGTTGCCGCCCATGAAGTTGATGATGTTGTAGCCCTTGTAGAACTCGCGCATCAGTTCCATGCCGCCGCCAACTTGCATCCACGCCGATTGCTGGCGCGACGTCAGGCCGAAAGGCACGCAGCAGTCGAAGGCGAACGCAGGATCTTTGCCCACATAGTAATAAGAAGCGGTGTGGCCCATCTCGACGGTGCCGGCGCGCACGGCGTCCATCACTTCCAGCGGCGGCACGATTTCGCCCGCGGCGAAGGCACGGATGCTGAATTTGCCGCCGGTCAGCTCGGAGACGCGCTTGCAGAACAGTTCGGAGGCGCCGAAGATGGTGTCCAGGTTTTTCGGGAAGCTGCTGGCGAGGCGCCATTTGATGGTCGGCAGATCGGCTGCCTGCGCGGCGATCGGTGCTGCAACGGCGGCGCCAACGGCCGCCTGTTTAAGGAATGAACGGCGTTCCATGTGTGTTGTCTCCTGAAGATGTCATCGCGGGGGAAGCCCGCGCCATTTTTTTGCTTGGGCTAGTGTATTAGCGGAGTTGAAAGCTTGCAATAAAAATGTGAATTTTGGGGGAGGCGGGGGGAAGCAGGATCAGGCCCCGGTGCTCCTGTCAGGGGTCTGACCCCGGTGTGTAGCCGTCATCTCAACCGGGGACTCGGCGTCCCCGTCTGCCCCCCCCACGGAACAACCGGGGTCAGACCCGGGGAAATCAGCTGCCGGCGACGACCATGCTTTCGACCAGGATCGAACCGGTCGACTTGTTGCCGCGCGTGAGCGTGTCGTTGCCGATGGCGACGATCTGCTGGAACATGTCTTTCATGTTGCCGGCAATGGTGATTTCCTCGACCGGATACTGGATCTCGCCGTTTTCGACCCAGAAGCCGGAAGCGCCGCGCGAATAGTCGCCGGTGACGTAGTTGGTGCCCTGCCCCATCAGTTCGGTCACCAGCAGGCCGCGGCCCATCTTGCGGATCATGCCGGCGAAATCGTCGGCGCGCTTCGTGTTCGACGACGTCATCGACAGGTTGTGCGAGCCGCCGGCATTGCCGGTCGTTTGCATGCCCAGCTTGCGCGCCGAGTAGGTCGACAGGAAGTAACCCTGCACGACGCCATTCTTGACGACGTGGCGGCGCACCGTGCGCACGCCCTCTTCATCGAACGGCGCGGAGCCGACGCCGCCGATCAGGTGCGGGTCTTCGAGGATCTGGATATGCGCCGGGAACGCCGACTGGCCGAGCGAATCGAGCAGGAAGGTCGACTTGCGGTACAGCGCACCGCCGGAGGTGGCCTGCACGAAGGCGCCGAGCAGGCCCGCCGCCAGCGGCGCTTCGAACAGCACCGGGCAGGTGCGCGTGTCCATCTTGCGCGCGTTCAGGCGCGCCAGCGCGCGCTCGGCGGCGTAGCGGCCGACCGCTTCGGGCGATGCCATCTTGGAGGCGTCGCGCACCGAGGTGTACCAGTCGTCGCGCTGCATCTTGGCGCCCTTGCCGGCGATCGGCGCGACCGACAGCGTGTGGCGCGAAAACGGGTAGCCGCCGGCGAAGCCGCGCGAATTGGCGGCGACGAAATGCGACTGCTGCACGTACACGCTGCCGCCTTCGCTGTTGGTGATGCGCGGGTCGACCTCGAAGGCGGCGCCTTCGGCGCGCTGCGCCAGCGCCACCGCTTCTTCGGTCGTTATGCGCCACGGGTAGCACAGGCGCAGGTCGCGTGGCGCCATTTCGAGCAGTTCGGCCTCCGGCAGGCCGGCGCAGTCGTCTTCGGCGGTGAAGCGGGCGATGTTGTAGGCAGCATCGACCGTGGCGCGCAGGGCGGCGGCCGAAAAGTCCGAGGTGCTGGCGTTGCCGCGCTTCTGGCCGATATACACCGTCACACCCATGCCCTTGTCCTTGTTTTGCTCGATCGTCTCGATCTTGCCGCGCCGGACCGATACAGCCAGGCCGCTGCCCTCGCTGATCTCGACCGCGGCATCGGTGCCGCCCTTCTCGCGCGCGAACGCCAAAACGTCGGCTGCAAGCTGTTTGAGCTGGTCCTGGGTATGGATAAAGACGGAGTCGTTCATATCGTGTTTTCTTGGCTGGCCGGTAAAACGGTTATCATAGCAGTCGTTTACTGTTTTTACTGGCTGGCCTTGCGCCACCCGGATCCATATCATGCCTAATCCAAACCGCGGTGCCTGCGGGTTCCAATCCTCCGAGTTCGAGCAAGAATACGAGCGTCCTTCCAAGTCCGAGGCCAAGCGCCAGAGCCTCGAAGTCCAGAAGCTGGGAGAGGAACTCGTCAACGAAGCGCGCGACCGCGTCAAGCGGGTACCGATGCCGGAAGACGTGCGCGACGCCATTTTGATGTGCCAGACCATCACCAACCACGAAGGCCGGCGCCGCCAGATGCAATTCGTCGGCAAGAAGATGCGCACCCTCGATGAAGAGGAAATCGCCGTCATCCAGCGCACCATCGACAGCTGGAAAGGCATGTCGAAGGCCGATACCGCCGCGCTGCACGCGCTCGAGCGTCGCCGCGAGAAGCTGCTGGCCGACGACAAGGCGCTGACGGTGCTGTCGACCGAGTATCCGGAACTGGACGTGCAGCACCTGCGCACCTTGATCCGCAACGCGCGCAAGGAACAGGCCGAGAACAAGCCGCCGAAAGCGTACCGCGAGATCTTCCAGATCCTCAAGGACCTGAACAAGAAAGGCAAGTCTGCCAAAGCCGACGGCGACGACGACGAAGCGCTCGACCTGGAACCGGCCGACGATGAGTCCGACGACGAATAACGACGTGCTGGTCGTCGGCCTGGTGTCGGTGTCGGACCGCGCCAGCGGCGGCGTGTACGAGGACAAGGGCCTTCCGGCGCTGTCGGACTGGCTCGCTTCGGCGTTGACCACGCCGTACCGCGTCGAGACGCGCCTGATCGCCGACGAGCGCGCGCAGATCGAAGCGACGCTGGTCGAATTGGTGGACCTGCAGCGCTGCCACCTGGTGCTGACCACCGGCGGCACCGGGCCGGCCCGGCGCGACGTGACGCCCGAGGCGACGCTGGCGGTAGCAACCAAGGAGATGCCCGGCTTCGGCGAGCAGATGCGCCAGATCAGCCTTCACTTTGTGCCGACCGCGATCCTGTCGCGCCAGCTGGCGGTGATCCGCGAAACGCTTGACCACGCCGCGCTGATCATGAACCTGCCCGGCCAGCCGAAGGCCATCAAGGAGACGCTGGAGGGCCTGAAGGACGCCGACGGCAAGCAGCTCGTCGGCGGCATCTTCGCCGCGGTGCCGTATTGCGTGGACCTGATCGGCGGGCCGTACATGGAAACCGATCCTGCCGTCTGCAAGGCGTTCCGGCCCAAATCGGCGCTGCGCCCTCAACCCTGATTGGAAGCCGCATGACCCAACTTCTTGAAAACATCGAAATCGAGACCGCGCCAAATCCGGAAGTGGCGGTCATCTGGATGCACGGCCTGGGCGCCGACGGCAACGACTTCGTGCCGCTGGTGCGCGAGCTTGACCTGACCGGCCTGCCGGGCATCCGCTTCGTCTTTCCGCATGCGGACCAGATTCCGGTGACCGTCAACGGCGGCTACGTGATGCGCGCCTGGTACGACATCAGCAACGCCGACCTGGTGCGGCGCGAAGACGACGCCGGCCTGCGTCGCTCGCAGCAGCAGATCGAGGCGCTGATCGCGCGCGAAAAAGCGCGCGGCATCAAGGCGAACCGCATCATCCTGGCCGGCTTTTCGCAAGGCTGCGCGATGACCTTGCAGACCGGCGTGCGCCACCCTGAAAAGCTGGCAGGCCTGCTATGCCTGTCGGGCTACCTGCCGGTGGCCGCCACCGTCGCCGCCGAACGCACCGAAGAGAGCCTCGACACGCCGATCTTCATGGCGCACGGCCGCAGCGACGGCGTCGTCCCGATCGTGCGCGCCGAACAGTCGCGCGACGCACTCAAGGCGATGGGCTACCAGGTCGAGTGGCATGAATATCCGATGCAGCACTCGCTGTGCCAGGAAGAAGTCGACGACATCGGCGCCTGGCTGAAAAAAGTGCTGGCCTGACGCCTCCACCGCCGCGTTCAAACCGTCATTGGCAACAATGACGGTTCAGGCTATCCATTGTAAGAAGCGCCGCCGATTTTCCGGCGGCGTAAAATTCCACGAACAACATCAACAGAAAGCCTCACATGAAAAAAACCGGCATGGCAAAGAGCGACGCCAAGAAATTGATGGGCCAGATGGTCGCCCCTGGCGCCGGCGGTTTCGGCAACAGCGGCGCGGTCCCAGTCGACCGCCGCGAACAGCGCAAGCTCGATCAGGCAGCAGGCCTGGTGCCGTTTGCCGTCAAGCTCAACAGCGATCTGGTGCTGCAACTGCAAACGCAGGCAAAGGAACGCAACGTCGACCTGAACCAGCTGGTCGCCGACCTGCTGACCAAAAGCCTCGCGGCCTGATCACGATAGCGGGAGAATGACGATGGCGAAGAAAGAAGAACTCGACGAAGAGACGATGGCACTGATTAACTGGTGCATCGAAGTGGAAAAATTCCTGGTCGCCGGCGGCGCCACGCTGGCGCAGGCGCAGGAACATATCGAGGACGAGGTCGAGTGGTTCACCGACCAGTTTTATGACGGCCTGACGCCGGAAGAAGCAGCAAAAAAGGCGCTCGCCTGAGCGCCTGATCGGCACCGCGGGCGTTGTCGGCATCTTGACGGTGGAGGTCAGCTCTTTGCCCGTGTGGCGATCAGCGCGCGCGCCTGGCAGCGGTGTCGGCGGCGACGATAGACTGCTGCTGTTCGCCGAGGCCGGCGATGCCGAGTCGCAGCGTGTCGCCCGGTTTCAGGAAGCGCGGCGGCGTGCGGCCCATGCCCACGCCAGGCGGCGTGCCGGTGGCGATGATGTCGCCCGGTTCGAGCGTCATGAAGCGCGACAGGTAGCTCACCAGCTGCGCCACGGTAAACACCATCGTCTCGGTGCAGCCGGTCTGCATTCGCTTGCCGTTCAGTTCGAGGTACAGGTCGAGGCGCTGCGGGTCCATGACTTCGTCGCGCGTGACCAGCCATGGGCCGACCGGGCCGAAGGTATCGCAGCCCTTGCCCTTGTCCCACTGCGAACTCTGGAACTGGAAGGCGCGTTCGGAGACGTCGTTGACGACGCAAAAGCCGGCCACGTAATCGAGCGCGTCGGCCTCGTCGACGTACTGCGCACGGGTGCCGATCACCACCCCCAGCTCGACCTCCCAGTCCGTCTTCTTGGAGCCAGGTGGCAGGCGCACCGGGTCGTCGGGGCCGGACAGGCACGATAGCGCCTTCATGAAGACGATCGGTTCAAGCGGAATCGGCATGTTCGTTTCGGCGGCGTGGTCGGCGTAATTGAGTCCGATGCCGATGAATTTGCCGATGCCTGTCAACGGCACACCGAAGCGTGGCGTGCCGCGCACCAGCGGCAGGCTGGCCGGATCGATCTTGGCGAGCTTGCGCAGCGCCTTGTCCGACAGGGTCTCGGGACCGATGTCGTCAAGTTCGCCGGCGAGGCTGCGCAGCCTGCCCTCGTCGTCGATCAGGCCAGGTTTTTCCTTGCCGGGACGGCCGTATCGGACCAGTTTCATATTCTGCTTTCGGGAGTAGATGCCAAGGCGGCATTCTAACCGGTCGCGCCGCCGGCGCGACAGTCCCGTCGTCAGGCCCGCAGCATGAGCTGCGCGTCGCGCTGGCGCAGCAGCGCAATGGCGCCGATGCACAGTGCGGAGATGGCCAGGGCGCTGCTGCTGATGACGAACAGCAGCGCATACGACAGGCGCGCGCCCATCAGCCATACCATCGCGCTGGCGGCGCCGGCCTGCGCCAGCGAGAAGCCGAAATTCATCGCCGTCCAGTAGCGCCGGTGATTGTCGGCGCCGCCGATTTCGAGCGCGTAGCCCGAGGCGGCGCCGACGATACCGGGCGAGAAGAAGCCGACCAGCACCAACGACACCAGGAGCGCCACGGCGCCGTCGGCAAACAGCGGCAGCGCCACGCCGGCGGCCTTCAGCGAGAAGGCGATGAACAGCGTGGCGGTCAGTCCGATGCGGTCGGCGATGACGCCGGTCAGGTACGGCCCGCAGGCGGCGCCGGCGCCGAAGCAGGCCCAGAAAAAGCCCGCTTCGGCCAATGGGCGCTGCAATTCGCCGGTGATGTAGTCGGCCCAGAACAAGGTGTGCGGCAGGTAGCCGACGGCGTTTAACGCATACGCGGCCAGCAGCAGCGCGACCGGCGCCGGAAAGCGCGGCCAGGCAAGGCGCCACGGCCCGGCGGGCGCGGCCCGCTGCGCCGGCGCCTGCTGCCAGTAGCGCCAGGTGGAGATGGTGAGCAGCAGGCAGATGCCGCCGAGCGTGAGCCAGGTGGCCGCCAGGCCATGCCGCACCAGCGAAGGCACCACGGTGGCGGCGGCAACGATGCCAAGGCCGACACCGGAGAAGATCACGCCGCCGACGCGCCCGCGCCGCGCCGCATCGGTGCGCGGCAGGATCAGCACCGGCGCCTGCACCATCAGGATGGCGCCGCAGGCGCCGGCAACGGTGCGACAGCACAGGAACCAGGCCAGCCCGCCGCCTTGCCAGGCGCAGCTGAAAAAGCTCAGTGCGCACAGCAGCATCGACGCCTGTACCATGCGGCCGGCGCTGCAGCGGCGCGACAGCCAGGCGGCGATGCCGATGCCGAGGAAGTAGCCGGCCAGGTTGGCAGCGCCAAGGTAGCCGGCGGCGGTGCGGCTGCACCAGGCCTGCTGCACCAGCAGCGGCAGGATCGCCACGTACGCGAAGCGGCCGATGCCAACGCCGGTCAGCGTGGCGGCCATGCCGCACAGGCCGGGCCACGCCTCGCGCGGGTGCGCTGCGCCGCCGGCCATCAGGACTGCACGTCGTCCAAAGACTGCGCCTGATCGGCCAGCTGCCGGCGCGGCTCGTCGACCGGCACGTGAAACGCCAGGTGATCGGCCGCGCCAGGCACCATCCGCGATGCTTCGAACCGCATGCCGTCTTCGTACTCGCTGTCGCGCCGGGCGTGCAGGCCGGCCGCCTTGCGCGCGGCGATCGCGTCCATCATGTGGCCGACCGCGCGGCCGGCGTCGACCATGGTGGTGGAATTGGCGCCGGGACGCGGCAGCACGAAGGTGTAGAACTTGCAGCCTTCGACCAGGGTGCCCAGCGCCCACAGGGTAGTCTGCGCGGCGCCGTCGTGCGCCACCACGTTCATGTTGCGATCGACCGTGATGCCGCCCGGGTGGAACTGGCCGTTCATGAACGGGCGCACGATCCCGCGCTGCACCAGCTTGCGCATCAGTGGCGACTTGTCTTCCAGCGGCCCTGGCAGAGAGGCGCGCCCGCGCACCAGCACGTTGGCGCTGGCCGCTTCGCCCGGCCAGTGGCTCTGCACCACAAACGACGCGCGGCTTTCGTCAAGCTCGCACCTGGCGCCAGGTCCGAAATCGGCGCGTACGGCGCCGGCGTCCATTAGCGCCAGCATCTGAGCGATGCGTTCCTTGGGCGGACCGACCGCCAGCCGATTCATGATGGGCAAGAATTCGGACAGCACCCAGCGGTGCGAGTGCTCGTACAGGCCACCGAAGTCGATCGCGCTGCGCACCACGTCGCGCACGTCGCGCAGGACGTCGCAGGCAGACTTGAGCGGCCCGTCGAGGTTGCCCAGGCAGGCGTGCTCGTAGTCGCGCCACATGTGGCCGCGCAGCCAGTCGTCGTACTGGCGCCGGCTCTTTAGCGCCAGCACCGGGATCGGGTCGACCAGCTTTTCCCACGACAGCTGTTCGCGCTTGTCGATATGGCGGTCGATCAGCGCCTGGCGCGCGCCGGCTCCGTCGCAGGCCATGAACTCGTTGCTGAACATGAGGGCGGCGATCTTGTCGCGCCGCTTGTGCATGTACGCGAAGTAATAGGCGAACTGCATGTCGCACCACAGCAGCGGGATGATCTGCTTTTCGAAATCGAGTTGGCCGCCGTCGGCTTCGAGGCGCAGCGCCTCGACCTTGGCGAAGGTGAGAAATTTCGGCTTGTACTGGCCGAACACGCCCTTCTGGTTGACCGCGCGCGCCGTCAACGGCAGGCCTGAGCGCGAGTACAGCAGGATCTGCGGCTCGTGGCCGGACGGCCGGTAGCGCAGCCGTCCGGCCGCCTCCATTTTTCCGCACGCTTCGAATTTGCCGCCGCGGCCCTGGGTCAGCTGTGCGATCAGGTCGAAGCTGGTCAGGCCCATGCCCTCGATGGCGATGGTGTCGATGGCGGTCACGCTCGATACGGCGTTGCGGATCGGGTAAGGCTCGAGCACCAGCTGCAGGCGCGGATTGCGGCTGCGCGCGGCGTCGACCGTCAGCGTCAGCGTGCGTTCCGATTCGGTCAGCACCTTGCGCGCGTGGCCGGTGGTCAGGTAGACGAAATCGGCCAGGAACGCGCAGCCGTCGTACGACACGTGCCACTGGTCGTCCTGCCACGACAGGTCGTCAACGCCGGCGTAGTTGTGCAGGAAGATCGTCATGTGCGGGGGCGCGAGCTTCTTGAGGTACTCGAAGCCCCAGCGCAGGTAGTCGCCGAACAGGGCGCGCGAATAGTAGCCGTTGCGGTCGATCTCGGCGCGCGCGCCGCTGGCGGCGCGGTTGCTGCTGAGCCAGTCGGCGAACGATGGCCCGTACAGCAGCGGGCCGGCGCCGCGCACGGTGTCGTCGGAAAACTGGGTCATCTGGCAGGCCACGGTATTGACCAGCAGATGGTCGGCCTGGTCGGTGGTGTGGCAGCCAGGGCCGAACTCCTTGCTGTCGAACAGGTACAAATCAAGCGGCGTGGCGGACGAATCGTTGCGGGCATACGCGATGATGCGGTCGAATACCGATAGGCCGCGCGGCCCCAGGCCGATGATTGCAATCTTGTACATGTGCGCCTCGTGAGGTGGGAGTTGGGTGTCAGGCAGGATGAATCGGAACAAGACACTTTCTGTAACAAATTATTTCCGATGGGGAATCATACGAGCAGATATCGCGGCACAAATTGCGTCAACTCAACGGGGCAAACGCGCGCACCTGTGCCAGTCGCAGTGCCGGTGGCGGCAGCGGTGTTGCGTGCATTTGCGCGTGCGCAAATGCGGGCCGATTCCGCGGCGGTAGAGTAGATACCGTTAATCAATTTCCCGGAGGAAACAATGAAACTGACCAGTGCCATCCTGCTCGCCGCCATCAGCTGCTCGCCGTTCGCCATGGCCGCCGAACCGACCGAAAAGGACGCCATCTCGATGGTCGAAAAAGGCGTCGCCTTCATGAAGACCAACAGCAAGGACGAGATGATCAAGCGCATCAACGCCAAGGATGCCGACTACGTCCAGGGCCCGCTGTACCTGACGATGCGCGACAACAAGGGCGTGATTCTGGCCAATCCGGTCAACCCGGCGATGATCGGCAAGGACCTGGTCGACGTGCCCGACGCCGACGGCAAGCTGTTTCGCCGCGAGATTCTCGAGCTGGCCAAGTCGAAAGGCAAAGGCTGGGTCGACTACAAGTTCAAGAATCCCGCCAGCGGCAAAGTCGAAGACAAGACCACCTATATCTACCGGGTCAGCGAGGTCACGCTCGAGGCCGGCATCTACAAGAAATAAACCGCGGCGGCGCCTGGCGCCGCCGTCTTCCTTATGTCACAGGCGGGAGTTGGCATGCTGAAAAAATTGCGCATTGGCCCTAAATTGTTGCTGGCGCCAGGGCTGGTGCTGATCCTGCTGCTGTTTACCGCCGGCAGCGCCTATTACGGCATGGTGCGGCAGAACGCCTCGCTGGAAAACCTGGTGCAGGTGCGCGCGGCGCGCCTGAAGGCGGCCGCCGACGTGTCGGGCGACGCCAAGTACGTGCACGGCAGCGTCTACCAGCTGCTGGCCTGGATCAACGGCAGCTTCGCGCAGGCGCGGCTCGACGGCTTGACCGCCGACATCGGCAAGAAGCAGGCCGCGATCGCGGCGCAGCTGGCCGCGCTGGCGGCGGTGGCCGATCCGGCCGAACGCAAGATCATCGACGCCTGCAGCGCCGCGCTGGTGGCCTACCGCAAGAGCGTGCAGCAGACGATCGAACTGGCCCAGGTCGACCAGTCGACTGCGACCGCCTCGATGAGCAAGGCGGAAAAGGAGTTCGGTCTGCTCAACAACCAGCTGGGGGCATTGTCGGCGCTCGAGCGCACCCTCAGCGAAAGCGCCTTCAGCGCCGCGAAGGCCGATTTCCGCGTGCAGGTAGCGACCATGGCCGGCCTGGTCGTGCTGTCGATCGCGCTGTCGCTGCTGGCCACCGTGATGGTGCGGCGCGCGATGCTGGGCGATATCCGCGCGATGGCCGACGTGATGGGTGAACTGGCCGAAGGCCGGCTGGCGGTCGGCGCCGGCAACGATGGCCGCGACGAGATTGCCGCCACCTCGCGCGCGCTCGATCACACCATCGCCAAGCTGACCACGACGCTACGCCGGATCCTGGCCTCGGTGCGCTCGATCGACACCGCGTCGCAGGAAATCGCCACCGGCAACCTGGACCTGTCGACCCGCACCGAGATGCAGGCCGGCTCGCTCGAACAGACCGCCAGCGCGATGGAGACGCTGACGGTGGCGGTCAAGGAAAACGCCAACAACGCGCGGCTCGCCACCGAGCTGGCAGCCAGCGCGGCGACGCTGGCGGCCAACGGCGGCAAGGCGGTCGACCGCGCGGTCAACACGATGGAGTCGATCAAGGCCAGTTCGCGCAAGATCGTCGAGATCATCGGCGTCATCGACGGCATCTCGTTCCAGACCAATATCCTGGCGCTCAACGCCGCCGTCGAAGCGGCGCGCGCCGGCGAGCAGGGACGCGGCTTTGCGGTGGTCGCATCGGAAGTGCGCACGCTGGCGCAGCGGTCGGCGGCGGCGGCCAAGGAGATCAAGTCGCTGATCGCCGCCTCGGTCGCCATCATCGACGGCGGCAGCGCGTCGGTCAACGAGGCCGGCAGCAGCATGGGCAATATCGTCGCCTCGGTCCAGCAGGTCAACGACATTATCGCGCGCATCAGCGTGGCCAGCTCCGAGCAGGCCGACGGCATCGCCGAAGTCAATCACGCGGTCGGCCAGATGGACGACATGACGCAGCAGAACGCGGCGCTGGTGGAACAGGCGGCGGCGGCCGCGGCCAGCCTGCACGAGCAGACCATCAACCTGGCCGAAGCGGTGTCGATCTTCAAGATCGAGGGCGAGGATACGGCGGCGGCGGCCGAAGCGCCCGATGGCGCCGAGCCCGATGCCGGCTTCCATGATCCGGCCGAACGCCGTTCAGCGCACAGCGGCATGCGCGGCGCCGCACCGCGCGCGCTGCAGGGACGCGCCGCGCAGGCCGCGCGCAAGAAAGTCTAGAACGGCCGGCTGACGAAGCGCGATCCTGCCAGCCCGAAGCGCCACGGCACATCCATCGCCTTGGAGATGCCGATGCGCGGGCCGGCCACCACCTCGACCGGCTGCGGCGCCGCCCGCAGCGCGAACGGCGGCAGCGCCAGCGCCAACGCGTTGTGATGGCGCGACACGCCCAGCGCCTGGCACAGTTTGCCGGGGCCGGAACACAGCAGGCGCTCAGCCTCCAGTCCACGCCGTTCGCGCATGCGGTCGAGCCCTTCGAGCGGCTCGATGGCGCGGATCAGCACCCCGGCGCCATGCCCGCTTTCGCGGCAGACAAAATTGAGGCACCAGTGAATCCCATACGAGCGGTACACATAGGCATGGGCCGGCTCGCCGAACATGGCGCCATTGCGCTCGGTCGGGCCGGAAAAGGCGTGCGACGCCGGATCCTCCCGATCGTACGCTTCGGTTTCAACGATGCGCCCGCCAACGCCGTCGACCAGCAGCACGGTGCCGATCAGCTGGCGCGCCACCAGGTCCGACGGCGCATGGAAGTCGATGCCGGCCAGAATGAAGTTTTTTGTCATCCAGGAATTCTAGCGCGGCTGCGGCGATGGGCCGCGCCCGATTCGGCGGCCCGCATCCGTTTCCTAGCCGCCACAGATTGCGCAGAACGCGTGCGGCACGGCCCGCAGTGGTTTATAGTGCGAGGTATTGCCCAAATGCATCATTCGACAGAAATAACAGATGAATAACCTTGCAGTTCCCCGCGACGCCGACCCGGTCGACGCACTGATCAAGTCGATCCGTATCCCCCCGCGCCCGAGCCTGCTGGCCGACCTGCAGCGCGAGCTGGCGGCCGCCGATCCGTCGCCGACGGCGATCGGGCGCATCATCGCCAGCGATGTCGGCATGTCCGGCGCGCTGCTCAAGCTGGCCAACTCGCCGTTGTATGGCAGCACCCGCAAGGCCAAGTCGATCGACCAGGCCATCCTCTTCCTCGGCATTAACCAGGTCGCCGCGCTGATGACGGGCCTGCTGGCGCGCCAGGCGATCCCGTCCGACAGCGCCGCGCTGGCCGCGTTCTGGGACCTGTCGACCCGCCGCGCGCAGGCGATGGTATTTCTGTCGCACCGCCTGCGCATCGGCGCGCCCGACGTCGCCCACACCTTCGGCCTGTTTTGCGACACCGGCGTGGCGCTGCTGCTGAACCGCTTTCCCGGCTACGCCGCCACGTTCGAAGCAGCCTGTCTCGATCCGCAGCGCCGCGTCACCGACATCGAGGACGAGCGTCACAGCACCAACCACGCAGCGGTCGGCTGCCTGCTGGCGCGTAACTGGGGCTTGTCGAGCGACGTGTCGGTGGCGATCCTGCACCACCACGATTACAGCGTGATCGACGACGCGGCCACCGACGACGCGGTCCGTTCGCTGGTGGCGCTGGCGCTGCTGGCCGAGCGCTCGCTGCAGGCGTATCAGGGCCATGCCGTGTCGCTCGAATGGGAAAAAGGCGGCGCCCGCGCCTGCGCCTATCTGGGCCTGTCCGACGACGAGATCACCGACCTGCTCGACCACCTGCTAGACTGCTTCAGCCACTAGCGCAGTCGCGGTTCCCGGTGCTGACATACAATCTGCGCATGCACCGCCTCCCTCTTCTCGATACGATTTTCTGGTCCACGCTGACTGGGCCGCACGCGCAGTTCGCCAGCGGCGCCGGCGGCGCGCGCCGCTACGCCCGCGGCTTCTCGCCGATCCTCGCCTTCGCCGATCCGCAGCAGCCCGACTTCGCCGCGCTGGCGCCGTTTTGCGACGTGGGCGAACACTTCTACTGCGACAGCTGGACCGGCGCGGCGCCCGACGGCTGGCAGATCGAGGCAGAAGCGACCATGTTCCGCATGTTGTGGAACACGCCGGCGCCCGGGGCCGACGCTGCGCCAGACGCTATAGCCTTGGGCCCTGAGCACGCCGCGCAGGCGCTGGCACTGGCGACGCTGTGCAAACCCGGCCCGTTCGGCCCGCGCACGATCGAACTGGGTGACTACTTCGGTTACTTCGACGGCGGGCAGCTCGTGGCGATGGCCGGGGAGCGGACGCACGTGGCCGGTCTGCGCGAAATCAGCGGCGTGTGCACCCATCCCGACTACCAGGGCCGCGGCTACGCCCGCAAGCTGATGATGAAGCTGGTGTACCGCCAGCTTGCGCGCGGCGAAATCCCGTTCCTGCACGTGATGCGTTCCAACGATGGCGCGCACCAGCTCTACCTGCGCATGGGATTTGGCGACTACCTGGAGTCGGCCGTGCGTGTAGTGTCGCCGGTCCGATAGCTATGAGAAGCTTCACTTCAGATTCGCACGAATCTGAGCAAGTGCGTCAGCCATCGGAATGTCAGGTGAGCGACCGTTTTCCGCATTGGAGATTCGCCGCTCGACCTCAAGTTCCCACGCGTCGTCATCTTCTGTGGCGCTGTTCAAGCTGGCGAGCAAAAGTTGGGCGAAAGCGGCTCGCTCCTCGGGCGGGAGCAGCATGGCTGCGGATACAAGTTTTTTCAGTTGCGTTTCCATATCGGTCGCTGGCTATCAACAGAAGATTTTACTATCCATCGCTACTGATCGATTTCAATCAAAATACGCCAATGTTGAAGCTTTTGTTCCAATGTCAGCGACGCGTGCGCGGGCGACGTCGACGGCAACAGCACCGTCCGATATCCGGCCCGCGCAAACTCGGGCGCAAATTTACCCGACGTCTGCCCATTGAAGCCGACCGTTTCCAGCGCCGGGCACAATTCGCGCAGGCGCGCAAAATCATTGGCGGCAGGATGGCGGATCGCCGAGTCGAGGCTGCCTCGGCGCTCACATGCGCCGAGCACGTCCCACAGGCCGAATCCATTCGCCAGCAGGCGCGGCAGCCGCTGCGCATACGGCAACGCGGCCAGGTCCTCGCCCGTCAGCGCCGACAAGATCGGCCACAGCTGATTGCGCGGATGCGCGTAATACTGCTGCGCGGCGAGCGAGGCGGCGCCCGGAAAACTGCCGAGAATCAGGATACGTGTGTTGGCGGCGATTACCGGCGCCAGTCCGGTCAGGCCGTCGCCGGCAGACGAAGTCAAGTGAGGCATGCCGCGATTCTATCCGATGGCCCGGCGGCGCCGGTGTAGAATCAAGCGGCATTTCCACGACAACAAGAACTATACGGAGACAATCGATGCAACAGACCGGACAAGCGCGCACCATCGACGTCCTGCTGGCGAAATACAGTGAGAGCCACCTCAACCACACCAACGAGCTGATCCATTTCGTCTGCGTGCCGGTCATCGTCTTCACGCTGCTGGGAATCTTCTGGTGGATCCATCCGCTGGCAGCGGTGGCCATCAGCGTGGCGGCGCTGTGGTACTATTTTCAGCTGTCGCGCCCGTTTGCGCTCGGCATGCTGGTGATGACGCTGCTGATGCTCGGCCTGCTGCGCCTGATGCCGCCGCAAACCGTGCTGCCGCTGTCGATCGCGATCTTCGTGCTGGCCTGGATCGGCCAGTTCATCGGTCACAAGATCGAGGGCAAGAAGCCGTCGTTCCTGGAAGACCTGCGCTTCCTGCTGATCGGCCCGCTGTTTGTGCTCGGCTTCCTGTACCGCCGCCTCAATGTGCGCTACTGAACCGGGCTATTCGTAAGCTGCGTCAAGGTGCGGGATGAGCGGCTCGGCCGGCTGCTCGCCCTGCACCAGCAGTGACGTGCACAGCACGACGTAGCCAATCAGGATCAGTATCTTGATGCGCAGCGATGGTTTCATGGTTCCGTCCTTCCGAGGTAAAAATGATACCGTTACCGTCGCGCGGCTAAGGAGCGATGCCGGCTTCCTTGCGGCGGCTCAAGCAAGAGCGAGCCAACCGTCGTTTTGTGGCCATCGCCGACGGAAAACCGCGAAAGCCCGTATACTTTCCTTATGTCATCACCTCTCCTCTTCGTCATCGCCTCGCTCATCTGGGGCTCCACCTTCTGGGCCATCACGCTGCAACTGGGCGAAGTGCCGCCGGCCGTGTCGGTGGCGTATCGCTTCGGCATCGCCGCGGCGACGCTGTTCGCCTGGTGCCTGCTGCGCGGCGACCGCCTGCGCCTGCCGTGGCGCACCCAGCGCTGGCTGATGCTGCAAGGCTTGCTGACGTTCTGCCTGTCGTACATCTGCACCTATAACGCCGAGCAGTACCTGGTGTCGGCACTGGTGGCGGTGCTGTTCGCGCTGATGGTGTTCTGGACACCGATCTGCAGCCGCATCGCCTTCGGCACCGCGATCGGCTGGCGCACCTGGGCTGCCGGCGCGGTGGCGATGGCCGGCGTCGGCCTGCTGTTCTACCGCTCGATCAGCCTGGCCTGGCGCGACATCGTGCAAGGCGGCAGCGGCCACTTCCTGCTCGGCCTGGGCCTGGCGCTGGCCGCCACCATCGCCAGTTCGGCCGGCAGCGTGATCGTCACCAGGATCCGCGACCGCTCGTCGAACCTGCTGCTGACGATGGCCTGGTCGATGTTCTGGGGCACCGCGATGGTGCTGGCCTGGGTGGTTGCCAGCGGGCAGCCGCTGGTGCTGCCGTCGGCCCCGCGCTACTGGATGGGGCTGTTCTACCTGTCGATCTTCGGCTCGGTAATCGCCTTCATGGCCTACTTCACGCTGATCAACCGGATCGGCTCGCAGAAAGCGGTGTACATCGGCGTCGTCACGCCGGTCATCTCGGTGCTGCTGTCGATCCGCCTCGAACACTACCGCCCCGGCCCGCTGGAGTGGTGCGGCATGATATTGTGCCTCGCCAGCGTGGCGTGGGCCGTGCGTGCGCCGGCGCCGCGACCGCAGCCTGCAACCCTCGGCACTCTCCCATCCACCCCTGCCTTAGAGATTCCATGACTTCTTCCACCGTATTCGCAGTGCGTCCCGCCCAGCCGTCCGACGTCGCCCACATCCACGCCATGATCGTCGAACTGGCCGTGTTCGAAAAACTCGAACACCTGGTGGTGGCCACCGAGGCGCAACTGCACGACGGCCTGTTCGGCCTGCGCCCTTCGTGCGAAGCGATCGTCGGCGAGGAAAACGGCGAGGTCGTCACCTTCGCGCTGTTCTTCCATAACTTCTCGACCTTCCTCACGCGCAAGGGCCTGTACCTGGAAGACCTGTACGTCAAGCAGGCACACCGCGGCAAGGGCTTCGGCCGGCAGATGCTGGCCAGGCTGGCGCAAATCGCCGTCGAGCGCGACTGCGGCCGCTTCGAGTGGTCCGTGCTCGACTGGAATGAGCCGGCGATCCAGTTCTACAAAGGTGTCGGCGCCGATGTGATGCCCGAGTGGCGCATCTGCCGCGTCGCCGGCGACGCCCTGGCGCAGCTGGCCAGCGGCGCGCGCGCCTGATTTTCGTACCGCGCAGAAAAAACCCACGGGAAAAACTTAACCGTGGGTTAACCCATTTTTGACGATGGGGAGGGGAGACTGGCCTCACGCCGTGCAGCGTATTGGTTGTGCAACCGTTAGAGTAATCATTACTCATATGGAAGATTGCAGGTTGATTCAAGTCAAATGATGCACTTCGCTAGCGCCCGATTGAGTTAGCACAAATGCAATAGGTATGACAACCGCAGAATGGGTCTCTTTTCGCAGGCTGCCTTATGAACCCCACATTCAAATCCCTTATTTTGCGGCTCCAGAAAGCCTGGCTGCGCTCACAGATCAACATGCACGCGCGCAGCCTGCAGACCATCGCCGAGCAGCGCGAGAACGACTTCCAGGCCGAATGCATCCTGCACCGCGAGGTCACCGCGATGCGCTCGAAACTGCAGTCGCTATAGTTTTCTGCGCCCGGCCAGCAGCCACTCGAGCGCCTCGAACGCGCCCTGGGTCAGCAACGCCAGCACTGCCGCCGGAATCGCGCCGGCCAGCAGCATGTCGTTGTCATTGAGCGCCAGCCCGATCGTGATCCGCTCGCCGTAGCCGCCGGCGCCGATGAAGGCGGCGATGGTGGCGGTGCCCACGCTCATCACCGCCGCCGTCTTCACGCCCGCCAGCATCACCGGCAGCGCCAGCGGCAGGTCGACTTGCAGCAGCCGGTCGCGCCGCCCCAGGCCCAGCGCCAGCGCCGCCATGCGCAAGCCGTCGGGCACCTGCAGGATGCCGGTGCAGGTGTTGCGCACGATCGGCAGCAGCGCGTAGACGAACAGCGCCACCAGCGCCGGCACCGTGCCGATCGTGCCGAGCAGCGGGATCAGCATCGCCAGCAGCGCCAGCGAGGGCACTGTCTGCAGCACGCCGGTCAGCGCCAGCACGGCGTGGCGCAGGCGCGGCACGTAGGCAGCGAGCACGCCGAGCGGAATGCCGGCCAGGCAGGCCAGCGCCACCGACAGCAGCACCAGCATGACGTGTTCGCGCGTGAGCTTCCACAGGCTGCGGTCGAACAGCTTGGCCATCAGGGCACTGCGCGCCCCTGGCGCTCCGGCCTTCGCGCCGCCCGCCAGCCAGTCGGCGGCGACTATCGCGAAGCTTTTCCCTTGCAGTTCGACCGCCGCGTTCATGGCGATCATCGCCGCCGGCGTGATGCGCCCTTCGAGTTGTTCGATGGCGCGCCAGGCCGCCGGAAAACGCGCCGGCGCATCGCGCCGGTACAGCAGCACGGCGTCGTAGCGCGGGAAGTAGCCGAGGTCGTCGGTGAGCAGGCGCAGGCCGAACTGGCCAATCTTCGCATCGGTCGAATAGATGTCGATGAGGTCGACCTGGCGCTGCGCCAGCGCCTCGTAGGCGATGCCGTGATCGAGCCCGCGCGGCTGCTGCGGCAGGCCATAGCGCTGCGCCAGGCCTGGCCAGCCGTCGGCGCGACCGAGGAATTCGTGCGACAGCCCGAGCTTCAATTCCGGATGGGCGGCCAGTTCGGATAGCTTGCTGACGCCGCGGCTGTCGCCGCGCATCGCCAGCGCATAGGTGTTGTCAAAGCCAAGCGGCACCGCCACGCCGAGGCCGATGCGCGCCAGCGCCGTACGCATCTCGGCCAGCGTGGTCGGCCTGGCGTTCTTGAGGATCTCGAGGTCGATGGTGCCGAGGTATTCGGGATAGACGTCGATGCTGCCGGCCTGCAGCGCGGCGAGAACGATGGCGGTGTTGCCAAGGCCCTGGCGGTGTTCCGCCTTGCCGTGCGCCGCGGCGGTCTGGGTCAGCACTTCGCCGAGAATGTACGATTCGGTGAAGCGTTTCGAACCGACGCGCAGCACAGCGTCGGCGGCCATCGAGGTAGACGCAAAAATGAATACTGCGAACCAGAGAATGGCCGCGACAAGTCTGGTGCGCACGCACTCTCCAGGAAAAATCAGTCGCGCCAGCTTACCACCGGCGCGCGCAGCACGCCTGCATTGACCACGCCACGGCAGGGGTTGAGGCCCATTGCGTACGACAGGTCGGCGGGACGGGCGATGTCCCATAGCGCGAAATCGGCGCGCTTGCCCACTTCGATGGTGCCGATGTCCGCTTCGCGCCCGAGCGCCCGCGCGGCGTTGACGGTGCAGCCGGCCAGCGCCTCCTGCGGCGTCAGGCGCCACAGGGTGCAGGCCATGTTCATCGCCAGCAGGATCGAGGTCAGTGGCGACGTGCCGGGATTGCAGTCGGTGGCCACCGCCATCGCCACGCCGGCCGCGCGCAGCATCGCTACCGGCGGCGGCGTGGTGTCGCGCAAAAAGTAGTAGGCGCCCGGCAGCAGCACCGCGACCGTGCCGGCGGCGGCCATCGCGGCAACGCCCGCTGCGCCCAGGTGCTCCAGGTGGTCGGCCGACAGGCCGTTGTAGCGCGCCACCAGCTCGGCGCCGCGCTGGTCGGACAGCTGTTCGGCGTGCAGCTTGACCGGCAGCGCGAGCCGGCGCGCCGCGTCGAACACGCGTTCGGTCTGCGCATGGGAAAAGCCGATCCGCTCGCAGAAAGCGTCGACCGCGTCGACCAGGCCTTCGGCGGCCAGCTGCGGCAGCATCGCGCAAACGGCGCCGATGTAGTCGTCGGGCCGGCCGCTAAACTCCGGCGGCAGCGCATGGGCGCCGAGGAAGGTGGTGGCGACACTGACCGGCAGCTCGGTTGCGACCCGGCGCGCCACGCGCAGCATCCTGGCCTCCGATTCGAGGTCGAGCCCATAGCCGGACTTGATTTCGATCGTGGTGACTCCCTCGGCCAGCAAGCTGGCCACGCGCGGCAGGCTTTGGAGCAGCAGCTCGTCTTCGGTGGCGGCGCGGGTGGCGCGCACGGTCGACATGATGCCGCCGCCGGCGCGGGCGATGTCCTCGTAACTGGCGCCGTTAAGGCGCGCTTCGAATTCGTCGCTACGGTTGCCGGCGTGGACGATGTGCGTGTGGCAGTCGATCAGGCCGGGCGTAAGCCAGCAGCCGCCGCCGTCGACCAGGGTGGCGCCGTCGACCGGCGCATCGGCGCGCGGCCCGACCCACGCGATGCGGCCGTCGCGCACCCGCACCGCGCCGTCGCGCTGCTCGCCGTAGCCGCCGGCCATGGTGGCCAGGTGCAGGTTGACGAAGACGGTGTCGCCAGGCTCCCTCATGGGACCTCGGCGCCGAAGAAGATATCGACGATGAACACGGTCGCTTCGCTCGACTCCAGCGTCCACAGGGTATCGGTGTCGAACATCGCCGCGTCGAAGCGCACCATGCCGATGCGCTCGTCGTCGCTGCTGATCGACAGGCTCTCGCCTTCGGCCAGGAACAGCAGCGAGCGGTCGCCGCGCGGCGCGAACACCGAGCTGCCCGACAGGCGCCGGATGCCGAACTTGTGGTGGCATACCGTGCGCCGCGTCATGACGTTAAAGTCGATGGTCGGCGCGCCGGCGAGCGTGGCCTGGATCGCCAACTCGCCGGCGAACTCGATGATGACTTCGTCCTCGCCGAGCACGAAGCGCCCGCTGTTGTCGACGTCGAGCACCATGCCGGGACCTTCCACCAGCACCAGTGTCCGGTCGACTCCGGGAAACAGCGAGAACGGTCCGTTTTGCGAAATCGTCGCCAGGCTGACGCGCCAGTCGAAGTCCGACAACAGCGCCCCGGGCGGCTCGATGGCGATCTCGGTGGTGCTGCCGCCGCCGTTTTTCCACGGCACCGGCGCCAGGCTGGCGAAGGCAATCAGCATGGTCATGAGCGAACCTCCCGCAGGTTGGCGATAGCCTGTTTGTAGCCGCTGGCGATGGCGTCCTGGTCGGCGTGGCGCCCCGCTTGCACCACCCAGCGCCCGCCCGCCAGCACGTCGCGCACCAGGTTGTCGTTGCCGGCAAAAACGAAGATGCCGAGCACGTCGCCGGGCGGCGCGCCGGCCAGGTTAGGGTGTTCGCTATCGAGCACCAGCAGGTCGGCGCGCATGCCGGCCGCCAGCGCGCCAACCTTGCGCCCGCTCGCCTGCGCCCCGCCCTGCAAGGCGCCCTGCCACAGGAACTCGCCGACCTTGCGCTGCGTCGGCGACACCGCGACGTTGCGGCGCTGGTGCTGCAGGCGCTGGCCGTATTCGAGCCAGCGCAGTTCTTCGACCGGGCTTTGCGAAACGTGGCTGTCGCTGCCGATGCCGAAGCGCCCGCCGGCAGCGCTGAACTGCGCCAGCGGGAACAGGCCGTCGCCCAGGTTTGCCTCGGTGGTGGGACACAGGCCGGCGACAGCGCCGCTGGCAGCGATGCGCTCGACTTCGTCGGCGTCGATGTGGGTCGCGTGCACCAGGCACCAGCGCGCATCGAGCGCGAGGTGCTCGGACAAGTAGCGCAGCGGGCGCATGCCGGTGGCGGTTTGGCACTGCAGCACCTCGCCCTGCTGTTCGGCGATGTGGATGTGCAGCGGGCGGCCGGCCGGCATCGCCCGCGCCAGCTGCTGTATCTGCGTGATCGACGCGGCGCGCAGCGAATGCGGCGCCGCGCCGATTTCGAGCTGGCCGCCGCGCATCGGTTCGAGCGCCTCGACCATCTGCAGCACCTGCGCCGGATCGGTGCGAAAGCGCTGCTGGTCGGCGCCGAGCGGCAGGTCGCCAAAGCCGGCATAGCTGTACAAGACCGGCAGCATCGTCAGGCCGATGCCGGCGGCGCGCGAAGCGGCGACCACCCGCTCGGCCGTTTCGGCCGGCCGCGGATACAGCGTGCCGCCGGGCGCGCGCTGCACGTAATGGAATTCGCACACCGCCGTGTAGCCGTGGCGCAGGCACTCGACGAACAGCTGGGCGGCGATGGCTTCGATCTGCTCGGGCGTGATTGTGCGCGCGAAGCGGTACATCAGCTCGCGCCAGGTCCAGAAGCTGTCCGGGTTGTCGCCGGCTGTTTCGGTCAGGCCGGCCAGCGCGCGCTGGAAGGCGTGCGAATGCAGGTTGACCATGCCCGGCACCACCAGCTGCGCGATCTCGATCCCTCCGACTGGAATCGAACCGGAAGTGACCGACATCAGCGTGCCGCCGGCGTCCCACTCGATCAGGACATCCGCCTCCCAGCCATGCGGCAGCAAGGCGTGGCGGGCGAACAGCCGCGCGTTCACTGGCGGACCCAATCGGCGGCGGCCGCCACCATCTGGCGCAGCGCCGGCTGGATCCGGCGTGCCACGTCCGGCCGGTAGGCGAACGGCGTGCTCTCGTCCATGTACAGACACTGGCACATTTCGAGCTGGATCGCGTGCACGTTGGCGGCGGGGCGGCCGTACTGGCGGGTGATGTAGCCGCCCTTGAAGCGGCCGTTGACGGCGATGCTGTACTGACTCGCTGCGGGCGCCGCGGCCACCACGGCGTCGGCCAGCCCTTGGTCGCACGAGGCGCCGTCGGCGGTGCCGAAGTTCAGGTCGGGCAGGCGGCCGTCGAAAAAGCGCGGCACCGTCGACGCGATCGAATGGGCATCCCACAGCACCACCTTGCCGTGCAGCGCCAGCAGGCGATCGAGTTCGGCGCGCAGCTGCTGGTGATAGGGCCGCCAGTAGCGCGCCAGCCGCTGCCGCACGTCGGCGTCGGACGGGTCGTGGCCGGCGAGGTACAAACGCTCGCGGCCGAAGGTGTCGACCGGGCACAGGCCGGTGGTGTCCATGCCGGGATACAGGTTGGTGTCCTCGGGCGGGCGGTTCAGGTCGATGACGTAGCGCGACCAGCGCGCGGCAATGGTCGAGGCGCCCATCTCGCCGAGGAAGTCATACAGCTGCGGCAGGTGCCAGTCGGTGTCGGCCCTGGCCAGCGCGCACGGCGCCATGCGGGCCGCTATGTCGTCCGGGATGTCGGCGCCGGCATGCGGCATCGACACCAGGATCGGGATACTGCCGGCCTTGAACTCGAAATCCATCGTCACTCCTGGCTTTACTTATTGATACAGCGCGGCGAATACTTCCTTGCACGAGGCGCTCAGCGTTCCGTCGATGACCATCTGCTTGGCCGCTTCGATGTCGGGCGCGAAGAAGCGGTCGGCATCGAAGAACGGCACCTGGCGCCTTAGTTGCTCATGCACGTGCTCGAGGTGCGCGGAGCTCGTCAGCGGCCGGTGGAAGTCGATGCCCTGCGCCGCCGCCAGCAGCTCGATGCCGACGATGACAGCTGTATTGTGCGCCATATCGTCGAGCCGGCGCGCGGCGAAGGTGGCCATGCTGACATGGTCTTCCTGGTTGGCCGACGTCGGCAGGCTGTCGACGCTGGCCGGATGGGCCAGCGACTTGTTCTCCGACGCCAGCGCGGCGGCGGTGACGTGCGCGATCATGAAGCCGGAATTGACGCCGGGGTCGCGCACCAGGAATGGCGGCAGACCGGACAAGGTGGCGTCGATCAGCAGCGCGATGCGGCGCTCGGCCAGCGCGCCGATTTCGGCGATCGCCAGCGCCAGCGTGTCGGCGGCAAAGGCGACCGGCTCGGCGTGGAAATTCCCGCCCGAGATAATGGTGCCATCGAAAATGAGCGGATTGTCGGTCACCGCGTTCGCTTCGATGAGCAAGGTGCGCGCAGCGTTATTAATAATGTCCATCACAGCGCCCATGACCTGCGGCTGGCAGCGCAAGCTATACGGATCCTGCACCCGCTCGTCGCCGACCAGGTGCGAGGCGCGAATGGCGCTGCCGGCCATCAGCTCGCGGTAGATGGCGGCGGTGGCGATCTGGCCAGGTTGGCCGCGCACCGCGTGCACGCGTGCATCGAACGGGGCGTCGCTGCCCTTGGCGGCATCCAACGACAGCGAGCCGGCGACGATGGCCGCCTCCAGCAGGCGCTCGGCCATGAACAGGCCGTGCAGCGCCAGCGCGGTCGATACCTGGGTGCCGTTGATCAGCGCCAGCCCTTCTTTGGCGGCCAGCACCACCGGGGCGATGCCGGCGGCGGCCAGCGCTTCGGTGGCATCAAGCAGTTCGCCGTTGACGCGTACCTGGCCGACGCCGAGCATCGCCAGCGTCATGTGAGCCAGTGGCGCCAGGTCGCCCGAGGCGCCGACCGACCCCTTGGCCGGAATGGCCGGCATGATGCCGGCGTTGTACAGCGCGACGAGGGTTTCGACGATGACCGGGCGCACGCCCGAATAGCCGCGCGCCAGGCTGCCGATCTTCATCAGCATCACCAGGCGCACCACGGCGTCCGACAGCAGCGCGCCGGTGCCGACCGAGTGCGACAGGATCAGGTTGCGCTGCAGCTGCTCGAGCTGCTGGTCGGGGATGCGCTGCCTGGCCAGGATGCCGAAGCCGGTGTTGATGCCGTAGGCGGCGTCGCCCTTGGCGACGATCGCGCGCACCGCCGCGGCGGACGCTTCGATGGCCGGCCAGGCGCTGTCGGCCAGCACCACCGGGGCGCTGGAAGTCCACACCGCGCGCAGGTCGGCCAAGGTCATGACACCAGGGATCAGGGTCCAGCTGTCGGTTGAAGTAGTCATCATTATTTGATCATTGGTGTAGCAGGAGGTTCAGGCAGCACGCTGCCTGCCTGCGAAACGACCGTTCCTTGCAAGGAACGGTTCCCGTCCTGCAGGACCATAGGGAGGTCAAGGTGGTTCCGCTCGGCGCAGGCGATTGCGGTTTCGTAGCCGGCATCGGCGTGGCGCATCACGCCCGAGCCGCTGTCGTTGACGAGCACGCGGGCCAGCCGCCTGGCGGCGGCCTCGCTGCCGTCGGCGACGATCACCATGCCGGCATGCTGAGAGTAGCCCATGCCGACGCCGCCGCCGTGGTGCAGCGAGACCCAGGTGGCGCCGGCTGCCGTGTTGAGCATGGCGTTGAGCAGCGGCCAGTCCGACACCGCGTCGGTACCGTCGCGCATGCTCTCGGTTTCGCGGTTCGGGCTGGCGACCGAGCCGGTGTCGAGGTGGTCGCGGCCGATGACGATCGGCGCCTTCAGTTCGCCGGTGCGCACCATCTCGTTGAAGGCGAGGCCGGCGATGTGGCGCTCCCCCAGGCCCAGCCAGCAGATCCGCGCCGGCAAGCCCTGGAAGGCGATCCGCTCGCGCGCCATGTCGAGCCAATGGTGGACCTGCCTATGGTGCGGGAACAGCTCCTTGATCTTGGCGTCGGTCTTGTAGATGTCTTCCGGGTCACCCGACAGCGCGACCCAGCGGAACGGCCCGCGCCCTTCGCAAAACTGCGGCCGGATATACGCCGGCACAAAGCCGGGGAAGGAGAAGGCGTCGGCGATACCCTGGTCGAACGCGACCTGGCGGATGTTGTTGCCGTAGTCGACGGCGCGCACGCCCATCGCGTGGAAGTCGAGGATCGCCTGCACATGGACGGCGCACGATTCCGAGGCGGCCGCTTTCAGGCGCGCGTGCTCGGCCGGGTCCTGCTGCGCGGCCTTCCATTCGGCGACGCTCCAGCCGAGCGGCAGGTAGCCGTTGATCAGGTCATGCGCCGAAGTCTGGTCGGTGACGAGGTCGGGCACGATGCCGCCGGCTTTGGCGCGCCGCACCAGCTCCGGCAGCACCTCGGCGGCGTTGCCGAGCAGGCCGATCGAGACCGCTTCGCGCGCGGCGGTGTGCTGCTCGATCAGCGAAATGGCGTCGTCGATGCTGGCGGCCTGCTTGTCGAGGTAACCGGTGCGCAGGCGGAAGTCGATGCTGCTCTGCTGGCACTCGATGTTGAGCGAGACGGCGCCGGCGAAGCTGGCCGCCAGCGGCTGGGCGCCGCCCATGCCGCCCAGGCCGGCGGTGAGGATCCAGCGCCCGCCCCAGTCGCCGCCGAAGTGCTGGCGGCCGGCTTCGGCGAACGTTTCGTAGGTGCCCTGGACGATGCCCTGGGTGCCGATGTAGATCCAGCTGCCGGCCGTCATCTGGCCGTACATGAACAGGCCCTTGCGGTCGAGTTCATTGAAGTGCTCCCAGGTGGACCACTTCGGCACCAGGTTCGAATTGGCGATCAACACGCGCGGCGCATCGACGTGGGTCTGGAAGACGCCGACCGGTTTGCCGGACTGGATCAGCAAGGTCTGGTCGTCGCCTAGCGTGCGCAAGGACGCCAGGATCTGGTCGAAGCAGGCCCAGTTGCGCGCCGCGCGTCCGATGCCGCCATAGACCACCAGGTGCTGCGGATTTTCCGCCACTTCCGGATCGAGGTTATTTTGCAGCATGCGGTAGGCAGCTTCAGTGAGCCAGCTCTTGCAGGCCAGTTCGGTGCCGCGCGGGGCGCGGACGACGCGGCTGGAATCGAACCGCGGGTCGACGTCGTGACTTGGATCGGTGCTCATGGCAGCTCCTGGAATTGGGTAGGCCCCTGAAGTCTAGGTTGTCTATACAAGTTCGTCAACACTTTTCGGCGGCCTGCCCGGCCCCGCTCACTTGCGCTGGTAGACCTTGCGCCCGGCGACCCAGGTTTCCAGCACGCCGGTGTTGTGGATGGCGCTGGCCGGCATGGTGAACAGGTCCTGGTCGATGACGATGAAGTCGGCCCACTTGCCCGGTTCGAGCGAGCCGAGTTTGTCCTCCTGGTGGCCGGCGTAGGCGGCGTCGAGGGTGAAGCAGCGGAACGCCTCTTTCAAGGTCATCGCCTGGCCGGCATACCAGCCGGCGGCCGGCTGGCCTTGCGCATCCTGGCGCGTGACGGCGGCGTGGATGCCGAAGAACGGGTTGGGCGACTCGACCGGGAAGTCGGAGCCGCAGGCGATGCGCGAGCCTTGCTCGAGGAAGGTGCGCCAGGCGTAGGCGCCCTTGATACGCTCGGCGCCGACGCGCTGCTCGGCCATGTTCATGTCGGACGTGGCGTGGGTCGGCTGCATCGACGGGATGATGCCGATGCCCTTGAAGCGGGCGATGTCGCCGAGGGCGACGACCTGGGCGTGCTCGATGCGGTGGCGCTGGCCGGCGCTGGCGGTGCTGGTCACCAGCGCCTGGTAGCCGTCGAGGATCTGGCGGTTGCCGGCGTCGCCGATGGCGTGAACGTTGACCTGGTAGCCCTTCTTCATCGCCTTTTCCATCGTCGCGCGCATCGACGCGTCGCTACTGAACAGCAGGCCGCGCGAGGACGGCTCGTCGCTGTAGGGCGCGATCAGCGCCGCGCCGCGGCTGCCGAGGGCGCCGTCGGAGTACAGCTTGACGGCGCGCAGCGCATACATGTCGCCGGCGTAGGTCTTCAGCGGGCCTTTGGCGGCGAGGCGGTCGAAGTCCTGTTCGACGCCGCCGATCATGCCGTACACGCGCACGGTGAGCTTGCCGTGGTCGGCGTAGTCGCGGTAGAGGCGGTCGTTGCCCGAGTCGACACCGGCGTCGTGCACGCTGGTGATGCCGACGCGGGCGATTTCGGCCAGCGCGCGGTCGAGCACCACGCGCGCCTGCGCCTCGGTCTGGTTCGGCATGACCTTCTGCACCAGGGACTGCGCGGCGTCGACCAGGATGCCGGTGGCGTTGCCGGCGGCGTCGCGCATGATCTTTCCACCGGCCGGATCGGGCGTCGTGTTGGTGATGCCGGCCAGCTGCAGCGCGCGGCTGTTGGCCCAGCCGGCATGGCCGTCGACGCGTTCGAGCCAGATCGGGCGGTCGGCCAGCGCGCCGTCGAGTTCCGCGGCGGTGGGGAAGCGGCCCAGCTTCCAGATCTCCTGGTTCCAGCCGCGCCCGCGCAGCCACGGCTGCTTCGGATTGGCGCCGGCGTAGGCGCTGACAGCTTTAAGGGCGTCGGCCAGCGAGGCCGTCGTCGACAGGTCGAGCTGGGTGAGCATCTCGCCCAGGCCGAATACGTGGCCGTGGGCGTCGATCAGCCCTGGCAGCACGGTACGCCCCTGCATGTCGATATGGCGCGCCTTGGGCGCCTTGGCCGCTACCTCGGAGGCGCTGCCGACGGCGGTGACCTTGCCCTTGTCGTCGAACGCCAGCGACGTGAATCGCACCAGCTCGTTCTTGCTGTTGAGGGTGTAACCGTTGGCGCGGTCGAGCACTGTATCGGCCTGGGCGGCGCCGAGCGCTCCCATGGAAGCGAGGACAAACAGGGAACTGTGCAGCAGGGCCAGGCGCATGGTTTTCTCTCCGTTGAGTTGAACTGGAGAGTGTATAGACATTTGTGAAATGGTCAATCCGGCATGCAGGTCGCCGCTCAGAGGGCGTCGTGGAAGATGATGCCGAGGGTGTGGCGCAGGCCCGCGCGCAGCCGGCTGACGCCGTGCCGCATGTTGACGCGGTAAGGGCCGCGCGCGCCGTTCACCGGGCGCAGGCTGACCGGGAAGATGACGGCGTCGCCCAGCGCCAGCGGCACCACCTCGGCGCGCGACTGCATGCGCGGGCGCTGCTCGGTGAGCACGAATTCGCCGCCGGCGAAGTCGTCGCCGGGGCGCGACAGCAGCACCGCGACCTGCAGCGGGAATACGTGTTCGCCGTACAGGTCCTGGTGCAGGCAGTTGTAGTCGCCCTCGCGGTAGCGCAGCACGAGCGGCGTTGGCCGCAACTGGCCGGCGGCGTGGCAGCGGGCGATGAATTCGGCGTGCTGCGGCGGGAAGCGCTTATCGATGCCGAGCGCGCCGTACCAGCGGTTGGCGATGGCGGCCAGTTGCGGATACAGCGCGGCGCGCAGTTCGGCCAGCGCCGGCGGCAGCGGATAGGCGAAGTACTGATATTCACCGCGGCCGAAACCGTGGCGCTCCATGACCACGCGGCTGCGGTAGAGCTGCGGCGAGTCGTAAGCGGCCGCGTACGCGGCGCATTCGGCCGCCGTCAGCAAGCCTGGCACGACGGCGCAGCCATGCTCGTCGAGGTCGGCGGCGATGCGCTGCCACTGATCGCCCGTCATGCCTTGCCCTCGCGCTCGAGCAGCGCCGCCTTGCGCTCGACGCCCCAGCGGTAGCCGGACAGGGTGCCGTCCTGCCTGACCACGCGGTGACATGGAATGGCGACGGCGACCGGATTGGCGGCGCAGGCGCCGGCGATGGCGCGCGCGCCGGATGGCACGCCGACCCGCTCGGCCAGTTCGGCGTAGCTGACGGTGGCGCCGGACGGTATCGCGCGCAGCGCCTGCCAGACGCGCTGCTGGAACGCGGTGCCGCGCACGTCGAGCGGCAGGTCAAGGCCGATGGCCGGCGACTCGACCAGCCCGACGACTTTGGCGACGGTCGCCTCGAAGTCCAGCTCGGCGCCGCGCAGTTCGGCGCGCGGGAAGCGGTCTTGCAGATCGCGTACCAAGCGCTCGGGATCGTCGCCCATCAGGATGGCGCAGATGCCCTTGTCGGTGGCCGCCACCAGGATCGCGCCGAGCGAGCAGGCGCCGATGGCAAAGCGGATCGAGGCGCCGCTGCCGCCGGCGCGGTACGTCGTGGCGCTCATGCCGAGCACCTCGCTCGATGCGGCGTAAAAACGCCCGCTCGAGTTGAAGCCGGCGGCGTAGATCGCATCGGTCACGGTAGGCGCGCCGGCCAGGCCTTCTTGCAGGCGGCGCGCGCGGCCGGCGGCGCTGTAGGCTTTCGGCGTGATGCCGGTGTGGGCCTTGAAGACGCGGTGAAAATGGAAGCGGCTCATGCCGGACGCCTGCGCCAGGCTGTCCAGGTCGGGCGCCTCTTCGGCGGCGTCGATCAGGCGGCAGGCGCGCGCCACCGCCGCGGCATGGCGCTCGGCCAGCGGCGGCTGGTCCGGTTTGCAGCGCAGGCAGGCGCGAAAGCCGGCCAGTTCGGCCTCGGCGCAGCTGTCGTGGAAGCGCACATTGCGGCGCAGCGCCGGCCGGGCGCCGCACGAGGGCCGGCAGTACACGCCGGTGCTGCTGACCGAATAGTAGAACTGGCCGTCGGCCTCGGCGTCGCGGTTCTGCACCGCCTGCCAGCGTCCGGCGTCGCCGCGGTAGCCGGCCGATTGGATTGCTGCGTTCATGATTTTGCCTCTGTGGGTGGGAGCCGAACCAGCATCGTGCACCCTGCGGCGGCGAAAGAAACCCCGGGTCTTGCTTTTGAATTGAAGTGCTAGAATCGGATTATCGCCCGCCCCTCGGAGAGTAGTTTGGAAGAACAGATCGCGCAAGACAGCACGCCTATTTTCCAGCGCATCAAGGACTATCTGGTCAGCGAAATCGCGGCCGGCCGCTGGAAAGAAGGAGAAGTGGTGCCGTCCGAGCAGGCGCTGGTGCGCCAGTTCGGCGTCTCGCGCATGACGGTCAACCGCGCCGTGCGCGAACTGACGGCCGAACAAGTGCTCACGCGCCGGCAAGGCTCGGGCACGTTCGTCGCGCCGAAAAAATACCAGGCGACGCTGGTCGAGATCAAGAGCATCGCCGACGAGATCCGCGCGCGCGGCCACGTCCACCGCAGCAGCCTGCGCAAGCTCGAAGCGGGCCGCGCCAGCGACGTTCTGGCGCAGCAGTTCGCGCTGGCCGCCGGCAGCGCGCTGTTCCATTCGGTGATCGTCCACTTCGAAAACGACACGCCGATCCAGGTCGAGGACCGCTGGGTCAACCCGGCCTGCGCGCCGCGTTACCTGGAGCAGGACTTCAGCGTGCTGACGCCGAACGAGCACCTGATGGTTGCCGCGCCGCTGCAGGGCGCCACCTACAGCATCGAAGCGCTGGCGGCGCCGCGCGACGTGGCCGAGATGCTGGCGATCGATGCGCGCGAAAGCTGCCTGGTGCTGCGCCGCCGCACGACGTCGTCGGGGCATGTGGCGTCGGTGGTGACGATGTGGCATCCGGGCGCGCTGTACCAGTTCACCGGCAGCGTCGGATAGTTGCGCCTTGCCGGCGCCGGCAAGGCGGGAAAGGCACGCGCTTGCGCATTGCTCAACATTTCGTACGAACCACCGCCCCTTTTTGGGAAAATAGGTTATTATTTCGTCTAATCCCCCGCCTGACGCCCCCTTTGACGCCCCTCCACTTATTGAATTTGCGGACTCCGTCGCCACCATAAGTGTTGCAACAAAAGGAAGCTGGCCGGCGTGCCGTCGCAGGATCCGACGAACGTCTGATCGGCACGCGGCGGCGTAATTTGATCCCTACCCTCAATTGAGGAAGAAAACATGAGCGAAAATATTAAACACATCACCGACGCATCTTTCGAAGCCGACGTCCTCAAGTCGGAGCGTCCGGTGCTGGTCGATTTCTGGGCTGAATGGTGCGGTCCCTGCAAGGCCATCGGCCCGATCCTCGAAGAGGTGGCAAAGGAGTACGACGGCAAGATCCTGATCGCCAAGATGGACGTCGACGCCAACCAGGCGGTGCCGGCCAAGTTCGGCATCCGCGGCATCCCGACTCTGATCCTGTTCAAAAACGGCGTTGCCGCCGCCCAGAAGGTGGGCGCCATGGCCAAGGGCCAGTTGACTTCGTTCATCGACAGTAACATCTGATATGATGCGACGGCAGCGCGCCCGCGCTGTCGTCCAATCCGGCCGGGAAGCGAAGCAGCCTCGTCTGAATCCTCCCCAAATAATTAACCCACGCAATCCCCTCCCCTACCTTTACTTTCCCGTCACGGGACTCAACTCATGCACTTATCTGAACTGAAGGCAATGCACGTCTCGGCGCTCCTCGAGATGGCAATTGGCCTCGATATCGACAACGCGGCCCGCCTGCGCAAACAAGAACTGATGTTCGCGATCCTGAAAAAGCGCGCGAAGTCAGGCGAACAAATTTTTGGCGACGGCGCCCTCGAAGTGCTGCCGGACGGCTTCGGCTTTCTGCGCTCGCCCGACGCCTCCTACATGGCCTCGACCGACGACATCTACATTTCGCCGTCGCAGATCCGCCGCTTCAACCTGCACACGGGCGACTCGATCGAAGGCGAAGTACGCACCCCGAAAGACGGCGAGCGCTATTTCGCGCTGGTCAAGGTCGACAAGGTCAATGGCGAATCGCCGGAAGCGTCGAAGCACCGCATCCTGTTCGAGAACCTGACCCCGCTGCACCCGAACGAGCCGCTGCGCCTCGAGCGCGAGATGATGGGCCAGGAGAACATCACCGGCCGCATCATCGACCTGATCGCGCCGATCGGCAAAGGTCAGCGCGGCCTGCTGGTGGCGTCGCCGAAGTCGGGCAAATCGGTCATCCTGCAGCACATGGCGCACGCGATCACCGCGAACCATCCTGACTGCACCCTGATCGTGCTCTTGATCGACGAGCGCCCGGAAGAAGTGACGGAGATGCAGCGTTCGGTACGCGGCGAAGTGGTCGCATCGACCTTCGACGAGCCGGCCACGCGCCACGTGCAGGTTGCCGAGATGGTGCTGGAAAAAGCCAAGCGCCTGGTCGAAATGAAAAAAGACGTGGTGATCCTGCTCGACTCGATCACCCGCCTGGCGCGCGCCTACAACACCGTCATTCCAGCGTCGGGCAAGGTACTCACCGGTGGTGTCGACGCCAACGCGCTGCAGCGTCCGAAGCGTTTCTTCGGCGCCGCCCGTAACATCGAGGAAGGCGGCTCCCTGACCATCATCGCCACCGCGCTGATCGAAACCGGCTCGCGCATGGACGACGTGATTTTCGAGGAGTTCAAGGGTACCGGCAACATGGAAGTGCACCTCGAGCGCCGCCTGGCCGAGAAGCGCGTCTACCCGGCGATCAACCTGAACAAGTCGGGCACCCGCCGCGAAGAGCTGCTGATCAAGCCGGACCAGCTGCAGAAGATCTGGATCCTGCGCAAGCTGCTGTACTCGATGGACGAGATCGAAGCGATGGAGTTCATCCTCGACAAGATGAAGGCGACGAAGAACAATAACGAGTTCTTCGACCTGATGCGCCGCGGCGGCTAACGCCCCCTGCAGCATCACAAAAAAGGGGACGCCGCGGCGTTCCCTTTTTTCGCTTGGGAGACCATCATGGCGCTCAATTCCGGAACCGACGAAGCTGACCTTGCCAACGGCGATTGGGCGGCCTATATTCTGAAGATGGACAGGCGCCTGATCGTACTTGAAACCCGGTTCGACACCATCTTGCCGACACTTGCAACGAAAGCCGATCTGATCGAACTGAAGGCGGCGGTGAGGGCGGACATCGTTGCGTTGCGCATGGAAGTCTACGCCTTCAAAGCCGAGATCCAGCGGTGGATGACCGCGACGCTGCTCACGATGCTCCTCGGTTTCGCCGGCATGATAGTGACAATGTTGAAGCTGTTGCCCCCAGGCTGAGCCCTGGTATTGCCTTCCACCCTCAACCACCTGTATAATCGCCGGTTGCAGTAACAAACCCCTGGCAAGTGATCGGCAACCGGGTCAAGAGGCTCGACGACCGACGAAGTGCAGATTGGCTACCAAACTTAAAGAGGCAAGACCATGCGTAAAGATATCCACCCAGATTACCGCGATGTCGTATTCCACGACGTTTCGTGCGACTTCAAATTCGTTTCCCGCTCGACCATCCAGACCCGTGACAAAATCACCCACGAAGGTCAAGAGTACCCACTGGTCAAGATCGAGGTGTCGGCTGAATCGCACCCGTTCTACACCGGCAAGCACAAGATCGTCGACACCGCTGGCCGCGTTGAGAAATTCCGCCAGAAATTCGGCGCAGTCGGTTCGAAGACTGCCGTCGCAAACGGCTAAGTTTCCGGCCGCAAGTAAAAAAAGCAGCTACGGCTGCTTTTTTTTCGCGGATACTACGCACTATTTCCGACTTTCAGGGCTGTGCCCGTGACCAAACAGTTATCGATGAAGCCAGTCCGCCTAGCCGCCGCCGCTACCCTCGCCTTGCCACGCTGGGCCATTTTCGGGCTCGGCCTGTTATATATCCTGCCCGGCCTGATCGGGCGCGACCTGTGGAAAGACGACGCGGCCAGCTTCGGCATCATGTGGACGATGGCGCACGGCAGTGTCAGCGACTGGCTGCTGCCGAACGTCGCCGGCCTGCCGCTGGCCGACGAAGGCCCGCTGGCGTTCTGGCTCGGCGCGCTCTGCATCAAGCTGCTCGGCTGGCTGCTCGGCGACGTCATGGCCGCGCGCGTGTCGACGATCGGCATTTTCGTGCTCGGCGCGCTGTCGGTCTGGTACACCGCCTTCCACCTGGGCCGGCGCCCGGATGCCCAGCCGCTGCGGCTGGCCTTCGGCGGCCAGCCCGAGCCGGACGACTACGGCCGCACGCTGGCCGACACCGCCCTGCTGATCTACCTCGGCTGCCTCGGCCTGCTGCTCAACAGCCACGAAACGCTGGCGGTGACGCTGCAAGGGTCGCTGCTGGCCTTCTTCCTGTACCGCGCGGTGCGCTACGTCGAGGCGCCAAGCCTGGGCAATGCCGGGCTGATCGGCCTGGCGCTGGGCACGCTGACGCTCACGCGCGGCTGGCTGCCGCCATGCACCCTGGCGCTGGCGCTGTTCCTGTGCACCCGTTTCCTCGACTTGCCGGCCGCGCGCACGCTGCGCGACCTGGGCTACGCCGCGCTGGTGGCGTTGCTGATCGCACTGCTGTGGATCGTGCCGGCGGCGACGCTGCGCCCTTACCAGCTGTCGCCGGTCGACAGCTGGATGGCCTGGAACCTGAGCCAGATCGGCCTGCCGAGCCTGCATTCACTGAAAGCGTTCCTCAAGGTCGGCATCTGGTTCTTCTGGCCGGCCTGGCCGTTCGCGATCTGGGCGACCTACGCCTGGCGGCGCCAGCGGCGGCTGCTGCACATCGTGCTGCCGCTCAGCTTTGCCGGCGCGCTGACCTTGCTGATCCTGTTCGATCCGGCGCCGGAAAGCGGCGACCTGCTCAAGCTGCTGCCACCGCTGGCCATCATGGCCGCGTTCGGGCTGCCGGCGATGAAACGCGGCACCATCAACGCGATCGACTGGTTCTCGGTGATGGTGCTGACCATGATTGCCGGCGGCATCTGGCTGTGGTGGTGCGCCACGCTGACCGGCTGGCCGGCGCAGCTGGCCAAGAACGCAGCGCGGCAGTCGCCCGGCTTTCACGCCGAGTTCGGCATCATCGCGTGCCTGGTGGCTGCCGCGGCCACCATCGGCTGGTTCGTGCTGGTGCACTGGCGCATCTCGCGCCAGCCGGCGGTGCTGTGGCGCGCCGTGGTGCTGTCGTCGGGCGGGCTGATCCTGTTCTGGGTGCTGCTGATGACGCTGCTGCTGCCACAATTTAATTACAGCAAGAGCTACAACAACGTGGCGCAGCAAATCGCCGCCAAGCTGCCGGAAGGCGGCGCCTGCATCCTGACCAATGTCGGAGCGGCCCAGCGCGCGTCGTTCGCCTTTTACGGCGGCTTGACTTTCGCCAGCTTCGGCGACGAACAATGCGACTTGCTGCTGCTGCAGGACAGCATGGACCTGAGGGATGACGGCGAAATCACGCAAGCCTTCCGCGGCAAGCAGTGGGCGCTGCTGTGGGAAGGACGGCGCCCGTCCGACCCTGACGAACGGTTCCGCCTGTACCGCCGCGTCAAGTAAGACCGCGCAGCAGATGGGCCGCGGGCCGCCCGGCACGCCTGGCGGCAGCGACGTGCACGTCGATTCGACTTGAGAAATATCAATTCGCTACGGAAATTGACGCCGAGAATATAGAACTGGTCAACGGTTCCATCTCGGGGAGCTCATCATGAAAAGCGTGTCGATGTCTCAAGTGGTCAGGGCGCACGATGCATTCCGTTTCCTGTGGCCGATCCAGTCGCGGGGCCAGCTGGTCTCGCTCGGGTTGGCGCTGGCAGTCGGCCTGACCTTCATCGCGATGCTGTGCGCGGCGATCGACCCGAGCGCGCCGCTGGCCTACATCGTGATCCCGGTATTGCTCGGCGGCCTGGCGCCGGTGTTTGCCGCGCTGCCGGGGCGCTTCCAGGTGCACACCCGCTTCCATGCCCAGCATTTCGTCAAGACGCTCGATGAAGCGATCCGGGCCATGGGCTACCACCGCGCCGAGTCCGTCGACGGCCAGTCCTGCTACCAGCCACAGGCAAGGATCGTCCACTGGAAGGAAAACGCGATCGCCATCAAGGTCAGCGATCACGCCATCGTCGTCGTCGGCCCGGTGTTCGTGCTGCGCATGCTGCAGCAGCGGCTGACTGGCTAAGGCGCGGCGGCGAGCGATCCCGGCCAAAACAGTTGCCGCATCCTGCTAAATCAGCCATAATGCGGGTCGCGTTGCCGGGATGGCGGAATAGGTAGACGCACGGGACTCAAAATCCCGCGCTGGAAACAGCGTGCCGGTTCGATTCCGGCTCCCGGCACCATGATCATGTTTGAAGAAGTCCAGCAGCAACCAATGACCCGCAACTCTCCCTGTGAGAATGCGGGTTTTTTGTTTGTTGAGGGCTTTTGGCGTCCATTTACATCCGGCAACCTTGCATCCATACTTTCATCCATGGATTCAAACCTCAAAACCGCATGGATGCAAGATGCCAAAACTCGCTAAACCTCTGACCGACACCCAAGCACGAAGCGCCAAACCAAAAGAGAAGGCCTACACTCTGGCCGATGGCGGTGGCATGTATCTGGAGATCATGCCGAGCGGATCTAAGGTTTGGCGCATGGCCTACCGCCAGCCGAACGGCAAGAACAACCGGCTCACGTTCGGCCCCTACCCCGAAATCTCGCTCCTGGACGCCCGGACGAAGCGTGCGGCGGCGCGCAAGCTGCTGGCTGAAGGCATCGACCCCGGACAGGCCAAGCGCGAAGACAAGCACGCAAGGAGCGTTGCGGCCATCCATACCTTTGAGGCTGTGGCGCGCGCATGGCTTGCGAAGACGGCGGCGGACCGCGCCATCAGCACCCAGGAAAAGAATACCGCATGGCTAGAACGGAATATCTTTCCTGTAATCGGCGCAATGCCTGTGTCCACCATCAAGCCACGCGACGTATTGAGCGCGTTGCACATTATTGAGGCACGCGGTGCGATTGAGTCCGCGCACAAGATCAAGCAACTATGCGGGCAGGTGTTCCGGTTCGCGGTAGCAGGCGGGCTGGCGGAACGTGACGTGACTGCCGACCTGCGCGATGCGCTTGCGACGGCGCCAGAGGCCCACTACGCGGCTATCACGGAGCCAAAGCAAGCGGGCGAACTTCTGCGCTCCATACACGCCTACACCGGCCATCCCTACGCCGTCGCGGCGCTCAAGCTGTCGCCGTTGGTGTTCGTGCGTCCTGGCGAGCTGCGGGCTGCGGAGTGGACGGAGATCGACCTTGACGCCGCCGAGTGGCGCATCCCCGGTAGCAAGATGAAAATGAAGACGGATCACTTGGTCCCGCTGTCCACGCAAGCGGTGGAGTTGCTGCGGGCGCTCCATTCGATGACGGGGCATGGCAAATATGTGTTCCCCAGCGTCCGAACTGGCGAGCGCTGTATGAGTGAAAACACGATCAATGCGGCGCTGCGCGCCATGGGCTACGGCAAAGAGGTGATGACCGGTCACGGCTTCCGCGCAATGGCCCGCACGATCATGGATGAAGTGCTCGGTGAACGCGTGGACCTGATCGAGCACCAGCTCGCCCATGCCGTCAAAGACCCGAACGGGCGCGCCTATAACCGCACGGCACACCTACCGGCCCGCCGCCTCATGATGCAGCGCTGGGCCGACTACCTCGACGCAATTAGACAGGGCGGCAATGTGGTTGTCGCCAACTTTGGAAAGGCAGCATGAACGACGAAAAGATTTACCCTAGCTGGGGCGCATTTGGAACGGCAACCGACAACAGCGCACCGGAGCCAAGATCGGAAGCCGTCACTGGTGCCAGTGACAGCGCATGGGAGCTGAAAATAACGGTGGGTGGCTTCGGGATTGAGACTAAACCCACGGACACCCCGGAGCAGATCGCGGCGGCGATGCGCACCGCAGCCGAGATAGACGCAGAGAGGAAATTGACCGTCCTGCTCCCAAAATTACAAAATACCAACCATGCTCTTGTTCCGTTTATAGCGCGGGCAATGCGGAGTGTTCGCGCTACAGGCTTTGACCTTGAAAGCCTCGGTCGCGTTTGGATTGAGCTTGTGCGCATGGCCGGCACTGATGAATCACCGGATGAAGTAACAGGCTACATACATGGCAAAGGAATTCGGTATCGAGGCGGAATTTACGGACGAACACAGGGATCGGAATTCGACCACTATGCACGCCGAACGCTTGCCGCGCTATTCAAACGGCAGGAAGAACATCACGCCAAGTCACGTCAGGTCACGTCAAGTCACGCCAGCTAGACCGTCAGAATTCAAACCGATATCGTTCGGTCTGTTGCTGCTCACCGGCAGCAAACAGACACTTACGAAAGGTATCAGACATGACGAACGTAATAGCATTCCCCCTCCCGCCAAACACCATGACGGGAGAAATTATTCTCCGACTCCCACAGGTCAAAGGCCGCTGCGGCCTTGGTCGCGCTAGTATCTACGCCGGAGTGAAGAATGGCACCTTCCCCGCCCCGGTCAAGTTGGGCGAGCGGGCTGTTGGCTGGCTCGCATCATCCGTCGATGCTTGGATTCAGACCCGCATTCAAGCCAGCCATCAGAAGGTGGCGGCATGAGCATAAACACCAAGCGCCCACACAGCCCGCTCAGCGTCGAACACTTCCACGCGGTTGACCTCGCCACCGTGACGCAGACGATGACCGAATCACAGCTTGAATACTCCATCGACATGGGCGGCTTCACGGTCCATCACGGCACGCGCCACGGCGTGCCCATCATCATTGCCGAACACCACAATCAGAAGGCCGACGAGCTGTCCGGCATCTGGTATGACATCGGCCAATGAGGGAAGACGTGACGATGCAGAAAATCAAATTCTCCGCCCTCGACCTGATCGACAAGCGCGCCGTGTCCTGGCTTGCCGATGAAGCGGAAACGCTGACGGCGTTCGTCACCGCAGCCGCAGTCCACCCCGGCGAACTTTTGGAGGCCGCTGCCTTCATGAAGGAGTTCCTGAAAGGGACGGCGGAGCACTCGGCGCTGGCCGACAGGCTGCGACTTGGCGACACGAGCACCGAAAGCATTCTGGCCTGTATCGGGCGCTGCGCGCCCACCTACCGGACGCTAGCCGAAAGCACCGATGCCGAGCTTGATGAGTTGCTGGCCGACCTCAAGAGCACCGCTACGGCCTCCTGATGCGACAGGATGCACCGACAGCGGCCGATCCATCGGCAATGTCATACACGCCGTTCTCGTCGCTGCTGCACGCCGTCACGCCTGCCACTCTCAGCGAAGCGCGGCGGCGGGTGGCGAAGCTCGACAGGGCCGACCTGATCCAGCGATACCGGGCGGCGTATGCGGACGGCAAACGCCTGACCGCTTACGCCATGGCGGGCGAGCTGATCGAGCGCGGCATCCCTCCGTGTTTTTGGCATGAACGGCTGGCGCTGGTCAGCGCCAGCGTCAACCAGCTGGCCGATTTGGCAATGGCAGACTTGGCATGGCTGCGCCGCCAGCACCCCGGCCATGCAAGCGCGGCGCGATACCAACGAGGCAAGGCGCTGTTGACCGGCAGCGAGACGGTTTTTCTCCGTGAAGCCGAGTTCGCTTTTTATGCAGGCAAGCGCCCAGCGTGGAAACTTGCTGGATCGTTAAGCATGACGAAACGCCAACAGTGGGAGTCTGCATACCTCCGCTCGACGCCGATCAAGCGAGAGGCAGAGGCCACAGCTATCCTCGGCGAGCGGGTGCGACAAACATTGCATGACAACCTGCAAACGGTCCACAGGACGCCCACGTTCAGCGAGGCGGACGCGCAGGCGTCGCTCGCGCGCCGTCATGCACTCTGGCATTGCTCGCGCATGGGCAAGGGCGAAAGCGCGGCCATGATCGCGGCACGCTACATGCTGCTGAGCGGCGAAACGATGACGAGACAGGCGGCGGCAAAACAGCTTGAAAAAGTGCGCGCCGTGCTACGTGAAAAAATAGGTGACTATTTGTGTGGGTAGCCCCGAACTCGGGTCGAAAAATTGTGTTTTTTGGAACGTAGTTCCACATTGTTCCACGCCACCCCCTAAACACACCTCCACGCCCGGAGAATCGAACATCCGATGGGGTGGCAAAAAGAGGCGACCCGAGGGGGTGGCACAAGGCCCAATTGAGGGGGTGGCAAAAAGCACCCCCTTGCCACCCCCTCATTCCACATTGTGAGAACCAACGCGCAACCAACGCGCAACCAACGCGGGGCAATTTCTGCCCTCAGACGAGGGAAAACCCGTCATCCCAACCGGCCCGCCGTATTGCTTGACGACACCATTGCAAAACCCGTAAGATCGCCTACCGGTTCGACAAGCCGACCAACTGTAGAGGAACACACGCAACATGAAGTGCATCACACTTGAACACGCAACAGACCGTCTGGACGTCATGACCATCACCCAATCCATCGACAGCGGCCCATTCATCACACATCACGGACACATCGAAGGCGTCCCGACAATCATCATCTCAACCTGTCGAGGCGCGGGCGACTGCTACGTGATCCAGTAACACCCACCCGGTAGGACAACAAGGTAAGCGGAACGACCCGCTTACCTTGTTGCCTTGCCCAGTAAGTCACCAGTGACTTACCAGCGCCAGCACCGGCCCCAAAAAGTGAAAGTCCTAGAATATAAGTATTGCCGCGATGGGGTAGCTTTCATCAACTTTGGAGCGCCAGCCGTCTAACCTTACAGGGGGGGGCACCGACCGCATGTCCTGGCTGCTGGCGCTCGTGGGCAGAGAGCCATGCGACATCGCCGACCGCGCCCGCTTCAGCACCGGCACCGTCTAAGCGCCCGCTACGGCTGGCGCTGGTGGCGTAGCAACACGGTTTATGCTCCCCCTGCATGACGCTCATGTCGCCACCTCACGCGAACTTGAGCGTATTACGGCAGCGCTGGCGCTGGCCTACTTCGCCGCAGGAAAATACGGCTTGAACGCTTCCTGCAATTCAGGCGAAAGAGCGTTGAAGTCGATCCGCTGGGTGATGATGGCCGCGCGCAGTTTGTCAGGACTCCCGAACGCTCGGACCGATTGTGATGCCAGGTCGCGCGCAAGCTGTTGCAAGACTGGAAGCGGTGTCTCGTTCAAGTCGCGCACGTCGAACACTTCCCCGGCTTCGTCTCCGCCACACTTGCCGCCGCGCATGGTGAACACGGTTCCATACTCGGAAAGGTCATACAGGCGCTGCCCCGGCGCTGGATTGCGCCACTTGTAGTAGCCCGCAAGGATGTAATACGAGCTTGCCGCATCCTTCACCTTGCCGAACACCCACATGTGAGCCGTGAACCGTTCTTCATCGTAAAGCTGGCTACATGCCGCGCGCAGGTCGTCGGGGAACTGGTCGAGGTTGATCCGGTCGAGCGGCACTCGCAAGCCGAGGACAGGGACGGTCAGAAATTGCGGTGGCTTGTTGCTGCCGGTCGCACTGGCGGCAGTGCTGATTGCGAGCAATGCAGTCGCGAGGATTCTAGTAACGGAAGACAGCATTTTTTGGCCTCTCCTTGCGGTATCGTGGACCCGCCCAATAGTCGTTCTGGATGAAGTCGGAAATCCAATTTCGTCCGTCATATCCTGCAACGTGCCCGGCGTTGTTCGTGCTTTTTTCATACGGTTCCATCACCATGATGTCACCCGGCATAAAGTTGAACGTGTCGGGGTTGGCCACGATTATTTCGTGAAAGCCAAGCCTCAGCAGCGTTGGGCCATATTCCTTGCCGGTTCCGGGGTTGGAGCCATTGAAGTTCGCGCCGCCAGCTTGCAACGCCTTCCGCACATACTCGCCGCATCTTCCCTTCCCCGGTGGCATTAGGGCTGCATTGTCACGCAGGTGCTTCGTGAATTTTTTTATGTCAACTGGCATGATTCACCTCACGCGATTTTATTTGCAGCCGCGTCCCAGCCGCCAATGGTCGAGCCGCCAGCTCCGCCGCCAATCTTCTGTTGGACATAGCGCCATTTCACCTTGGAGAATTTGAGGTTGACGTTCTCGATCAGGTAGGAATCCGCGCCGCCAAGGTGAGGCTTGACCATACCGATAAGCACGTTTTCCAGTTCGATTTCAAAATACTTCACGCGCGCGCCAGTGCCATCAGCGCGGAAAAGCTCAATTTTGGCTTTGGGGATCGTCTTGCCGCACGCGCAGGTTTGCAAGAGTAACGGTGATGAGATGTCGGCCAGCTTGGAGAACGATATTTCCGACAGTTCGGCGCGCTCGGCAGTGTGGCCGCCGCCTGTCGAAGCGGTCGCGCTCTTGGGTTGGTGGACGCCCCAATTTATGCCGGTAGCTTCGATCCAGCCAGGATGAGCGGAATCCGCAGATTCGCCCTTGATGCCTTCGATTTGCAGGTATGCGTCAATTGCCATTTTGAAACCCCGTTCCGGTTGTGCGGAATGGGCATTGTTGCTTGCCTGAACGGTGGCCGGGTTGACTGGCGACAAGATAGTGGACGGTGCTCGCGGCTTGGCCCTAGGCAGTTATGAGCGGTCCGGCACCAGTCCGCCACATAAACATGCCTTCGGGAAAGCGACGCTACAGTCCCTCGAATAGCTCCCCAACAGAAATCCCGAACGCGGCGGCAACCCGCTCAATGCCGTCCAAAGACAAGTTCGATGTGCCCCGCTCAATCCGGCTCATATAGCTGCGAGCGAACCCGCACGCGTCCGCAAAGTCCTCCTGAGAGACTCCTGCGTCGCGGCGTAGTTGGCGCACCCGTTCGCCCAATGATTTTCTCAGCGTTTCCACGCTGACACTGTCGAGCAATGTATACTAAATCACCACGCTCTGATCGTGACATTTTTGAACATCTAAATTTCAGTTAGGAAGCTATGCGGCCCAATACCATTCCAATGTTTGCCATATCTATCTTGGCCGCTCTTATCCTGTCAGGTTGCGGCAAGTCGTCCGAAGAAATGCAGGCCCAAGAGCGCGCTCTCGATAGCAATTCGACTATGTTGGCTTCATGCGGATTCGAGACTGTCTCTCCGGTTAGAATCTCGACATTGAGCGGAGAGGAAACTGCTGCCATCTGCGAAAAAATGACCAAGACGCTTGGAAAAAATCCCTCAGTTAGGCTGCTTAGACAGCTATCAAAGGCGGTGTCACTGTTACCGGAAACCGGCGGAAAAGACGACCGGATCGGCAACGCCTATCAATTCATGCGTATTTCCGAGTCAAGAGGACAGTTGGAAAATGATGATGCCATGATTGCGAATTTTAAAGTCGTCTTTAAAATCGTCACCGGCATGGACGGACGTGTAACGGCGAAAGACCTGAATATTTTTCTGAGCAATGTGGGGCGTGGGGCGAAAACCATGAGCGATGACGGCCTGATTCATAGCGCCGCCGTGTTGTCGGTAATGAAGCAAAATCAGGGCGAGTGAATGAGATGTGCGACAGCGCGCCAGCCGTGCTTTGCTGGCGCTGCTCAACCAGGGTGGGGAGCCGGCACCGCCAGTGCCGTCACATACTGACTCAACGGCGTGTTGTTAGCAGGGCGTTGAAAAAGGCATGAATACCTTCGGGTTTTATCGATGATCAGTCGAAATTTATCGATCCAAACCCGCATGCCTCCTGAGAACCAAGTTCTAGCCGCTTTTCAGGGCGATTTC